>NZ_JAJEJR010000001.1:948596-1264795 GCF_021390595.1 Paraburkholderia sp. HP33-1 | reverse complement strand
CGCTGTCGACCAGTTCGCCGAATGCCTTGCTCGGCACGTTGACGTCCCTGAACAGCTCGCCGCCCGCTTCGCGCCAGCCTTGCAGGCCGCCTTCGAGCAACGCGACATGGGTGTAGCCGAGCGCGGTCAGGCGCTCGGCCGCGCGCCTCGCGAGGCCCTCGCCGGCATCGAACACGACGATCGGCACCGCCCGCCGCGGCAGCCGCGCTGGCGCGTCGAGCTCGAGCCGCGACAGTGGCAGATTGGCGGCGAACAACGGATGACTGCGCGCGTGCGGATCTTCCTCACGCACGTCGAGGAGTGCGATCTCCTCGCGGGCGAGCAATGCGTGGCACACGTCTTGGAATGATCGGGTATGAAACTCTTTGACGACATTCATGGGATCGGGAACTCCTTCGCTTTCATTCCAGATTTCCGGTAACGGCTCGCGTCACCGTGTCGATAATTCAACCGTACTCTCGAATGCGGATCGGCGCACGGTCACTCGCTGGATTGCTTATACCCGCGCAAGGCGAATGCGAAACACCGCCGCGCGAACACGCCAGCAAGTGCAATTTCCGCGCCACGAATCATCGCCTCGCGCTCCCCACAGACCCTTCGGCCGATATGGACATCGCCGCGCCGCCAGCAGAAAAGCCGCCGCTTTGCCACAATGCCCCATCGCGCGAAAGCGCCGCCCACTGCAATCAACACACAATGATCCCCTTCTCGGTTCTCGATCTTTCACCGGTCACCGCGGGCGCCACGCCAGCGGACGCGTTCAGGAACACACTGTCACTCGCGCAGCACGCGGAAAGGTTGAACTACAAGCGCTACTGGCTCGCCGAGCATCACAATATGACTGGCATCGCGAGCGCGGCGACCTCCGTCGTGATCGGCTACGTGGCAGGCGGCACGAAGACGATTCGCGTCGGCTCCGGCGGCATCATGCTGCCGAACCATGCGCCGCTCGTGATCGCCGAACAGTTCGGCACGCTCGCGTCGCTGTATCCGGGGCGGATCGATCTCGGCCTCGGCCGCGCGCCCGGTACCGATCAGACCACCGCCCGCGCGCTGCGCCGCGATCTGCAGGCGAGCGCCGAAACCTTCCCCGACGACGTCGTCGAGCTGCAACGTTATTTCGCGGAACCGGTCGCGGGCCAGCGTATTCGCGCGGTGCCGGGCGCGGGCCTGCAGGTGCCGCTGTGGCTGCTCGGCTCGTCGCTTTACAGCGCGCAACTGGCCGCGGCGCTCGGGCTGCCGTTCGCGTTCGCGTCGCACTTCGCGCCCGATTACATGATGAGCGCGCTGCAGGTGTATCGCTCGCAGTTCCGGCCGTCCGCGACGCTAGCGAAACCCTATGCGATGGTCGGCGTCAATCTGTTCGCCGCCGACACGAACGACGAAGCCGCACGTCTTTTCACCTCGCTGCAGCAGCAGTTCATCAATCTGCGGCGCGGCACGCCGGGGCAATTGCAGCCGCCGGTCGAGCGGCTCGACGCATCGGAGATGGAGCTGAATAACGTCGCACGCGCGCTCGCCTGCACGGTGCTCGGCGATCGCGACGCGATCCGCGAAGGTCTGCAATCGATCATCGAGCAGACTGGCGCGAACGAGTTGATGCTGACCGCGCAGATTTACGATCACGAAGCGCGGCTGCGCTCGTTCGAGATCGGCGCGCAGGTGCGCGATGAATTGATGGCGGGCAAATAGGCGATTAGCGAATCGACCGGCCGGCACGGCAACGCACAAAAAGAGGGCGGCTCATGGTGAGCCGCCCTCCTCTTTTGCACCGATCTGCACCAGGCCGAACGCACCGGCCCGGCATCTCACACCAACCGCGCCCTCGGCAGACTGACGGCGATGAAAAGTCAGCGCGTCTGCCCGTCAATCTGCTGTCGTAGCCGCTTTTCCTCCTCTTGAAGCTCAGGAGTAAAGGCCTCACCAAAGTCCGCAGGCTCAAAGAAAGGCCGAATCTCGATCTCTGAATCACTCACCATCGGATTCGGGCAACGCTTGACCCATTCAATCGCTTCGTCCATCGATTGAACTTGCCAGAGCCAATACCCGGCGATCAATTCCTTGACCTCGGCAAACGGGCCGTCGACGACGGTACGGTTCTTCCCTGAAAACCTCACGCGTACGCCTGCCGAACTCGGCTTCAGCCCGTCGCCGCCTTGCATGATCCCAGCCTTCACGAGTTCTTCGTTATATTTGCCCATCGCCGCGATGAGTTCCATGCCTGGCATTTGCCCAGCCTCGGATTCGGGGGTTGCCTTGATGATGACCATTACACGCATTCGGGTTTCTCCTTTGTAGACGTTATTGTTTGGAGGCAAAGGCGCCTCCTGTGACTACGACGAATGATCGTCGGAGAAATCGACGTGCGCAAATGAAGATTTCGCGGTAAGCGGCTCAACGGCGGCTAACTGAGCGCGCCGGTCATCGACGCCGGCTTTTCACGGGCAGCCGTTCGGTGCGGATTCAGCAGTTGGTGCAATAGTTTGGGTTCATCGAAGATTTTCGGGAAAAGGCGCTTACCGACCCGATATAGATAGTCCGTTCCGCTTTCGTTGATACTTGTTGCACAGGCAGCTTGCTGCCAGCCGATTCGGCCGGCCGTAAGCTCAACGGAACCCAAAGACGTCCACCTGGAACACGCAGTTTCCAACACCTCGGGCTGTTGTCGCCTCGGCCGTGTGCGTGGTGGGACCATGGCGGTCGAAGGCCACTTTCCGTGCCCGTTGACAACGAAAGTCCCATTTTTCCGCCTCATCGCCGAGAGTCAATCCTAACGCTAGGCATTCGTGCCGCCGTCGATCGTAAGATTCGCTCCGGTGATGTACGCTGCTTCGTCGCTAGCAATAAAAGCAACAATTGACGCAATTTCATCGACCTGCCCGTATCTCTTGAGCGCGGTCATCGCCAATTGAGGGGTTGCCCAATCACCCGCCGCAGGGTTGAGATCCGTGTCGATTGGGCCAGGTTGAATATTGTTGACCGTGATACCTCGTTCGCCAACTTCTCGTGATAGGCCCTGCGTGAACATCCGTATGGCCGCCTTCGTCGCGGAATAGGGGACCAGGCCCGGAGTCACCATTCGCTCTCCCACGCACGAGCCAATATTGATGATGCGGCCGCCGGCCTTCAGATGCTTGAGGGCTGCTTGCGTTGTCAGAAACACGCCCCGAATATTAAGGTTGATGACGTGATCCAATTCCTCCAGAGTCGTCTCTTCGAAGGGTTTTGGAATCGCCGTCCCTGCATTATTGACCAGAATGTCCAGGCCATCGAATGCGGCAATCGTCTGCTGCACCGCATGGTTGATTGCTTCCGGCTTCGCTGCATCTGCCTGGATCGCAATCGCTTGTCCGCCCGCGCTTTGTATGGCTTTGACTACGTTGTCAGCCGCATCGCTGCCCTTGGAGAAAGTAATCGCCACGCGCGCGCCGTCTGCGGCCAATCTCTTGGCAATGGCAGCGCCGATGCCCCTTGACCCGCCCGTCACAAGGGCAACCTTATTACTTAGCTTAGTCATGAGAACTCCATGTTTTCGTTTAGTCGAACGGTCCGCTTCAGCTTTCTAGCTGACAAAGCGCGCTGGGCGGAGATGTCGAATCGACACCGGCTCCATTGCTTGGAACACCGCTACAAAGTAGAAACACTCAAAGTGTCACGTAAATGGAAGACATGGCCGACGAAGCGCTTGTCGTTGAAGGCATATCCAACAGACGAGGCGTTCTCGTATTGGTCGTGTTCTCCTGGCGAGGACAGACAAAGTCTCCATCGTGCTGATCTTGCAGACGCCAACCTCTTTCAAGCCACGTTATTTATAGGCGGTTGAAGGGTTGTGGACTGTCTTTCCTTACGGCGCATGTTTGGCGTCCAACATTTCTTGGTGATCAGGCAGCAATCGCCCTGATCGCCTTGCCGCAGGTGCAGCCGAGGCGCGCGGATGCGTACCGGAGCGACGGATCAACGTGCGTCCGCAAAGTGATGCGCGCCGTTATAGCGGGTTCCCGTACAAGTGCAATGCAAGAGATCAGGATATACGAGCGTTGAAATACTGATCGCCCGATACTTCCGGGAAACGACAACCGATATCGCGGCCCGCCTGTAGAAGCCGTTTCTGGCTGTATCAACCAACAAGACCGCCCACGAGCGGTTTTCTTTTGCGTGACCGCGACAACCAACCGCACCAATTAACTCAACTCGCCGGGAGTTGACGGAGTCGGCCACGGTCCAACGAATGAAGGGCAAACGAAAGAAAGAAGGAGCAGGCCATGAAACCCGAACACGAGCGGTACGAGCACGCGCCGTATTACGAGCTGGAGAAACCCGCAGAACCTGCCGGAGCCTATCGGCCCGCCCATCCCTACGCGGATATGACGAAGGAGGACGTGGAGGCCGCAATGGGCTTGTATGGCTTGTTCAACGTGCGGAAAGTGCGCGACACGCACTAGAAGTGGCTTAGGCCGCGCCAGTAAGGGGAACGACATGAAAGCCGCCATCTACATCGTGACACTCTTTCCCGTGCTTGTGATCGTTGCGATGAACATCCGTCAGGCGTGGGCTCGCCACGCGCTTATCGGGCACGCCAAAGGAACTTGACATGCACACGACGAAAGCCGACTTTTCGCAGCCCTTACGACCGGAGCCGAGGGACGCAAATGCGCGCCGCTTGACGATGCAATGAGGCGAGTGCTCGAAGCGGGCGTAATCGACGGCGAGGAACACGCCAGGTTTTACGACGACCTGTAAGGGGTTAATCATGTTCGCACCTATCGAGGCACGCCTTGCCTTGGCCGAAAAAGCCGCTCGCGCTGCCCTACTGTGGAAATACCGCGCGGATGTAGTGGTGATGCGGCGCGGCAACCCGGAGGCACTGGCGGAATTCCGCGCCGCGCACGCCGCATGGCGCGAAGCGGAGCGTGAGCTTAAGGCCGCCGAAGCCGACTTCGAAGCCGTACGCTAGAGGTGACGCCGTCCACGTCTTCTAAGCTGCGCCGCCTAACCCGACCACGAATGCAAGGCCTGTGAAAACGAAGCCCACCGCGCATACACCGCTCCAGTCCGCCCACGCCCACATCGCGCCTGACAACACCGCGCCGAGTGCTCCGCCTACAAAAAACACGCCGACGAATAACCCGTTCAGTCTGCCGCGCGCTGCCGGATTGATCAGGTTGATCGCGCGGCGGCCCAGCGTCTGATCGGTGACGACGCCGGCGTCGAGCGCAGCGACTCCGGCCGCCAGCATCGCGATAGCCAGCCGCGGATGCGCGCTCGCTGAAAACCCGCCCCATCCGGCGCCCGCGACACCGATTACGACGAGCGCAAGGAGCATCGTCACGTGCCCGACAAACAATGTTCGCCGGCCCGAGCCGCGATCGCCCGCGCGTCCCGCGAGCGGCGTGACGATCGCGCCCGCTGCGCCGGTCAGCGCGAACAGCGCAATGCCGTTCATTCCGAAACTGAACGGCGGCTGTACAAGCCGCAGCCCGATAGCGGTCCAGAATGCGCTGAACGCGCCCATCACCAGCGCGGCCGAGGCGGCACTGCGTTGCAGCACGCGTTCGTCGCGCAGCAGCGTCCAGAGGGAGCGCAGTAACGTCGAATAGCGTGTCGAAACTGACGGGACGCGCGCCGGCAACTGCACGCGAATCACGACGGCAAGCAGAGCGTCGATCCCCGCGGCAAGTCCATAGAACGCGCGCCAGCCGATCGTTCCGGCGATCAGACTGGCGGCAGGTCGCGACAACACGATGCCAAGCATCACGCCGCTCATCACATTGCCGACTGCGCGTCCGCGGTGACTATCCGGCGCCATCGACGCAGCCATCGGCACCAGCATCTGAATCACGCTCGATGCCGCACCGGCAGCGAATAACGCGGCCAGGAACACGCCGCGTGAACCGGTGAACATCGCGATTGCGAGGACGACGGCGCAGCACACCAGCATGCTCACGATCAGGCGGCGGTTTTCCAGCAGATCGCAAAGCGGCACGAGGAGTACCAGACCGGCCGCATAACCGAACTGCGGCAGCATCGCCGTCAATCCCGCGAACTGCGGCGCAAGATGCAGACTGCGGCTGATCGCGCCGGTCAGCGGTTGCGCGGCAAACAGGTTCATCACGATCAGGCCGACTGCGATCGCGAAGAAGGCAGTGAGCAGCGGCGTGAGGGTAGGCGCGTCAGGGCATTCGGCGCAAACGGCTGCAGTTGTGTTGGCGCGCGTTTGGGCAGAGGGATTCATCGAAATGGGCTCAGAAGACTGAATACGACCCATCGTAGCCACACGCCAAATATGCGACAATTGAAATATACGTATAGTAATTATGCGAGTTTGCTTTGAACACACGTGATCTCGAGGCGTTCGTTGCAGTCGTCGAGGGCGGCTCCATGGTGCGCGCCGCGGAACGTCTTCATCTGACGCAGCCCGGTCTGACGCGGCGTGTACAGAACCTCGAAACAACGCTTGGCGCTGAACTGCTCGATCGCCAGAGCAAACCGCTCAAGCCGACCGCCACGGGCAACGAGGTCTATGCCCTCGCCCGCTCAGTGTTGAGCGCGGTCGACGATCTCCTCTCGGTGGCCTCACCCGACAGCGATCCGTGCGGCGAGCTGAGAATGGGCATGCCGCCGTTTCTGGCTGACGTGGCGCTGGAAAAGCCGGTCGACCATTTACGCAGCGCGTTTCCGCGGCTCACCTTGCGCGTCACGGCTGGCTGGTCGCCAAGCCTCGTTCAAAGCGTTGAACGGGGGGCGCTGGATGCATCGGTGGTACTGATGCCTTCGAACTTCATACCACCCGACACGTTGCGCGCGACCGCCCTCGCGTTCCAGCCCACCGTGATCGTCGCACCGCGGTCGCTAGGCCTGCCCGACACGCCAGTCACGCTTGCCGATCTGGCCAGATACGTGTGGGTACTCAACCAGAACGGCTGCGGGATGCGCTCGACGTTGAGCCGAGCATTGGACGCGGCCGGCTTACCGTTTAACGTCGCGGTCGAAGCATTTGGTTCGGAGCTGCAACTATCGCTGGTGTCGCGCGGTCTGGGCCTCGGTGTCGCTACGCCCGACATACTGGAGCGTTCAGCTTATCGCGACGCGCTGCAGGTGATCGACGCCGTCGATTTCCGCACTGGTGCCGAGGTGTGGTTCGTGCACGGCTCGCTGCCGGGCCGGCTGATGCGGCCAGTCGAACTGCTGCGTAATTCGTTGACCGCGGTGCTTGCTGAAAGCGGCCTTGCGACGTACGGCAACAAAGGGACGTCTAAATTCCAGGGGTCAGGCTGAAACTTACGCCCTCTCGCTTCTCCCTCAGAAAGTCGATTAGCGCCCGCAGCTTCGCGGGCATCTGCGCGCGTCCCGCCGTATAAAGGTAGAAGCCCGGAAACGAAGGACACCACATTTGAAGCACCGGCACGAGCCGCCCTTCGTCCAGTTGCGCACGCACGTAATCGTCGATCACATGCAGCAAGCCGACGCCCCGTTCCGCGGCCTGCACCATCGTTCTCAGGTCGTTGGTGACCAGACGGCCTTGCGTGATCACGTCGAACACGCGCTGGGGCTCGTCCGGTCGCACGAACTCCCATCGATACACCCCGCCCGTCGCGAAGCGGTAATGCAGGCAGTCGTGCGCCACGAGGTCATCAGGCGTCGCAGGCGGAGGATGGCGCGCGAAGTAATCCGGCGACCCGACGACCGCAAGCCTTATCGGCCCGCCCAGCGCCACCGCGACCATCCCGGGCGCAAGACTCTCGCCCAGCCGGATGCCCGCATCGAACCCTTCACTCACCAGATCGGCGAAGCCGTCGTCGAGCGCGAGTTCCAGCCGGATCTGCGGATAGCGCTGCAAGAACTCACTGACATGCGGCATCACCAGCAACTCGCTCGCGATGCGCGACAGGTTGATGCGCAACGTACCCGCCGGCAGGCCGCGCGTTTCGTCCAGCGCATCGAAAGCAGCGTCGATCTCGGCAAGCGCCGGTTGCACACGCGCAAGGAATTGCGCACCGGCTTCGGTCAGGACGACGCGACGCGTCGTCCGATTGAAGAGGCGCACGCCTAGTCGCACCTCGAGCGCGCGCACGCTCTGCGAAAGAGCCGATGTCGACATGCCCGCGGCCCTCGCGGCGCGCGTGAAGCTGCCGTGTCGTGCGACCGCCGCGACGGCCAACAGCGCAGGCAAGCAGGATGCGTCCATAGCGCCTCCGTTGTGAAGCGTTGCTTCACAGTGCTTTCAGGTGAAGCCGATTTTTCCACAAAAAGAACTGGCGCACGATGAAGCCATCGCTCGCCCACCTCCAAAGGAGACAGCCATGACGCTCGACCACTACACCCTGCTCGGCCGCTCCGGCCTGCGCGTGAGCCCGATCTCGCTCGGCACGATGACGTTCGGCACCGAATGGGGTTGGGGCGCCGACGAAGCGGCCGCGCGGCAGCTTTTCGACCTGTACGTCGACGCAGGCGGCAACTTCATCGACACGGCCGACCTCTACACCGAAGGCACGAGCGAACAATGGGTCGGCCGGTTCACGGCGGCGCGTGGACTGCGCGAGCGGCTCGTGATCGCGACGAAATACTCGTACAACGCGCAGCCGGGCAACCCGAACGCGGGCGGCAACCATCGCAAGAACCTGCTGCGCGCGCTCGAAGGCTCGCTCAGGCGGCTCGGCACCGATTACATCGACCTCTACTACCTGCACACATGGGACCGTATGACGCCCGCTGACGAAGTGATGCGCGCGATGGATGACGCCGTGCGCGCGGGCAAGATCCGCTACGTCGGGCTTTCCGACGTGCCCGCGTGGTATGCCGGTCGCGCGCAGACGCTCGCGGACTGGCGCGGCTTCGAACCGGTCGCGGCGATGCAGGTGGAGTACTCGATGATCGAGCGCAACGTGGAACACGAGTTCGCCGACCTCGCGACGAGCCTCGGGATGGGGCTCGTGGCGTGGAGCCCGCTCGGCATGGGTGTGCTGTCGGGCAAATACCGTCCGTCACAGGGCGCACAACGTCCGACCGACGTCACGGGCAGCGGCCGCCTGCAGACCGTCGGCGACAAGCCGCCGCCCGGATTCGACAAGCTTTCGGCGCGCAACTTCGCGATCGTCGCGGAGTTGGAGGCGGTCGCACGCCTTGCGAACCGGCCGATGGCCCAGGTGGCGCTGAACTGGCTGTATCAGAAACGCGGAGTCGCGAGCATCATCGTGGGCGCGACGAAGGCGGCGCAACTCGAGGAGTCGCTCGGAGCCCTCGATTTCACGCTGGCGCCCGAACTGGTTGACCGGCTCGACGCGGCCTCCGAGCCGCCCCACCCTTTCCCGTACTACATGTTCGCGGACGCTCATCAAGCGCGCATTCATGGACAAGTCGACGTGGCCGCGCAACCAGCGAACCATGCTCGCTCGCAGCGCGTGCCGGCGCCGCAGCCGACGGCGACGTAGCGATACGGAGCGTAACGGCAAGATCCCTCGCGGAACGATGAATCGGGTCGAAGGGCCGAGGCCGCCCCCTATCGCGCCATTCGACCGGGTGACCAGCGGATTATTCTGGAGTCGAGCGGGAATATTTGAAGCACAGCGGTCGTTTAGCCTGCGGCGATTTCTCGCCAGTCAGACTAGGAGGGAAGCTATGTCTCAGATATCGTGGGGTCTCAAAGCGGCGGCCGTGACTGTCCTCGCCGCCAGTTTCACAATCGGGCATGCCGTTGCAGACGATGCTTACGTCGTCAAACCACTCGTGTCCAACGTGGCGGGCGCTGCCCCGAAAGTCGACGGGGTATTGCAGAACGCCTGGGGTATTGCCTTTAGTCCGGCAGGAAGTCCATTCTGGATCAACGACAATGCCACGGGCTGCTCCACGCTGTATGACGGCGAGGGGACAAAGGTGCCGCTGCAGGTCTCCATCCCGCTACCAGGCAACGTCATACCGGCCGGCGCGTGTCGTCCCGTCTATCCTAACAATCCACCGAATCCCACGCCCGCGGCGCCAACCGGGATCGTATGGAATCCTTCATCGGCCTTTCTCGTGCCAGGTACCAAGATCCCAGCCATATTCATCTTCGCCACCGAAGACGGCACGATGTCCGCCTGGGCTGGCGGGTTGACTCCGCCGAACAACGCCGTGATGGCGGTCGATAACTCGTCCAATCCCTCCGCCGTTAACGGGGCCGTCTACAAGGGGTTAGTCTTCGGAGTGAATGCGAAAGGAGGATTCCTGTTTGCGACGAACTTCCGCTCGGGTCAGATCGATGTATTTGGGCCGAACGGTTCGAACGGCCTGTTTATGCCCGCGAGGACGGATGGTGGCTTCGTCGACCCGAACATCCCGGCCGGCTACGCGCCGTTTGGTATCGCGAACATCGATGGAGACCTTTTCGTCACCTATGCGAAGCAGGACGATAAGAAGCACGACGACGTTGCAGGCCGCGGTCATGGATTCGTCGATGTATTCGATACCGACGGACACCTGCTGCGCCGCTTTGCGAGCCAGGGACCGCTCGACTCGCCGTGGGGCATCACGCGCGCATCGTTTGCGTTCGGGCGCTTCAGCGGCAAGATCCTGATTGGCAATTTCGGCAATGGCCGAATCAATGTCTTTGACAATGACGGCAGGTTCGTCGATCAACTGGAGAATGAGTCCGGCAATCCACTTGCTATCGACGGCCTGTGGACTCTGACACTTGGTGGCGGCCGCAATTCGAGTCCGGACACGCTGTACTTCTCGGCAGGTCCTAACAAGGAGACAAACGGGCTCTTCGGCATCATCGCTCCAGTAAGCGACTCGAAGGCGCGAGCGTCGGATCAGAACGGGCAATAGCAGCTAGCACGCGCCTGCCTGGGCAACTTCAGAATCACGACATTGCTGACCATTGACAATGCCGATTCGAGTTCGATCCGCAGGCCCCCACCGCAGCCGGTCGCGGAACTCGCTGGACGCGGCCGACTCTTCTGGGTGAGAGCGCACTCGTAGGTGTTTCGAAGGTCGCTTTCGGGGCACAGCGGTTCCCCATGTGATTCGTCGGCACCGCCGCCAGCCCATCGAGCAGAGCCCTATGAAACGCGTCTGCGTCCTAACCTGCCGGGACGTCTGGCATCGTGACGACGATCTTGCCTTTGGCACGTCCCGATTCGAGCTTGGCCATGGCGTCGGCGATGTGCTCAAACGAATACACGCCGTCGATAACCACCTTGAGTGTCTTGGCGTCAACAAGGCGGCCAAGTTCGGATAGGTCAGCGCCGCTCGGATGCATGAAAAGAAAGCGGTAGCGCGCTCCGTACTGGCCCGCGCAGCGTCTCAGCGAAAAGCTTGCAATCCAGAACAGCGCCTGCAACCCTGGACCGCGTCCCAGGTCTTTCGACGCTGAACCCGGTTCAGGTATTCCCGCGACAGAAACGACGGTGGCGCCCGGCCGGACAATGCCGAATGCCTGTTTGAGTGTGTCGCCGCCTAGCAGGTCGAATGCACCGTCGAATCCCGAGAGAACCGATGCGGGCTGCTCCCGCGTGTAGTCGATGACGAGGTCGGCGCCAAGCCGTCGAACGAGTGCTTCTCCACGCGGCGACGCGGTCGTTGCAACCTGGGCACCGAGGTGCCTGGCAAGCTGTATGGCGAAAGTGCCTACGCCGCCAGCGCCTGCGGAGATGAATATCCGCTGTCCTTTCGAGACATGCAATTCATCGCGCAGCGCCTGCAGCGCGGTGAGCCCGGCAACCGGAATCGCCGCGGCAGTTGCAAAGTCGATGCTCGCGGGTATCACGGCCGCGTGGTCTTCCTCGACGATTGCGAACTGGGCGAACGCGCCCATTCTGGCCCTGGCAACGCATGCGAACACGCGGTCGCCGACGCGAAACCGACGCACCTGGTCGCCACACGCAATGACCTTCCCTGACAGCTCGTTACCGAGTACAACGGGTAGCCGGTAACGCTGTACAACTCGCAGGCCACCCCTGCGCGTCTTGAAGTCCACAGGGTTCAGGCCCGCGGCGCGAACACCGACGAGAAGTTGCCGTGAAGCGGGAGTGGGCACGGGAACATCTTCCAGACTCGCGCACTCTGGGCCACCGTACGCCTTTAATACGAAAGCGCGCATTCGGCGACCCACAATGTTCAACGATGTCATTGGAATGTATGGATTGCGGGTCGCTCTGCGGCAGATGGCAGAAGCTCCCTCACGCGCCGCTGCCGTACGGCCGGGTGATCACTTCGAGGTAGTGGCCGTCAGGATCGCGAAAATAGACGCCGCGCCCGCCATCGTTGTGGTTGATCTCGCCCGGGCGGCTACCCCTCGGATCGGCCCAGAATTCCAGTCCGCGATCCTTGATGCGGGTGAAGACGGCATCGAAATCCGCTTCGCTGATCAGGAAGGCGTAGTGCTGCGGCTGGATCTTGGCCTCAACTTCGGCAAAGTCGAGCGAGACGCCGTTGTCCAGCTCGACGACGTCGAAGTGGCCGAAGCGAGTCGGCGCGGGCCGGCCCAGCATTTCTGCCAGAAACCTGGAGGAGGCGCTCTGGTTCGAGCACCAGACAATGGTGTGATTGAGTTGGGCGACCATAACGTGGGCTCCGACGACCTGGGAATCGATCGATTTGAGTGTACGTCGCCTTTAGGCCGACTACAGCCTGTCCGCAAGTGGTCTCCCTCGAAATCCGCGAAGGGCCAGGAAGCTTCTTCGCGGATTTGGGGGAAAGGCGCATGCCGACCCGGAGCGGGCATTGAGGTCGATACAGGACAACGTCCGCTTTGGAACTGATCGCGAACATTCGGCGGAGTTGCAGGCGTGCGCGTTGCCGTCAACTATGACGCCAAACCTTCACCGACGAAATCACGAGAATTGCAGCGAGCACCGGTAGTAGCACGGCGCTGGAGTGCTGCCTGATCAGACGCTATGCAGATGCCATGTCCATCCCAGGGATTGTTGGATACGTTTCCTAATCACAGGGTATCCGCGCAGCGAGCGCAGAATCTCTGAAGCGCCACCGGAACCGAGTTTTTGGCTGATTTTTTTGCCGTGCGACCTAAGCTGATAAAACTGGGCGAGGGTCGAATCCATGCATATCAGACGAGTCGCGACCTTGAACTTCCGTGGACGATCCGTCGCGGCCCGTTTGGGGAGGAAAAGACGATGCAATGGTTTGATGCGTTAAGGTCCGCCTTGCTGGCGCTGCCGTCCCTAGCAAAGCTCGCGATATTAACGGTAGTTGTTGTCGGCGCTCCCACGCTTGCACGGCGTCTCAGAATTCCAGAACTCATTGTGCTGCTCATTTTCGGGGTCCTTCTAGGACCTTACGGGTTCGATGTCTTCGCGCGGAACCATCCGGTTGCGCAGTTCTTCGCGGACCTCGGGGTGCTGATGCTGATGTTCACGGCCGGGCTTGAAATCGACATCGATCTGTTTCGGCGAACACGGACTCGGTCGATCGCATTCGGAATAGTTACTACCATGATGCCGCAAGTGATCGGCACCGCATTGGGTCTGGCGTTCGGCTATCCAATTGTTCCCGCTATCGTCATCGGCTCGCTGCTCGCATCGCACACCTTGATCAGTTTGCCGATCGTCACGCGCCTTGGCGCCGTGGGGCTGGAACCGGTCGTCGTCACGATCGGCGCCACTCTCGTATCGGACATGCTGTCCCTAATCGTGTTTGCAATTTGCGTGTCAATCTACACGACCGGCTTCTCGCCATCTGGCCTCGCCGTGCAAATTGCTGAGGTCGCCATTTTCGTGCCACTGATCCTGTTCGGCGGCAGCCGTGTGGGCGCTTGGGGCCTGAGCAAGCTGCGCGACAACGAGCAAGGCTATTTCATCACAATGCTTGGCATCATGGCGGTGGCTGGCATGCTCTCAAATCTGATCCAACTGCCAGGCATTGTCGGCGCCTTTCTGGCCGGATTGTCAGTCAATGCGGCGGTCGGCAAACACTCCGCGAAGGAGAAGCTGGAATTCGTTGGCAAGACCCTGTTCATCCCGGTCTTCTTCATTGTTACCGGCTTCCTGATCGCACCCATCGCATTCGAGCATGCTGTCTGGACGCACTTTTGGCTGGTTGCAGGCCTCATCGGTTCCCTGATCTTGGGAAAGGGAATCGCTGCGCTTCTCGCGGGGCGTGCATTTGGCTACTCACGTCAGGCGAAGCTGGAGATGGTGGCGCTGACGTTACCGCAGGTTGCGGCCACGCTTGCGGCCTCGTAGGTCGGCTATAAAACGTTCAATGCAGCCGGAATACGGTTGCTGGACGCGAAGATGCTAAACGCAGTGCTGGTGTTGCTGGTTGTTACTTCGATCCTTGGACCGCTCCTGACGGAGCGGTTCACCCCCAGACTGGTCAAGGACGAAGCGCCAACAAAGGCCCCGGACGGGGCAACGCCTGAGCCAGAATGATTGAAAGAGGCTGCAAAGGGGACCGTCACGGCGGCGCAAATTCGTGCGATCGGCCGTAGTCGGCTTTCCGAGCCCAATGACCGTATGCAGAGCGGAGCCGACGTCTGAGTGTCCGACCGAACGTACCGGCGAATGACGCTTCGTGGCCGACCGCGGACATCGACTTGCCTATCTACCAAGGAGGTCAGGCTTTAGTTGCCCGTACCGCCTAGGCGGAGCCGAAGTACGTTCACCAGGGCGTTGCAGGTGCGCAGCAGCCATGCGAGCTGCTCGGCATCTCGGGCAGCCCCATCTTTCTTCGCTTCGAGCTGAACGCCGAGGAGTCCCGCTACCCGCTCCGCATCCTGTCCTTCGTTGACTTTGAATCGAATCGGCTGGCCGACTTCCTGTTCTAGCGCAGCCTGGTCCTCAATGAGCGCTTGCAACGCTTCCCGCCCGTCCGCGCCCAGGAACTTGACGAAGAGGCCCGCCGTCTTCGGCTGCTCCCGGTAGGCGACCAGCCCTTGCACGGGGCCCGGTAGATCCATTCGGACGAAGTTGTTCCCGCCGTGTCGCGGTGGCGTTTGGTCGGGGTGGTCGAACTTCACCTGCTCAATGAATTTGTCCCAGAACGCGCGATTCAGAAGCTTTGATGCGCTAACGGCCTTCGTTTGAGCCGTGGACTCCTGCGCCGGTGCCACTTCGTCAAGCGAAGTTGTGCGCTCAAGCGGCGCGCCGTCGGGGCGCACGAGCACCTCGCGTTGCACGACTTCGGTGTGCAACGGGACGGTCGGCATGAGAAGCGTGCGCCCAACCGCATCGCGATACGTGCGGATTTCGACGAGCGCGAGTTGAGACAGCACACCGCCCTGCGCGGCGAGCAACCGGCGCAACGACTGCAAGTCGCTACGAATGCCGTCGCCTGCGATGGCGCAAAGGAAGTCACCGCGCTCGAGCGACCGATTCACAGAGTCGACGAACGCTCCCTCGTCGAGTTCGGGATGCACGGCTTTGACCGCGGCGAATATGGGATTTTCGCCAGCCAGGCCACGGGCCCTCTTGAGACGCGCTTCCAGGTCGGAATACGTCCACTCGGAAAGCAACGATGCATATTCGAACAACTGCGCAATGACCTCGCGGCGAGCTTCGGGGTTGCGCCACAACTTGCATTCGACGAGCACGAGTCGGCCGGTAGCGGAAACGCCCAGGATGTCCAGGAAGACGCTCGACGAGCCATAACGCAGTGGAAGCTCGCGGCAGAGCGGCACGAAGCTCTCGCCGTGGCCGAACATCTCGGTCATGGGTAGCAGCGGAGGTAGCTCAAAAATCCGCTCTTGCAGCCAGCGTTCGTTGTGACCGTTCCCGGCGGTCAGCGCAACCGGCTGAAAGGCTGCGGGCGAGTCGAAGGTCTGCTCGTCGTAAAGGTAACTGGTCATGCGCGGGTCTCGTGGTTCTAAACCGGCCCTGCGTCCAGGTATGCGCGGGCGGTTGTTATAGACGCCGCCGATTGTACGGCTCCGCAGTGACGCCTTGTTGCGCATCGCGCCAGTGCCCGAATTCGAGTTCGTTTGTGGATTTGGTGGGCACCCTGTAGTGCTTGCGCTGAAAGTGAATGACGTTGGTCGCTCTTCGACCCGCTCCTGCCGTTCGGCCCGGCTTCACCACAAGGGCCGCTTCCAATGTAAATCGGCCATGCAGGCGGCCAGATCGCGGGCAGGCTCGGCTCAATTAGCAACCGGACTGTTCCACTAGCCAGTCAATTAACGCTCGCACTTTCGGCGGCAGGAGCCGGTTCGGCGGATACAGCAGCCAGACAGGTCCACTGTAGGCGCGTGGCTCGAACAGCCATTCGGGCAGTACCTGTACCAGCCTGCCGGCACGGAGATCGTCCCCTACGGCAAACTCCGGCAGGCTTGCCACGCCCCAATCCTCCAGCGCGGCCTCACGCCGTGCACTCACATCGTTCGCTATATAGCGGCCTCTGACTTCAATGGTCTGTGTGTGGTTGCCTTGCCGGAAAGTCCACCGGTTGTCGTCTGGAGTATCTCCGAGATAGAGACAATCATGCTGTGCAAGATCGTTTGGAACGACGGGCGTGCCTCGTGCACGCAGATAGCCTGGCGAGGCGCACGGCACCCATCGCACAGTGCCGAGTTGTCTCGCCGCGAGGCCTTGCGGCGGTGTCGGCGTGGGCCGCACAACAAGATCGACGTGATCGCGGATCGGATCGATATCCCGGTCGTCGAATACGACCTGTACCGCAACTTCCTGGTAGGTACGCAAGAAGCCTGGAATCTTCGGGTGAATCAGGCTTTTCGCAAGCGAAATCGGAGCGCTGATGCTGACCCGGCCGCGCGGTTGCGACGTCAGCTGGCTTGCCGCATCGACGGCTCCGGACGCCGCGTCCATCATGTCCCGGCAGTGGCGATGGACCTGCATGCCGGACTCCGTCAGCCGGATGCGTCGGGTCGAGCGTTCGAACAGTCGCGTGCCCAGTGCCCGTTCGAGCCGCTGCACTTGCCTGCTGATCGTCGAAGGTGTGGTGCCAAGCTGACGGGCTGCCGATGAGAAGTTACCGGCCTCGACCACCTGCGCGAAGGTGGCGAGATCCGGCAACAACGGGAGAAGTTCGGTCGGTGTCATGGTCGTAGCAGGGCTATTTGTGCGCTGAACGCACAAAACATATTCTCGTTGACCGGATTATCGCCTTCAACGCATCGTCGGACAATGAGGGCCTTTCCGTTATGGGAGGTTCGTCATGCGCGTCCGGTCCAGCACATCTGCCGATTTGTTACTCCTTGTTGTGGCTTTCATCTGGGGAACGAGCTATGCCGTCGTGAAAAGCGCATTGCTCGTCTATCCGGTGTTGGGACTTCTCGCATTGCGCTTCGGCCTCACGTTCGTGCTGCTGTCTCCATCCCTGTGGTCGATGCGCGGATTGTCGCGTTCTCAGTGGGTTAGGATCGTCGGCGCCGGGTGCGTACTGTTCGGAATTTTTCTGGCTGAAACGTTCGGCGTGCGGATAACGAGCGCGTCGAATGCCGCGTTTCTGATCAGTCTGTGCGTTGTGATGACGCCGCTGGTCGAATGGGCATGGCTCAGACGCACGCCGCGCGGCGTCGAATGGGTGGCAGCTGGACTTTCCCTGCTGGGCGCTTTTCTGCTCGGGGGCGGCCGATTCCATTTCACGCCCGGCGATGGGCTGGTGGTGCTTGCCGCACTGTTACGCGCGATCAACGTGTGCGCAACGAAGCGCGTCATGCAGGTCAACACCGTTTCTCCACTAGCGATGACGGCCGTGCAATCCGGCGTTGTGGCGTTCGGTTGCGCCTTGCTCGCTCTGACCGTCGCGAGATCGGAATGGCAGCCCTTGCCTGCATTCGCCGGGTACGAGCGGTTTTGGATGATCGTCATTTATCTGGTCGTGGGCTGCACGTTGTTCGCATTCTTCGTGCAGAACTACGCGGTCAGTCGTAGCACTCCAACACGCGTCGCGCTGCTGATGGGCAGCGAGCCCGTCTTTGGCGCCTTGTTTGCGAGCGTATGGCTTGGGGAAAGGGTGTCTGTGCTTGCGTCAATCGGTGGTGGCTTGATCGTCCTTGCATCCCTGCTGGCATCGATTAAAGGCAAGGATCGGCGCGATCGCGATATCGTCCCGGATTTTGAAGAGCCGAAGCGGTTAGCCATCTGATGGTCGAGCGCCGAGAAAGTTGGGCTTTAATGCTTCGAAAGTAGCGTTGGATGCAGAAGAAATCGAGAGATCCGTCGAAGGTCAGTTGGCGAACACTGAGCGGCAGTTCGAGCGTCCGCGTGCGTTCGCCAGCGGTTGTCGGAAATGGCCGACGACAGCCTGTCCGAAGCAGACCCTGATCAATCTCTGATTGCAGTGAATATGCATAAGAGATAAATCGACCCGCCAGAGACGTAAAACCCGCCACTATCCGTGAACCGCTTTGAGCAGTACGAGATGCGATGCGCGATTCTCTTCCAGGATTGATGCGAACACTTACAAACCGTTACAATTCTGAAACAAACTGGTAGAATCGTGAGGGATCGCCCGGGGTTGGTCGGTCGCCGCAGCACCATAATATTCTTCGAATAAAAGGATAAAACTAATGTCAGTCGGCTTTACGAAAAGCGTCTTTGCTGGTTTGTTCAGTGCTTGCTTATTGGTTGCGTGTGGCGGCGGAGGCGGCGGTACTTCGGCGTCAAATTCAAGCTCCAATTCAAATTCCGCTGCTACAGGCGTTATTACCACCACTAACGCTCAGGATGCTGTGGCATATGCGTATTCCGGGGTGCAGGACTTAGGTACTCAAAGCAGTACCGGAGCATCGCTGGCAGCCGGTGTGTCGATAGAGACCCCAACTGCTGGCCTGATCTCAGCCTCGCTTTCGCAGCTTTATAAAGGCCTTGGTGTACAGCCGGTCAATAACCTCGTAGCCGGTGTAACGACTGGGAGCTCAGCTTCATGTGCAAGTGGAGGGACAATTTCGGTATCCGTTACCGAAGCGACTCCGGGGATAGTCAGCAACGGCGATAGTATGACGATTACCGCCACTAATTGCTCGGAAAATGGCGAGGTAATAAATGGCCAGCTCGCATATGGATTTAGCAACATCTCCGGCACGATTGGTTCCAGCACGGCATGGAGTGCCACACTCACCCTTAACTACACCAATCTGACATTGCAAAGCGGTGGCGTCACTATCGGTGCCAACGGTGATATGTCACTGGGCTACAACCAAACTGATTCTCAAGACGCCACTGCTGTTGTGAGCGGATCGTCACTCCAGATGAACCTGACGCAGAGCGGTGGAACCGTCATTAGCCGTACGCTGACGGCCTATAGCTTTAACGGTTCAATCAGTGGCAGCACTAACACATCCAGTGCAAACTTTACGTTGACCGGCAGTTCGCCCGCGCTTGGTAGCGTCAACTACACCGTGAAGACCACCACGGCGTTCCAGGCTGTTAGCGGAGCGAACCCGTCGGTTGGATCGATGACGGTAACTGCAGCAAATAACAGCACTGCCACGCTTACCGCAATTGACAGCACCAATGTCAGAATCGATATCGATAGCAATGGCGATGGGGTCATTGATCAAACAATCAATACTACCTGGGCGGATTTGAACAGCCGAATCTAAGCAAAGGGTAATTATTAATGGGCGCGTTTACGCGCCCATTTTTTATTGGTTTCCGTCGGATAAACACATATTCTTTGCACTCCATGCGGCAATTTGTCTTATTTATCGTTTTGATCACCGGATTAGTTACTGGCAAATCAGCCTATGCACAGTGGGAATTTTACGGTGCAGGGGGAGTTCGGTACGCAACCACGGAAGAAATCGACACCAACGGAAAACCGCTAGTAAAGGAGCACGGCTTCCTTCCCGGCCTTGAATTCAAGGCTAATTATCGACGCGGAGACTGGCTTGTCACCCTGGGCGGTGAAATTTACGGAGGCAATCTTGTCTATGACGGTCAAACTCAAAGCGGAACAACGTTTTCTACGGACACGAGAACCAGACAGTTTCGCATGACGACCGAGGTGGGGCGATATGTTTCCGATGCAGTGCTACTCCTTGCGGGTACTGAATGGGACTATTGGAAGCGGGATATTCTGGGGCGAGGCACTACACTGGGGATGGAGGAAGAATACAACTCCTGGCGTTTTCTGGCTGGAGCGCAAACACGTGTTTTGCAGGCATCATGGTCAGATATCTATCTGACAGGCTTGCTCGTCGTGTCTTCCCCCGAGCATCTCGAAGTGAACTTCGATAATCAGGTATTTGACCAGGCCAATCTGTCGACTAAAGCTGCAATCGGCGCACGGTTTGCACTCGAAGTGCGGCCAAAAGCATATTCCAATGTAAGCGTCGAGAGTGATTTCGAATGGATGCGGATTGGTCGCAGTGGTGATGCGATATTGAGTAAAGGCGGCTCTCCAGTCGGGACTGTAGCGCAGCCTGAACATGTACGTAAAGCGATTGGTATAAAAATAAAATATCGCTTTTAACTTATTCACGATTCAGGTGCGAATGCGAGCATGTTGAATCTATGCCGCAAGTGAATGTCGCGTTGTTACCGACTACGACGCAGGAGTACGGTGACGGGACAGAAAGCCGTTAGAACGCTCAACGATTCGCCGGCACCGCCGCCAGCCCATCGAGCAGAGCCTTGTGAAACGCGTCCGGGTCCTGCATCTGCGGCGCGTGTCCGAGCTCAGGGAATTCGACGAGCGTCGCATGCGGAATCGCCTTCGCGGCCGCCCTACCCAGCTCCGGGTAATGGCCGAGCTTCGCGCGCACCTCGGGCGGCGCCGCATCCTTGCCGATCGCGGCGATGTCCTTCTGACCGATGAGCAGCAGCGTCGGCATGCCGAGCTGCCCCAGCTCATAAAAAACGGGCTGCGTGTAAATCATGTCGTACAGCAGCGCTGAATTCCACGCGACGATCTGCTTGCCCGGCCCGCGATACATGCCCGCGAGCATCTGCACCCACGGTTCGTAATCGGCGCGCCATTGCCCCGCGTAATAGGTCGCCTGTTCGTAGCGGCGGATGCCGTCGGCGGTTGTCTTCAGCTCCCGCTGGTACCACTGGTCGACCGACAGCGACGGCACGCCCTTCGCCTTCCAGTCCTCGAGTCCGATCGGGTTCACGAGCACGAGTTGCTGCGTTTCGTGCGGATACATCAGCGCATAGCGGATGGCGAGCATACCGCCCGTCGAGTGGCCGACCACCGTGACGTCGCTCACGCCGAGCGACTCGAGCAGCGCATGCGTATTGCGCGCGAGCTGCTGGAAGCTGTACTGGTAATGCTCGGGCTTGCTCGATTTGCAAAAGCCGATCTGATCCGGTGCGATCACCCGATAGCCGGCGTCACTCAACCGGCGAATCGTCGTGTCCCACGTCGCCGCGCAGAAATTCTTGCCGTGCAGCAACACCACGGTCCTGCCGTTCGCATTCGCCGGCTTCACGTCCATGTAGGCCATCTGCAAAGGCACGCCCTGCGACGTGAAGTCGAAGCGTCCGACCGGTGCCGGATAGTTGAAGCCCTGCAGCTCGGGACCGTAGGCCGGGCCGGGGTCGGCGAGCGTAGACGCGGACGCGGCGCTCGCGGCAACCGGGCTCGCCTCGCTCACCGGCGTGGCGGCCACCGCGACGGACGCCGCGCACAGCACGGCACCCGCGCAGACACTCGACAGGGCATGCAGGAATGGGCGGTGAAGTTTCATCGCTAGGTTCTGGAAAAAACGCAACAGGGAACGGACGACGCTCGGAGCGCACGATTCTACGACGCGCCGCCGAATTCTGGCGCCGGTTGCGCATGACGGGGCACGGCGCGTGGCTGCGGCGTTGTGGCATGCATATTGCCGCTAATTGGATTGCGCAACGTCCGGCAGTGACCTCGTGCTCTATGTGCTGCGCCGCACCGATCATTGCGCGCTAACAGCCGATCGTTCGAGGAGGGTCCGCCACGCGGCCCGCTCAATAAACACTATTCGCTCGCGTCGAATCGGTGCTAGAACTGACTGACGGGTCCGCCAAAAAACACGCCGCGAAAAAGCGGCGACGCGGCACGACTGCCAGGCAGCACGAATCATCAGCGCAGAGCCAGCGACCAGATCATCCGGGGGTATACCAATCGAGCAACCATCTTGCATGGGACCGGAGCAAGCACGGAGGCGCTGACTCCGGTCAAAAGGAGACAACCATGAGTACTCCGGCACGGCTGAACGACTTGCAGCGCACCACCCTCGCGATCGTCCTCGCAGGCGGCCGCGGCACCCGGCTCGGGCCGCTCACCAACAAGCGCGTGAAGCCGGCGGTGCACTTCGGCGGCAAATACCGGATCATCGACTTCGCGCTGTCCAACTGCCTGAACTCCGGCATCCGCCGCATCGCGGTGGTCACGCAGTACAAGGCGCATTCGCTGCTGCGTCATTTGCAGCGCGGCTGGAGCTTCCTGCGCGGCGAGATGGGCGAGTTCATCGACCTGTGGCCCGCGCAGCAGCGCGTCGAAGGCGCGCACTGGTATCGCGGCACCGCCGACGCGGTGTTCCAGAACCTCGACATCATCCGCTCGATCCGCCCGAAGTACGTGGTCGTGCTCGCGGGCGACCACATCTACAAGATGGACTACACGCGCATGATCGCCGATCACGCGGACAGCGGCGCCGACTGCACGGTCGGCTGCATCGAGGTGCCGCGCATGGACGCGGTCGCGTTCGGCGTGATGGCAGTGGACGAAAACCGCCGCGTGACCGGCTTCGTCGAGAAGCCGGCCGACCCTCCCGCCATGCCCGGCCGCCCGGACACGGCGCTCGCGAGCATGGGCATCTACGTGTTCAACGCCGACTACCTGTACACGCTGCTCGAAGAGAACATCGCCGCGCTCGAGACCGATCACGACTTCGGCAAGGACATCCTGCCGCGCGTCGTCACACAAGGCGTCGCGATCGCGCATCCTTTCAGCATGTCGTGCGTATCGTCGGACCCGAGCGTCGAACCGTACTGGCGCGACGTCGGCACTATCGACGCGTACTGGGCGGCGAACCTCGACCTCGCCTCGACGATCCCGACGCTCGACCTCTACGACGAGACATGGCCGATCTGGACGTACCAGGAGCAGTTGCCGCCCGCGAAGTTCGTGCGCGACATGAAGGGGCTGCAGGGCTCGGGCAACAATCTGATCGTCTGCGGCGGCTGCGTGATCTCGGGCTCGCAGATTTCGCGCTCGGTGTTGTCGTCGAACGTGAAAGTGAGTTCGTTCTGTAACATCAATGAGGCAGTCTTGTTGCCGCAGGTCATGGTCGGTGCGAGCTGCCGCCTGCAGAAGGTGGTAATCGACCGTGGCTGCACGATTCCCGAAGGCACGGTGATCGGCGAAGACCCGGCGCGCGACGCCGAGCGCTTCTATCGCACCGACGAAGGCGTCGTGCTGGTCACTCAGGAGGCGTTGCGCAAGCCGCAGACGTAGCGCTGGCCCGCCATGTGTCCGTGCCGGCGGCGCAGAGCCGCCGGCAACGCTTCGCTAGAGCTAGAACAACCCTGCCATCCCGACCGAGACCCGGCCTATGACGATTCGCGCCCTGCACGTCGCAAGCGAGCTGTATCCCCTCCTCAAAACGGGCGGTCTCGCCGACGTCGCGGGCGCGCTGCCGTCCGCGCTGATCGAGCTCGGCGCCGACGTGCGGGTGCTGCTGCCGGGTTTTCCGGCGGTGCTCGCCGGCCTCGGCGATCTGCAAACGGTCGCGCAACCGGGAAGCCGTTTCGGCACGCCGAACGTGACGCTCGAGCGCGGCACGCTGCCGACGAACGGCCTCACCGTCTATGTGATCCGCGCCGCGTCGCTGTACGACCGGCCCGGCAACCCGTATCTGAACGATGCGCACGTGCCGTACGGCGACAACGCGCAGCGTTTCGCGCTGCTCGGCTGGGTCGCCGCGCAACTCGCGCAGCAGCTGGACCCCACATGGTCGCCGCAGATCGTCCATGCGCACGACTGGCACGCGGGGCTCGCGCCCGCCTATCTGAAGGCCGCCGAACGCGAGCACGGCCGCGCGCCGGCGCGCAGCGTGTTCACGATCCACAACCTCGCGTACCAGGGGATTTTTCCCGCGCATCAGTTCGGCGTGCTTGGCCTGCCGCACGATTTCTTCAACATGCGCGGTGTCGAATTCTATGGACAGCTGTCGTTCCTGAAGGCCGGGCTCTACTACAGCGACCGCATCACGACCGTCAGCCCGAACTATGCGCGCGAAATCCAGACGCTCGCGCACGGCGGCGGGCTCGATGGGCTGCTGCGCCATCGCGCGCACGATCTGAGCGGGATACTCAACGGTGTCGACTATACGGTGTGGAATCCCGCCAGCGACCCGCTGCTCGCAACGCACTACAGCGCCTCACGGCTGGCCGGCAAGCTCGCCTGCAAGGAAGCGCTGCAAAAGCGCTTCGGCCTCGCGCAGAAAAGCGACGCGCTGCTGTTCGGCGTCGTCAGCCGGCTCACCGAACAGAAGGGCCTCGATCTGCTGCTCGGCGCGGTGCCCGAGATCATCAAACGCGGCGGCCAGCTGGTCGTGTTCGGCACCGGCGATCCGGCGCTCGAGACCGGCCTCAGGATGGTCGCGCAGGCGCATCCGGAATCGGTCGCGGTCGAGCTCGGCTTCGACGAAGCGCTCGCGCACACGATCATCGCCGGCAGCGACGTGGTTGCGGTGCCGTCGCGCTTCGAGCCGTGCGGGCTCACGCAGCTCTATGCGCTCGCCTACGGGTCGCTGCCGCTCGTGCACTGCGTCGGCGGTCTCGCGGATACGGTCGCCGACGCATCGCTCGAAAACCTGGCCGACGATCTCGCGACCGGCTTCGTGTTCGAACGCTTCGATCCGAAGGGACTCGCCGCGGCGATCCGGCGCGCCTTCGCGCTCTACGGGCGCCACACCGAATGGAAGGCCACGCAGCGGCGCGCGATGCACGAGGACTTCGGCTGGGGCGCGTCGGCCGAACGCTATCTGGCCTTGTATCGCGAGCTGGTCTGAAGCATCGGCTGCGCGCGAAACTGTCAGGTTTCGTTAATCTCCGCACGCATTTGATGGTTCGGCGCAACAACACGGGGCCGGATCAACTCGCGGCGGTCAATCTCCTGTATTGTTGGCTGACTTGCCGGCGATGCAGTTTGTGCGTTTTTCCTGCACCATCTGTATCAGGCATGTCTGTCGCACGGCGCCCGGGCCATCGTCCCGCCCGTGCGAGCCCTCTCTTCCCGCTTTGTTGATCGCGCTGGACCGGTCGCGCGAGCCTTACCATGACGAAAAACGTTCTGAGCATTCAGTCCCATGTCGTGTTCGGTCACGCCGGCAACAGCGCGGCCGAGTTTCCGATGCGCCGGCTGGGCATCAACGTGTGGCCGCTCAACACCGTGCAGTTCTCGAATCACACGCAATACGGGCACTGGAGCGGCAGCGCGATCGACGCCTCGCAGATGGAAGAACTCGTCGAGGGCATCGGCGCGATCGGCATGCTGCCGCGCTGCGACGCGGTGCTCTCCGGCTATCTCGGCACGACCGAACAGGCGCAGGCGGTGATCGAAATCGTCAGGGCGGTGAAGGGCGCCAATCCGCGCGCCTGGTACTTCTGCGATCCGGTGATGGGCGCCGCGGGCGGCTGCAAGGTCGAGCCCGGCATCCAGGAATTCCTGGTGCGCGAGATGCCGCGGGTCGCCGACGCGATCGCGCCGAATCACATCGAATTGCAGCGCCTCGTCGGCCGCGAGATCGAGACGCTCGAGGAAGCGGTGGCCGCGTGCCGCGAGGTGATCGCGCGCGGACCGAAGCTCGTGCTCGTCAAGCATCTGCTCGATCGCAACAGTCTCGCCGACCGCTTCAACATGCTGGTCGTCACCGAGCGCGAAGCATGGATGGGACAGCGCCCGCTCTATCCGTTCGCGCGTCAGCCGGTCGGCGTCGGCGATCTGACGAGCGCGGTATTCGTCGCGCGCACGCTGCTCGGCGATTCGATCCGCTCTGCCTTCGAGCACACGCTCGCCGCCGTGAACGCGGTCGTGAAGGCGACCTGGCTGGCCGGACGCTATGAACTCGAACTCGTGGCGACGCAGAACGAAATCGCGCAGCCGCGCGAGTGGTTCGACGCGTGGGTCGCGGAGACGGCTTAGTGCACGCCGCTCGTCGATGAGCGCCCTTGCCGGCGCCGCGCCAGCCGCCGTCCTATAATGCGTGCCGCGTGGATACGGGCTTGCGCCCGCGCTCCACGGTATTTTTCAGCATCCGGCATTCAGCAGACGAGGCATCGATGGACGGTCATATCCGCAGCGAGCGGGAAGAATTTTTTGAACAGTTGTGCATGAGCGTCGACGCGGACGAAGCGCACGAACAGGAAGCGATCGAGTTCTTCGAGAACCAGTTCGACCAGCCCGACTTCGATCCCGCGCAATGGCTCGATATCGCGCTCTACTACTCGCCGGCGGTTGCGCGCGGCATCGTCGACATGGTGACGGCTGATGACAAGGCGCGCAGCAACATCGCCGAAATCATCGCCGACAATCTCGACATCTCGTACGGCGAGGACGAGTGCCAGCAGTTCGCCGAGACGATCGAATTCGCACTGAACAACGGCGTGCCGGTCGATCTCGACGTGGTGCTCGACGGCTGCCAGCGCGCGCTCGACGATCTCGACACGTGGGCCGACGAAGACACCAAGGCGCCGCTCCTGCGTCTGCGTGAAGAACTGCTGCGCCAGCAGGGCGAGCGCTAGACGAAAGGCTCGCCCCTCCCCCGCAACACCGCAACACCGGCCGGCGCGCTCGCGCCGGTTTCTTAAGCATATGCGGCAATCGGCAGCCCTCGCGAACCTTCGCACGGCAAGCCAGGTTGTCTCCCGCACACACGCTTTAAGGGCACCTCGCGCCCATGTCGCGGCCTGTGCCGAAATGCTCATCCAAAACGCCACGAATTGCCAAGACGGCGGCAATTTGGCTTTCTATATTTCCGCCAGATTGACCGCGCGAACACGCTGCGCTTTGCTGTTTTGCCGCTTTCATCACAACCGTCGATGCAAGGAGAGACCATGAGTCTTCGCAACACGCTGACACCCTTGGGCCTGCTCGTGGGCGCGATGTTCGCCGTCGCGCCTGCCGCCAGTTTCGCCGACGACCTGCCGGTCAAGATCGGTTTCGCCGCGCCGCTGACGGGCGCCAACGCCGGCTACGGCAAGGATCTGGAAAACGGCGTGCGGGTAGCGATCGACGAAGCCAACGCGCAGAAGATCAAGATCGGCGACAAGGTCGCGCACTTCGAGATCGTCTCGCAGGACGATCAGGCCGACCCGCGCGTCGGCGTGCAGGCCGCGCAGAAGCTGGTCGATTCGGGCGTCGCGGTGGTCGTCGGGCACTTCAACTCGGGCACGACGATTCCGGCCTCGCAGGTCTACGAGCAGGCCGGCATTCCGGTGCTCGACCCCGCCGCGACGAACCCGATCATCACGGGCCGCGGCTTCGCGAACACCTTCATGGTGATTTCTACCGACGCGCAGAACGCCGGCAACGCGGGCGTCTATGCGGTCGACGTCACGAAGGCGAAGCGTATCGCGATCATCGACGATCGAACCGCGTTCGGCCAGGGCGAGGCCGACGAGTTCGAGAAGGCCGTGAAGGCGCACGGCGGCACGATCGTCGCGCGCGACTACACCGACAACCATGCGGTCGACTTCAGCACGCAGATCACCAAGTTCAAGGGCGCCAATGCGGACCTCGTGTTCTTCGCCGGCCTCGACAGCCAGGCCGCGGGCTTCGCGCGGCGCATGAAGCAGCTCGGCCTGAACGCACAGCTGGTCGGCGGCGGCGGCGTGATGGACGAGGACTTCATCAAGCTCGCGGGCGAAGCGTCCGACGGCGCGATGGCCTGGGAATACGGCCGTCCTCTCGCGCAACTGCCGGGCGGCAAGGACTTCAACGCGAAGTTCAAGAAGCGTTTCGGCGCGGACGTGCTGTCGTACGCGCCGTTCGGCTATGACGGCGCGTGGGTCGCGATTAGGGCGATGCAGCAGGCGAAATCCGACTCGCCGAACGAGTACCGTCCCGTGCTGAAGTCGATCGATTACGACGGCGTGACCGGCAAGATCTCGTTCGACAGCACCGGCGCGTTGAAGAGCGGCGCCTCGACGCTGTATCAGGTGAAGAACGGCGCGTGGGTGCCGATCGTAACGAAGAGCGGCACGTAAGCGCGACGCCCGATCAAGATAGCGGCCCTGCCCGGCTTCCGGCCGATGCGGGGCCGGCTTCTACCTCACGCTCGCCGATCTGACGACCACCTCGGCATCCAGATCGCGCTCGATGCGCACGAGGTCGTCGTGAATCACCGCGAATTCGTTTGCGGTACACATCTGATGCCCGAACGCGGCGCGCAGGTGCCGGCTGACCTGCAAGGTGCGTGTCTGCGGATCGAAGACGTAGCGCGACGCAAACGAGAGCAGCGGGTCCTCAACCATGCTGTCGGCAGGCAGGTCCGTCACGCGCGCAAAGCGCGGCAAGTTCATTTCCAGGGTTTCATCGAACTCCCCGCCGATGCAGGTCCACGGCTGCGTTCTGACGGGCTCCGCCAGCCACGCCTCGACCTGCGAGTTCATGCCGCCGGCGAGGCTCGTCAGCGCCGGCACCGCGGTCGTGCCATCCGGCCAGATCAGGTGCGGCACGCTGCCCTCCATCGAGGCGGCGAACGGTCCGGTGGTCGCCGTGACGTCTTCGGTCTGTAGCTGCGCGGTGCCGTGCAGGCCCGTTTGCAGCAGACGGCTCGCGGCAAGCTGCTGCGCGCCCTGGCGCGTCGAGCGCCGGAACCTGTTGCGCTCCAGCTCCGCCGGAAAGCCCGCATCCTCGACGCGGTACGCGTAGTGCGCGGTGCCGTTCTCGTCGATGTCGATCTGCACGCGCGCGTTGCGTTCGCGCCGTTGCGTGGCCGGCGTGCTGGCGAGCACGCCGTCGTCGACGAGCAGCACCGGCCGGTCCATCACGCTGCCCGGCAGATAGCCGAACTCGGTGCCGCCCGCCGACGTGTCCGCGAATTGCGCCAGTTCAGGAATCCAGATGATCGCGTGATTGATCGCGCTCGCGCCGTAGCCGGGCACCTCGGGCAGCGTGTAGTACGGGCCGAGATTGAGCAGCACGGGTTCGCTGCGAATACCGGCCGCCGCGAGCAGCGCGCCGTATAGCGCGACGTGGTCCTTGCAGTCGCCATAGCGGTTGCGCAGGATGTCGGCAGCCTTGTGCGGAATCGCCGCCGTCTCGCCGAGAAACAGCGCGACGTAGCGGATGTTCAGCCGCATCCAGTCGTAGAGCGCGCGGGCTTTGTCGCGAGGATCGGTGAGACCTGCCGTCAGTTGCCGCGCCAGCGCGACGATCGCGGGATCGTCGCGGGTCGCGTCGTTGTCGGCGGGACCGCGATAGCGCGCGGCGAAGCTCGCGAAGTCCGGCACCGTCGAGACCATCAGGCGGTCGCCCCAGTTCGCATAGCCGACCGCGCCCGCTTCGAGCCGCGCATACGGGCCGTGCTGATAGTCGAACTCGTAGCGGGTGCGGCCGTTCCCGGTAACGGGCGGCAGCGCGACGTAGCCGCGCGCGTCCGCATAGAGCGGCACGTCGGCGGGCAGATCGAAGATCAGACGCTGCTCGTCGACCGGATCGAGCGACGGTTCGACCAGATACGCGAAGGTGCCCGCCTGCAGCGCCTTCGCGCGCGTCTTGCGAAACGCGAGATGCACGCGCGAGCCGGTCTGAACGCTGGGGAAGATCACGGTGCGCAGCACGCCGTCCTCGAAGCTCGGCGCGCCGGCCGAGCGCGGCTCATCTACGTCGCGGATCGCCTCGGGGCCGACGGCATGCGTGGTGCCGTCGGGGTCGATGGTTTCGGCGGCCAGCAGTTGCACCTGCTCGATATCCTTGTTGAACCACACGTAGCGTTGCGCGATATCGTCGATGCCGCTGGCCGTGTCCGCGCGCATCACGGTGTCGTCGTGTTCTTCGATCGAACCGTCTTTCTGGATCACGAACAGGTGGACGTCGCGCTCGATCGTCGAAGGGGCGCGCTCGTCGGCGGCGCAGCAAAGGGGAAAGGCGATGGCGCTTGCGGCGCATAGCGCGGCAAGCAACGCGGCGCAGCGCGCGCGTCGCACGAGCCCGCTCCCTACGATCGACGTGCGCGCCAACGTGACGACAATGTTCCCCAAGATCGACCTCGGCCAGGTTCGTGTCGTTGTTGTAGCACGGCGCCCTCACTCGCTGTCGTCGAGCTGGCTCAGCAGCGCCTGCAGTTTCTCCACGTGCCTGAGCAGCATGTGCCGATGCTTGTCGATCTGTTCGAGCCGGCCCGCGAGATCGGCCTGAATGCGGTCGTCGAGCTCGGCCGCGGCCATCACCTCCTCGACCTTCGCGCGCATCGACGCGAGTTCCACCGGCGCATGCAGCAGATGCTGCTCGAAGCGCCGCACTTCCTGCGTCGCGAGATTGCGCACCTTGCGAAAATGCGCATGACGGCGGTGCGCTTCGACATCGAGCGGTTGTTCCTCGATGCGCCGCGCGGGCTGCGGTTGCAAAAAAATCGGCTCGGGCCGCAGCACCGTCTTCTTGCGCACCGGATGCGCGGTGCCGCGAAAGCGCGCGAGCGGCTGCTCGTTGTCGATCGCCTCGCGCGCATTCGGCGGGATGTCGTGACCGGTGTGCAGCACGTTCATCCACCCGCCCGGCAAGCCGGTAACGGCCTCGACGCCGCGCACGAATTCCTCGCTGAACTCGCGCTGCCCGGACAGCATCAGCTTCAGATAGCTCGCGGAAAACGTCATCATGCGCGCGAGCCGGGTCGCGGCGCCGACCTCGCTGGTCAGCAACACCAGGTTCGCGCGCCAGACTGGCAGCAGCAATTCGTCGGAATCTTCCATCGCTGGGTCTTCCATCTTTTTGCCTGATGAATCGATGACCGCGTCGCGCATGTCATCGTTTTGAAAGAGTAGTCGCCTCCCGGTGTTGCGTGCAATGCCACTGTGCCGGCCGGCAGTGCCGTATGGCACTGCTGACGAAGTTACACGAGGCAGACCGTCCGCACCGGCCATTTCAGCGCAAAGTGCGTTAAAACAGGGCGTACGACACACTGCATGTTGCATTGACACACGTATTCGCGCGCCGTTCCTACCCTTGGCCGCACGATATGGCATGCTTACGCGCCCTTGCGGCACGCGTGGTGCTGCATTGGTTGCTCCACAACATTGACTTAAGGGTTTTGTAATGAAGAAAATCGTTCTCGCCATTGCCGCAGCCGTCGCAACCCTGAGCGCGATCGCTCCCGCTCAAGCTGGTGAGCACCATCACGAGTGCCACAAGGTGCGCGTTCATCATCATTGGGAAAAGCGCTGCCACTAATGGCGGTGAAACCGCGTCCAATGGGCGCGGTGCACATCAAAAAGCCCCGTTTTCGCGGGGCTTTTTTTCATGGCGCGCCGCGTCGTGAAACAGCCGGCGCACGATACGCCGCGCGCGCCTGACGCTCAAACCATTCCATATGATCGCGCCAGCATGCAATCACGGACACATGCTGTTACACCTTCGCTTCGACGCGCGCGAGAGCCGTCGTCAGCAGTGCTTCGAGCAGCGGCGTGACCTTCGCGGCGAGATTTTCATCGTACGCATAAGGCAGTTGCTCTTCCATGTAGGTGATCTGCGACAGTTCGAGTTGCACCGCATGCACGCCCTGCGCGGGCTGCCCATACTGCCGCGTGATATAGCCGCCCTTGAAGCGGCCATTCGCGACCGCCGTATAGCCGCCGTGGCGCTCGACCAGCGCGGCAAGTTCGTCGGCCATGCCGGGCGCCGCGCTCGCCCCGTTCGAGGTGCCGAAGTTGAAATCCGGCAGACGTCCGTCGAAAAACCGCGGCACGCGCGAGCGGATCGAATGCGCTTCCCACAGCAGCACCTTGCCGTGCTTCGCCTTCAGCGCCGCGAGCTCGCCGGTGAGCGCGTCGTGATACGGCTTCCAGTAGAGGTCGCGACGGCGCGCGATTTCGGCGTCGTCGGGCAGATGGCCGTCGAGATAGAGCGGCTCCTTGTCGAACGTATCGACCGGCAGCAGACCCGTCGTGTCCTGTCCCGGGTACAGGTTGGCACCGTCGGGCGGGCGGTTCAGGTCGATCACGTAGCGCGCGTAAGTCGGTGCCAGGATCGACGCGCCGAGGCGTTTCGCGAACGCATACAGGCGATCGAGATGCCAGTCGCAATCGTCGGTGCGTTGCGCGACCGGCGTCATCGTCGCGGCGATGTCGGCGGGGATTTGCGTGCCCAGGTGCGGAATCGAGATCAGAAGCGGCAAGCTTCCCTGATGCAGCGAGAAAACCGGCGTGAGGTTCGAAGCAGTCATGTCAGTCGGCAATCAGTGGGATCGGAGAATCGGTTCGGCGGGTCATGGCCGTTATTTGAGCAGTTCCGCGAGCGCCGCGCGATAGCGCGCATACGCGCCCTCTTCGTCGCGATGCCTGCGATCGTCGACGACCTTGACGCCGCCCGCATAGACGTCGCGGATCGGCGTGTCGCCGTGCTCGCAGAATACGACGCCCGACAGCCACGCCTGCGTCGCGTGCCCGGCGATGCTCGAATGATCGGCGTCGAGCACGAGCCAGTCCGCGCGATGGCCCGGCCTCAACGCACCGACCGCGCGACCGGTCGCGCGCGCGCCGCCGTCGAGCGCGGCCGCGTACAGACGATCCGCGACATGCGTGGCTTGCGCCGACGCCAGCACATTGCGCTGCCGGCGCGTCAGACGCTGGCCGTATTCGAGCAGCCGCAACTCGGCACGCCAGTCGACACCGATATGGCTGTCCGAGCCGACGCCAATGCGGCCGTGCGCGTCGAGATAGTCGTGCGCGGGGAAAATGCCGTCGCCGAGATTGGCCTCGGTGGTGAGACACAAACCCGCGACCGCGCCGCTCTTCGCGAGCGCGAGCGTTTCGTTCGGATCGACATGGGTCGCGTGCACGAGACACCAGCGGCCGTCCACATCGAAACGATCGAGCAGCCATTGCACTGGCCGCGCGCCTTCGGTTTCGATGCATGCGTCGACTTCGGCGGTCTGTTCGGCAATATGAATATGCACGGGCGCGCTGGCGTCGATGCCGCCAAGCAACGCGCGCAGCGACACCTCCGATACCGCGCGCAATGAATGCGGCGCCACCCCGTAACGAAGCGCGGCGCTTTCGGGGCGCGCCGCGCGCAGCGTACCGAGCAGATCGAGCAGGCTCTCCGGCGTATTGATGAAACGCCGCTGATCGTCTCGCGGCGGTTGAGAGCCGAAGCCGCTGTACTGATACAGCACCGGCAGCATCGTGATGCCGATGCCGCTCGCCGATGCCGCATCCACCACGCGTTGTGCAAGCTCGGCCTGATTCGCGTAGCGACGGCCGTCCTGCATGTGATGCACGTAGTGAAACTCGCACACCGACGTATAACCGGCCTTCAGCATTTCGATGTAGAGCCACTGCGCGACGCTCGCGAGACCTTCCGGCGTGATGCGCGCGGCGAAGCGATACATCAGGTCACGCCATGACCAGAAGTTATCCGTGGCGTTGGCGCGATATTCGGTCAGCCCCGCCATCGCACGCTGAAACGCGTGCGAGTGAAGGTTCGGCATGCCAGGCATCAACGGGCCCGCCGCTTTCGGCACACCTGCCGGCGCTTCGGGTTGATCGGGCGTGACCGCGCTCAGCGTACCGTGAGCGTTCCATTCGAGCAGCACGTTGCGGCGCCAGCCTTCGGGCAGATACGCGTCAGCCGCGAACAACGATTGATTGGACTGTGTCATCTCTCAGGTTCTGGTTCAGGTCACACTCGACTCGCGCCGCGTATGAACGGTTTCGCCCGCGCGCACGACGCGCGCGCACAGCGGCCGGCCAATCCAGTAGGCAAGCTCGGCCAGCGAATCCACCGACCACACCGCGAAATCGGCCGCGCGACCGACTTGCAGCGTGCCGTGCCGATCGTTCTTGCCGAGCGCGCGCGCCGCATGCGCGGTCACCCCTTGCAGCACCTCGGGCACGGTCATGCGAAACAGCGTGCTCGCCATGTTCATCATCAACAGCAACGAAGTCGCCGGCGACGTACCCGGGTTGCTGTCGGTCGAAATCGCGATCGGTACCTCGTAGCGCCGCAGCAGTTCGAGCGGCGGCAACTGCGTCTCGCGGATGAAGTAGTACGCGCCCGGCAGCAGCACGGCGACGGTGCCCGCTTCTTTCATCGCGGCGACCCCGGCTTCGTCGAGAAACTCGAGATGATCCGCCGACAGCGCGCGATGGCGCGCCGCGAGTGCCGTGCCGCCACCGTTCGACAACTGCTCGGCGTGCATCTTGACCGGCAGCTGGTAGCGCGCGGCCACGTTGAAAACACGCTCGCTTTGCTCCAGCGAAAAACCGATGCGCTCGCAGAACACGTCGACCGCGTCGACGAGACCTTCGTCCGCGAGCGCGGGCAGCATCGTGTTGCAGACTTCGTCGATATACGCGTCCGCGCGGCCCGCGAATTCAGGCGGCAGCGCGTGCGCGCCGAGAAACGTCGTATAGACCGTGACCGGGTAGCGCTCGCCGAGTTGACGCGCGACGCGCAGCATCTTGCGCTCGCTCGCGAGGTCGAGGCCGTAGCCGGATTTGATTTCGATCGCCGTCACGCCTTCGGCGAGCAGCGGTTCGAGCCGGGCGGCCGCTTGCCGCAACAGCGACGCTTCGTCCGCCGCGCGCGTCGCGCGCACCGTCGACACGATACCGCCGCCCTGTCGGGCGATTGCTTCGTAGCTGACGCCCGCGAGGCGCTGTGCGAATTCGTCCGCGCGCTGGCCGCCATACACGAGGTGCGTATGACAATCGATCAGCCCCGGCGTCACCCACGCGCCGCGCAGGTCTTCGCGCGGCCATGCGGCGTATTGCGTGGGGAGTTCGGTCGCCGCGCCGAGCCACGCGATGCGGCCGTCTTCGACCGCGATCGCGGCATCGGCAAGGGTGTCGTGAGGATCGCCCTGCGCACACAGGTTCAGGTGATGCCAGACAGTTTGCTTCATCGCGTGTAGTGAATCGTGATGGCGAGCACCTCGCCGTCGCCCGCTAGCGTGCAGGCAAGCGCGTTCGGCCCGTCGATGCGCAGCGTGTCGCCGGTGTCGAGCCGCACCACCTGCGCGTGCTCAGCGGCCAGCGCGAGCGTGACCGCACCGCTCGCGCAAAACAGCAGCACCACGTCGCCGTCGAGTGCGCGCGGCGCATCCCGCTCGTCGCCGGTGCGCCACACGTCCATCTCGCCCCGCGCCACGTCGCGCCGAACCATCAGGTTGAAGTCGCGCGTCGCGCCGGCGACAAGCCGCGCGTCGATGCGGGTCTCGCCGCTAAAGCGCGCGATATCGAGCGGCTGCCGCAACGCATGCGTCGCGACCACGCCCGTGTCGCCGATCTCATCGAGCAGCATACCCGCGCCTGAGAGCAACACGAGCGTCCGGTCGACGCCGTCGAAGCGCGAGAACGGCCCGGCCTGCGCGACATCGGCGACGCTCACGCGCCACAGGAAGTCGCTGCCCGCCGCGCCCTGCCCGCCGCTCGGCGGCGGAAACGCGGCCACCTCGCGCGTGAGCCCGCCGCCGTTTTTCCACGGCGTCGCCACGAGGTCGGCGCCGCGAATCAGCGTGACGCTTGCCATGCCGCCCGCGTCGTTGGCAACGCGCACGATCAGCGGCCCAGCATCGGCAGGTTGAGGCCGGCCTCGCGCGCCGTTTGCTGCGCGAGTTCATAGCCCGCGTCCGCGTGACGCATCACGCCGGTCGCCGGGTCGTTCAGCAGTACGCGGCCGAGTCGCTGGTGCGCAGCGTCCGTGCCGTCCGCGACGATCACGACGCCCGCGTGCTGCGAGAAGCCCATGCCGACGCCACCGCCGTGATGCAGCGACACCCACGAAGCTCCGCCTGCCGTGTTCAGCAGCGCGTTGAGCAGCGGCCAGTCGCTGACCGCATCCGAGCCATCCTTCATCGATTCGGTTTCGCGGTTCGGGCTCGCGACCGAACCGGTGTCGAGGTGGTCGCGGCCGATCACGATCGGTGCCTTCAGCTCGCCGTTTTTGACCATTTCGTTGAACGCCTGGCCGAGGCGATAACGATCCTTCACGCCGACCCAGCAGATCCGCGCCGGCAGACCCTGGAACGCGATGCGCTCGCGCGCCATGTCGAGCCAGTTATGCAGATGCGGATCGTCGGGAATCAGTTCCTTGACCTTCGCATCGGTCTTGTAGATGTCCTCAGGATCGCCCGACAGCGCGACCCAGCGGAACGGGCCCTTGCCTTCGCAGAACAGCGGACGGATGTACGCCGGCACGAAGCCCGGGAAATCGAACGCATTTTCCACGCCCATTTCGAGCGCCATCTGACGGATGTTGTTGCCGTAGTCGAGCGTCGCCGCGCCGCGTTCCTGCAGCGTCAGCATCGCCTGGACCTGTCTCGCCATCGACTGTTTGGCCGGCGTGACGATGCTTTCCGGTGCGGTCTTCATACGCTCGCGCCAGTCCTCGACCGTCCAGCCTTGCGGCAGGTAGCCGTGAATCGGATCGTGCGCGCTCGTCTGGTCGGTCACGCAGTCCGGCGTGATGCCGCGCGCGACGCACTCGGCGAACACGTCGGCGGCATTGCCGAGCAGACCGACCGACACCGGCTTGCCGCTGTGCTTCGCTTCTTCGATCATGGCAAGCGCTTCATCGAGCGTCTTCGCTTTCCTGTCGACGTAGCGCGTCTTCAGACGGAAGTCGATGCGCGTCTCGTCGCATTCGACCGCGATCATCGAGAAGCCGGCCATCGTCGCCGCGAGCGGCTGTGCGCCGCCCATGCCGCCGAGACCGCCGGTCAGGATCCAGCGGCCTTGCGGGTCGCCGTTGAAGTGCTGGTTCGCGACCGCGAAGAAGGTCTCGTAGGTGCCTTGCACGATGCCCTGGCTGCCGATGTAGATCCAGCTGCCCGCGGTCATCTGGCCGTACATCATCAGGCCCTTGCGATCGAGTTCATGGAAGTGTTCCCACGTCGCCCAGTGCGGCACGAGGTTCGAGTTCGCGAGCAGCACGCGCGGCGCGTCCGCGTGCGTGCGGAACACGCCGACCGGCTTGCCCGATTGAATCAGCAGCGTTTCGTCTTCGTTCAGGTCCTTCAGCGACGCGAGGATCTGGTCGAAGCAATCCCAGTTGCGCGCCGCGCGGCCAATGCCGCCGTACACGACTAGCGCGTGCGGGTGCTCGGCCACTTCGGGGTCCAGATTGTTCTGGATCATCCGGTACGCGGCTTCAGCGATCCAGGTCTTGCAGGTCTTGTCCGCGCCGTGCGGTGCGCGGATCGTACGACTCGGATCAAGACGCGGATCGACAGGTTTCGGATTGTTCATGGTGTCCCTCGGGATGCGTAAAGAGGTTCGATAAAGATTCAATGAAGACGAAAAACGAATTCAGAAATGCCCAGTGAAGCGGTAACGGGTGCCCGGATGCCAAAGATTCGCGATCGAGGCCACCTGGCCTTGCGACCACGTGCGCCGGTGCAGCACGAGACACGGCTCGCGTTCACTCATCCTCAGCAGTTCGCGCGTGATCTCGTCGGCCTCAAGCGCCTCGATGCGGTACTCGACGCGCTGCAACGGTGCGACGCGCACGAGGTACTGGTTCGGCGTCGTGACCGTGAAATCCTGCAACGCGTATTCGGGCGCGACGGCCGGATTGACCCAACGTTCCTCGAGCTGCACGGGCTCGTCGTTTTCGTAATGCAGCAGGCGCGAATGAAATACGGGGCTGCCCGCGCTCACCTGCATCTCTTCGGCGAGCGTCGCATCGGCGATGCTCGCGCCGATGTTCAGCACCCTGGCCAGATAGCGATGACCGCGCGCGACGATTTCATCGGAGATGCTGCGGATCGCGACCAGCGTCGATTCGTACTTGGGACGGGCGACGAAGGTGCCCGAGCCCTGTACGCGTGTGAGCACCTGTTCCGAGGTCAGCTCGCGCAACGCGCGGTTGACCGTCATGCGCGCGACGTTGAACTCGCGCGCAAGCTCGTTTTCGGAGGGGACCTGGTCGCCTTCGGCCCACTCCCCCGCATGAATGCGCGCGAGGATGAAGTCCTTGATGCCCTGATATGCCGGTGCGTTCATGGGTGTGATCCGCGTTCCCGACGACTCATTGTTCCGAGGCGAACGAGAACGGGCTCAGCTTCGCGACCGAGCCGGCCTGCACGAGCTTCGTGACGGCCGCAATGTCCGGCGCGAAGTAGTGATCGAGCTCGTAGTGCGGCACGTCCTTGCGCACGAGGTCCATCACTTTCTGCAGGCTCGGGCTGGTCTTGTGCGGCGCGCGCAGATCGACGCCCTGGGCGGCGGCGAGCAGTTCGATCGAGAGGATGTTCGCGGTGTTCTCGGCGATATCGCCGAGCTTGCGCGCGGCGAACGTCGCCATCGACACGTGATCCTCCTGGTTCGCCGAAGTGGGCAGCGAATCGACCGAGGCCGGATGCGCGAGCGTCTTGTTCTCCGACGCGAGCGCGGCCGCCGTCACGTGCGCGATCATGAAGCCGGAGTTCACGCCGCCATCCCTGACGAGGAACGGCGGCAGGCCCGACAGCGTCGCGTCGATCAGCAGCGCGATGCGGCGTTCCGCGAGCGCGCCGATTTCCGCAGCGGCGAGCGCGAGGTTGTCGGCCGCGAACGCGACCGGCTCGGCGTGGAAGTTGCCGCCCGACAGCACTTCGCCGGTGTCCGGGAAAATCAGCGGATTGTCGGAGACCGCGTTCGCTTCCACCAGCAGCGTTTGGGCGGCCTGACGCATCTGGTCGAGACAGGCGCCCATCACCTGCGGCTGGCAGCGCAGGCTGTACGGGTCCTGCACCTTGTCGCAGTCGGCGTGCGACACGTTGATCGCCGAGCCTTGCAGCAGCGAGCGATAAGCCGCCGCCGCGTCGATCTGGCCTTGATGGCCGCGCAGTTCATGGATGCGCGCGTCGAACGGCTTGACCGAACCCATCGCCGCATCGACCGACAGCGCGCCGGCGACGAGCGCCGTGCGATAGAGGTCTTCGATTGCGAACATGTTGTAGAGCGCGAGCGCGGCCGACGCCTGCGTGCCGTTCAGCAGCGCCAGACCTTCCTTCGCCTGCAGCGTGAGCGGCTTCAGGCCGACGAGCGCAAGGCCTTCGGTGGCCGGCATGCGCTCGCCCTTCGCGAACACTTCGCCGACGCCGAGCAGGATCGCCGACATATGCGCGAGCGGCGCGAGATCCCCCGATGCGCCGACCGAGCCCTTGACTGGAATCACGGGCAGCACGTCGGCGTTGAACATTGCGATCAGCGCTTCCATCACTTCGCGGCGGATGCCCGAGTGGCCGCGGCCGAGGCTCGACAGCTTCAGCGCCATCAGGAGACGCACGACCGGGCGCGACATCGGCTCGCCGACGCCGACCGCGTGCGACAGCACCAGATTGCGCTGCAGCAGTTCGAGCTGATCGCGCGGGATGTGCGTGCTGGCGAGGCGGCCGAAGCCGGTATTGATGCCGTAGGCCGGCTCGCCCCTGGCGGTGATGTCGGCGACGGCCTGCGCGCACGCGTCGATGGCCGCGTGGCTGGCGGGATCGAGTTGAAGGGTGACCTGTTCACGCGCGATCTGGCGCAATTGCGGGAGGGTCAGGTAGCCGGGCTTCAGAATCATGGTTGTCGTCCTGTCTATACAAGTTCAACTAAGTCTAGCTGGCGAGTCTTGTATATACAACTTATTTTTCAAGATATCGTGCCTGGGGATTTCCATGATTTGCCGCGTCGTTTTGGCTGGAGATCCCGAGGCAGGCTCGCGGACAGGAAGTGGCGGGGTTGGGACGCCCGAGTCGGCGTGGCCACCGTGGTTTAGCCCGGACTTGTATATACACCTTCGCGGTGCGGACATGATGGAGCCGCCAGGCAGCCAGCCGTAAGCTGTGTAAGCGCGGCCGTCGCAAATTCGTAAGCTCATTTCGATAAAATCGCGCGGATTCGACGGCGCGATTCGCACCGTCGCACCTGAGCCCGGATTCGACAGATGCCCTTCGCGCTGGACTTCTACTGGCTGACCAACTTTCTGGCGATCCTGTTCGTCATCGCGTGCCTATACGACACGCGCTACGACGAATACGGCGTATTGACGCTCGCCGCCGCGGCGATGGGCCTCATCGTGATGGCGATCGAGGTATTTCTCAAACCCGCCTTCGATATGGCGCTGTAGCGCGTTCGACACGCCTCACCATTTCACACCGTGTACGATCCGCACGCCGGGCAAGCCCCGCGCGCGTGGTCGTCGTAGCGGTCGTGATGCCTGACCCAGTCGGTCAGATTACTTTGCTCGTTGCGCCCTTTCGGCGTGATATCCAGATGCGCGTACGTGTTCAGGAAGCGCTCGTCGCCGCGCCCATAGCATGAGTAGGTGTGGTACACGTCGCCGCTTTCGTCCTTGTAGAACACGCTGTGACCGTGCTGCTCGTCGATGCCGACGTCCTGCTCGCTGAAGTTGTAGAACGCCTTTTTACTCGCCAGATCCTCGGGCGTGAACGACACGTGGTAGTCGAAATTGAAATCGCTGCCGCTCGACGACACCCACGGAAAGCTCCATCCCATGCGCCGTTTGAACGCGTCGATCTTCGCGAGCGGCGCATGCGACACCGTCACGTAGCTGACGTCGTGATGGACGAGGTGCGTGAGAATGCCGCTCATATGGTCCGACAGGAACGAGCAGCCAACGCACCCCTCCTCCCAGTCCGGGCCCATCATGAAGTGATAGACGATCAGCTGACTGCGGCCATCGAACAGCTCCGCGAGCGTCTTAGGGCCCTCCGGTGTATCGAACGTATAAAGCTTCTCGACCTTGACCCACGGCAATTCGCGACGCTTGCGCGCGAGTTCGTCGCCGGCGCGCATATGCGCTTTTTCCTCGGCGAGCAGCGCGCGGCTCGCGGCGAGCCACTCTTCCTGACTGCCGATGCGATGTTGGGGTTCCATCTGCGTCTCCTTTCCTGCTGAAGCAGGGCTTGACCATAAGGTTTTTAGAAACGCTGACGCCAAAGTCAAGGACCCGCGACGAAATTCAGATCGCCCATCCGCCGAGATAAAACCCGGCCAGCACCACCGCGATCGCCACGGTGCCGACGTTGAGCTTGCGATACTCGCCGCTGACGACGCGCCCGATCACGAGCGTCGCGAAGCCGAGCATGATGCCGGTCACGATGTTCGCGGTGAGCACGATGAACACCGCGCACACGAGCCCCGCCATCGCGTCGACCATGTCGTCCATATGCAGCTTGCTCACGTTCGACAGCATCAGCAGCCCTACGTACATCAGCGCGGGCGCGGTCGCGTACGTTGGCACCAGCGCGGCGAGCGGCGAGAGGAACATCACGACGAAAAACAGCAGACCGACGACCGCCGCCGCCATCCCCGTCTTCGCGCCCGCCGCGACGCCGACCGTCGACTCGATATACGCGGCCGCCGGCGCGCCGCCGAGCAGGCCCGAGAAGATCGAGCTCAGCGAATCGGCGGTCAATGCCCGGCCGCCGTTGATGATGCGGCCGTTCTCGTCGAGCTGCCCCGCCTGGCCCGCGACCGCGCGGATCGTGCCGGTCGCGTCGAATACGGCGGTCATCACCAGCGCGAGCACGCTCGGCAGCACCGCCATCGACAGCGCGCCCCGCACGTCCATCGCACCGATCAGCGACGCATGACCCGGCGCGCTCAACGACGGCACCGCGAACACGCCATGAAACGCGACGGCCGGATCGATCGCAAGCCCGAGCGCCGAGATCGCGACGATCACGATCAGGATCGAGCCCGGCACGCGCCGCCGCACGAGCCCGAATATCGCAGCCAGTCCGGCGACCGACAGCAGCGCCGGCAACGCGGTGATATGCCCGAGCGACACCGGCAGACCGGCGCCCGGATTCTTGACGACGAGCCCGACGTCGTTCGCGGCGATCAGCAGCAGGAACAGACCGATGCCGATCCCGGTGCCGTGCGCGATGCCGGCCGGCAGATTGCGCAGAATCCACGAGCGCACGCCGGTCACGGAGATCGCGGTAAACACGACGCCCATCAGGAACACGGCGCCGAGCGCGACCGTCGGATGCAGGCCTTTGCCTAGCACGAGGCCGAACGCGGTGAACGCAGTCAGCGAGATCGCGCAGCCGATCGCGATCGGCAGACGCGCCCACACGCCCATCAGCAACGAGCCGAACGCGGTGGTCAAACAGACGGCGACAAACACCGCGCTGGTGTCGAAGCCCGCCTTGCCGAACATGCCCGGCACGACGAACACGGAATAGACCATCGCCAGAAAGGTCGTCACGCCCGCGACGATCTCCTGACGTTGTGTGCTGCCGCGCGCGGAGATGTCGAAGTAGCGATCGAGAAAGCCCTGACCGCGGGATGATCCGGTGTCGAAGGATTCGCTCGCGACGTCGGAATTCGCGAGGGCTTGGGGTTCCATCATGATGAGTGCCTCCTTTATCAGCATGCTGAAACGGCCGCTACAGCGACCGTCATCAGGTTCGTCTCGTGGCTGTGTTGGTGTGGGTAGCGCTTTTCTGAGTCGGAATGTAGGTGAAGACAACTATGTGTCCAATCGCATGAATGGCATGCCGGACATGTCGCGCGACTTATAACTTTTGCGCGACGGTCGCTCGGGCGAGCGCGCCGCGCGTATACACCTACGCCATTCGGCTGGCCGTGAAACGCGCCGAACCGGTATCGGCGGCGACGCTGCTGGCACGCGGCGTGCAGCGCGATGCCGCCTGACAACCGGCAAAACAGCCCGCGAAAGCCGGCCCCGCGCGGCAGCGCGGGTTAAACTCTGGGCCGTGCCCCATCCAACCGCGGCGGCTCATCACACCCGTCCGCACCAGCCCGTGGAGTTTTTCCTGATGACTGGCGGTTTTCCGCGCCCCGCCCGGCGCCTGCCGATTGTCCCGCCTGGACCGCGCGGACCATTTGGTCCGCTCGATTCGCCTGATTCGCCCGATCCGTTTCGTCTGTTGCGCTTGCTGTGCGCCGTGGCCGCGCTGCTCGCGCTCGCCGCGCTGTCTGGTTGCAGCACGCTGCTGTGGGGTACGCAGCAGGCGCCGATCGTCGAGGCGACGGTGATGCCCGTCGAGCCGGCGAGCGCGCCGCTCGCCGCTTCGGCGCCCGAGCCGGCCGAGACCGAGGCGAACGAGGGGCCCGAGCAGCAGAAGAAACCGAAGAAACCGGTCGTGAAGCCGCACAAGGTCGAACCGCCGCCGCCCGTCGTCGCACCAGCCCCGCCGCCGCCCCCGCCCCCGCCGCCGCTGATCGTGCTGCGCACGATCGAGCGCAGCGACGCGCGCACGCTGCTCGACAGCCAGGTGCAGAAGCCCGACGGCAAGGTGGTCGGCCGAGCGATCGACATGACCACCGACGCGGCCGGCAAGCCGCGCGAGATGGTCGTCAATCTGCAGGGCTTCCTCGGCGTCGGCGACCGCAAGGTGAACTTCTCGTGGGGTACGTTCCACTTCACGCCGACCGCGAAGGGCGCGCCGATCACGCTGAGCGCGAGCGCCGTGCCGAGCGGCGCGAACAAATCGAACGCGCTGGAACTGGCGCTGCTCGATGCGACCGTCGAGCGCGCGAACGGCGCGAAGGTGGGTCGCGTGGTCGACGTGCTGATCGATGCCAACGCGCAGCCACAGGCGATCGTGCTCGACGTGAGCGGCATGGTCAGCACCGACCGGCGCACGATCGCCGCGAACTGGTCGGCGCTGCGCTTCGTCACGCGCGACAAGGAGCTGCATCCGCAGATCGATCTGAGCGACGCGCAGATCAACGCGACGCCGCCCTACGCGAGCGACAAGCCGATCCGCGCGGTCTCGCCGGCGCCGCCTGCCGCACCCGCGGCGCCCGCCGCGAGCGCCGCGCCGGCGGCCTCGGCGCCGCCGACGGCGTCGACGGCGATTTCGGTTTCCAACGCCCGGGCGGTCCGATGACGGTCCGCACTGTAGTCACGGCGCGAAGTCTGCGCGCGCTCGATTGGCTCAACTTCTTCGTCGCCAACGTGCAGACTGGCTTCGGGCCGTTCATCGCGTCGTACCTCGCGTCGCACAAATGGACCCAGGGCGAGATCGGCATGGTGCTGTCGGTCGGCACGATCAGCGCGATGGTGAGCCAGGTGCCGGGCGGCGCAGCGGTCGACGCGTTGCGCAACAAGAAGGCCGCGGCCGCGTGGGCGATCGGCGCGATCATCCTGAGCGCGATGCTGCTCGCGATCAGCCCGACCGTGCTGCCGGTGATCGCCGCCGAGGTGTTCCACGGCTTCGCGAGCTGCATGCTGACGCCGGCGCTCGCCGCGATTTCGTTCGCACTGGTGGGTCGCGCGAATCTCGGCGACCGGCTCGGGCGCAATGCGCGCTGGGCGTCGATCGGCAGCGCGGTGGCGGCCGGTCTGATGGGCCTGTTCGGCGAGTACTACACGCCGCGCGCGGTGTTCTTTCTGACCGCGGGCCTCGCGGTTCCCGCGCTGATCGCGCTCGCGATGATCCAGCGCACCGACACGATCGAGCTGCCGCAAGCGGCGCCCAGCCCCGAGCAACTCGAACGGCGCGAAAGCCTGCGCGCGCTGCTGCGCGACCGGCGCATGCTGCTGTTCGCCGCGTGCATCGTGCTGTTCCATCTGTCGAACGCGGCGATGCTGAACCTTGCCGCCGGCGAAGTGACGGCCGGCATGGGTGACAACGTGCAGCTCGTGATCGCGGCGTGCATCATCGTGCCGCAGGCGATCGTGGCGATCATGTCGCCGTGGGTCGGACGCTCGGCCGAACGCTGGGGCCGCCGGCCGATCCTGCTGCTCGGCTTCTCGGCACTGCCGATCCGCGCGCTGCTGTTCGCGGGCATCAGCAGTCCTTATCTGCTCGTGCCGGTGCAGATGCTCGACGGTTTGAGCGCCGCGGTGTTCGGTGTGATGCTACCGCTGATCGCGGCCGACGTCGCCGGCGACAAGGGCCGCTACAACCTGTGTATCGGCCTGTTCGGGCTCGCGGCCGGCATCGGCGCGACGCTGAGCACGACGGCGGCGGGCTTCGTCGCCGATCATTTCGGCAATGCCGTGAGCTTCTTCTGTCTCGCGGCGGCCGGTGCGCTCGCGGTGCTGCTGGTGTGGGCGGCGATGCCCGAGACGCGCGACGCGGCGGCGGCCAGCAACGGCAAAGGGGATGGAGCGGCCGTGACCGGTCGCGGAAAGTCGGCGGCAAGGTGAGTCGTATGGGGGACGCGCGGCGTTCGCTTTTAACGCCGCGGTGCAATCGATAAGCGCTGGCGTCGAGCAACGGCATCGCTACAGGTCGTGTTATTTGACCCTGGGCCTCACGACCGGCTGAACGCCGACGCGCTCGATAACCCGCCGGATGCTCGCGAGAAGCCCATCCTCCACGAAGCGCGGGTCGCTTTCAAACCGGACGGCGACGCGCTCGTATGCATTGCGCAGACGGTCCATGGCGGACTTGCATTCGTCATCGCGCAAACCCAGGCGGCGGCCGTACTCCACGAGGACCTGAGGGATGGGAAACACCGTGGACTTATTGAGCTTGAGCGCCAACTTGCCGTCGAGCTCCGGATAGATGTCGGTACAGACGACGTCGAACACGGGCGCGAGGCGGCGCGGCCCGGTCGGGTCCTCGTAGAGGATGCCGATATTCTTCATGTGCGCATCGCCATCGCGCAATAGACACGACAAGGCGACCCGCTCAAAGAGGCGAACACTCTGCTGATAGTCAGAGCCCGTGAAGATGTCGACGGCCTTCGCAATCATCTCGTAGCTGCCCTCGTACTTCGACTTGCCGGTGAGCACGCCCATGTCCTCGAAGCCCAACGGTGAGCCGTCCGGGTGCCGGTCAAAGCGCGCCATCACAAAGAGCTTGCCATCATCGGAAAGCCAGAACTGGGGAACCTCCAGCCCCGCCTCCTGTGCGACGGACATGCAGAAGAACTCGTTGCGCGCGATGCCCGGAAAGTCGTCGCCCTCAGCCTTCACGATTACCGAATTGAGGGGCAGCGCGGCGTGCTCGTCGAGCGCGCGCGGGCCTTCTTGCACGATCGGCACCACGGTTTTGGGCTGGACACCCGAAATACCAGAGCCGAGCGCATACTGGTCGACGAGGCGCGCAAAGAGTTTGCCGGATGGGGAGGACAGGAGCTCCTCGAGGTGTTCGCCGTCGTGCTCCGGCACGCGCTCCCCCGGCACGGAGTACGTCAGCCGCCCAATCTGGTTACGACCAGCAAGGAAGAGCAGGAACAGGTCGCTTGGCGTGCCCAGGCGTGCAAGCCGGTCCTCAATGATGTGCCGCAGATAACCTTCGGGGCGGTTCATCGCGAAGACACCCATCAGGTCGCCTCTGGCATAGCTTTCCCGGCGCACCGGCATTGTCAGCGACACCGCCGCGGCGTCGGACACCTGTCCGTAATTGAAGGAGTAGCGGCTCTCCTTGGCCAGCAGGCCGCTCGTCCCTTGGGGCGTGTGCACCTCAAGGGTGCGGATCTTCCCAAACAGCCGCTCGATGTCCAATGTCTTGCCGTCGCTCATCAGTCATCGTCCTTGAAGATGATGTCGAGCTCGTCCAGCACCACGGTGTCGCGCGGGCGCAGAACCAGCTCATAGCCAAGCGCGCTAACGAGGCGGCACCACTCCTGGATGCCCACGTTCTCGGCGCCTTCGGCATTGGTGATCGTGCGGCGCGCGATGCCCGCGCGCTCGGCGAGCGCCTGCTGGGTCACCTTACGCTCACGCCGGGTAGCCCGCAGGCTGGCCGCGAGACGCTCAACGTTGGTGATCGGAGAAGGAGAAGTCTTTTTGCGCATCATGCTGCTCATTATAGTTCAAATCAGCAATTTTGCGCACCATAATGCTCATTTCTGCGGGCGAGCTGTCGACCCGAATCTGCGCTGATTTTGAGCACTATCTTGCGCACGACGCTGCATTTTGCATAGATTGCGCACGATCATGCGCAATAGCGACATGGAGGCGCCGACGCCGTGCCAAAGATGGGGATTGATGGACCGGGACGCTCAGCGGGGCGGAGAATGGCCGCCAACCCGTTCCCCGTGGGCAACACGGACGGTGGCAGAAAACGTATTCGGGATGATCCCGGACGGTCGGAGTGAAAGCGCAGGCTCGCGGGAGGCGATCAATTGGCCCCTGGTGGCAGCACTGCGTCCCACGACCGGACGCGACGGCCGTCGTGGGCCTGTAATTCATGGAAAAGGCATAAGTCGACCCAGTTCTGCCCTGCGGTTCGCCGCGCATCCAGGGCAGCTTCCAGGGTACAACGGGCATTCGCTTATTCACGCAGCACGGTCAAATCGGGCATTCCACCCGAGCCGGCCATTTGACTTCCTGGGACATCCAATGGGCTATAAGAGACCATACCGCCGCGACAATGCAGGCCAACCCGCCCCACGATTGTCACGCGCGTCACAAAAGGAGCGCTTCAGCCGATCGCGCTGGAACATTGAGCGAGGCAACTTTGCAGAAGCCATCCCAATGCCCGTCGGGGTCTAGAAGGCGCTTTTTATAACGCCCCCATCGGCTCGCAACGCAGCTCCCGTCGTGGCCGACGAAAGCGGACTGGCGATATAGGCCACAAGGGACGCAATTTCCTGCGGCGAACCAAATCGCTTGATGAGCGATGTGGGACGTACTTTCTCGAAGAATTCCTTTTCGAACGCTTCAAACGATTTGCCGTCGGCCTTAGCAAGGGTCTCTACGAATTCGCCAACCCCTCGCGATTTCGTCGGCCCCGGCAGGACGCTATTAACCGTAATTCCCGTGCCGGCAACGGCTTCGGCTAGCCCGCGCGAGACCGCGAGCTGCGCGGTTTTCGTCATCCCATAGTGGATCATTTCGGCTGGAATCTGCGCCCCGCTTTCGCTCGAAATGAAAATAATGCGCCCCCAGTTTGCCTGCCTCATCGCAGGGAGATACAGGCGAGCAAGGCGTACTCCACTCAGGACGTTGACGTCGAAGAAACGCTGCCAGTCCGCGTCAGGGATCTCCTCAAACGGCTTGGGCTCGAAGATGCCGAGGTTATTGACCAGAATTTCGACGCCCGGATAGCGTCGCACGAGCTCTTCAGCTGCGGCGGCCGTACTCAGATCGCCCGCAAATCCATACACATCGCCGCCGGTATCCGCTTTCAGCTGCATAACTACGTCATTCACAGATGACTGGGAGCGGCCGTTGACGACTACACGAGCTCCCTCCTGCGTCAATGTGCTGGCGATAGCCAGGCCGATACCGGCCGTGCTTCCGCTGACCAGCGCGAGTTTTCCTTTCAGATGGAGGTCCATGCGTGGTTTCCTTTTCCGTGGACGAAGTAGAGATGACGTGATCCAGTCTTGAACAACTGGATTCCTTCGCCCGGATCATGTCAGTGGCCTTCGACTGCGAAGAGGATATCGGCGAAGCCAGGGACCGATTTCTCGCGATTCCAGTCGCGCTGCAATTCGCAGATGAGTTGAACCCACGACGTCGGCTTGCCGCCCGCCTGAATCACTCTTTGCAGGCCCGCCTGATGCGCCTCGAGCGAGGTTCCTCCAACACAATCGACAACAGGATAGACCTCAAAGCCTTCGTGCATTGCGTCGAGTGCGGGTTGCACCAGGCACACCTCTGTCCAGAGGGCGGCCATGATGAGCTTCTTGCGTTGCGTGGCCTTGACCGCCCGGTTGAAATCCTCGTCTTCCCACGCATTGATCGAGGTGCGATCGAACGGCTCGATATCTGTCAGCACGTCGGTGATCTGATGAATCGTGGGTTGGTTCCGGCCGGTTTTCACATTCACCGACGTCAGCACCACCGGCAGCTCATACAGCTTCGCGATCCGGGCCAGCGCGACGATATTGGCGACCAGTTCGCGCTTGGGCCTGGAGGCAATGGAAGACACCTGAACGGGCTGAAAATCGATGATCAGGACCGCCGAGTTTTGCGGCGTGATCAGATGGTCGTCTACGGCGTCGCGCGGCCTGGCAAAAGAACTCATCATGCTCTCCTGTTGGCGTGAAAAAACATCTTCGGCAGTCACTCGCAATGCGGCGATGGTCGGTCTATGAAGGTGCGAATGGCGGCAACGGTTTGCTCCGGCTGTTCTTCCATCAGCCAGTGCCCGGAATCGGCTATCACCACTTGATTTACGTTGTCGGCGGCGAAACGCATGATGTAAGCCATGGTCCCGCCCAGCGAGTGGCCACCGCCTATGGCCAGCACCGGCATTTGCAGACGTCCACGCGAGACCGATAACCGGTTGTCCGTCACGTCCTGGTCAAAGGCGGCAAATTGCAGAAAGCCCGCGTGCATGCGACCTGGCTGGGCATAGAGAGACGCATAATGGCGCCGCGACGCTTCGGGAAAATGCGCCGGATCGGCTGCGAAGTCATTCCAGAACCGGTCGAGGTAGATACGCTCACGCCCCGCAACCAGCCGCTCCATATCGGGGCCACCAAAGCGGAAATGCCAGAGCAGCGGACTCTTGAGGATGTCGTCCCAGGGGCCCACACCGGGAACCGGTGCATCCATCATGATGAGGCGGCTGGTACGGTCTGGGTGCGCTTCAGCGAATGCAAAAGCAACCATATTGCCGATGTCGTGACCGACCACCACCGCTTGTTGCACCTTGAGTGCATCCATCACGCCCGCCACATCTTCGGCTTCATTCTTCTTGGTGAAGCCCTCCGTAGCGACCGCAGACAATCCCATACCACGCAAATCCGGGGCGATCACGGTGTGGTCACGCATCAATTCCGCCGCCAGTGGCGCCCACATGTCACCCGTGTCGGCGTAGCCGTGCAACAACACAACAGCCGGGCCACTGCCGCCCACGCGAACGTGAATGGTCGTGCCGTTCGACACGATCTCCTCAGTGCGAAATCCACCCGGAAAGGTCGTCTGGTCCGCCAATGTCGCCTTGCTGAGCCCCATCAAGGCGACAAGAAGCACAAATGCTCGTTTCATCGCGATCGTCCGTTTGTCGAGTGATTGCATGAGAGCATCGGCAAAGCACGGGCGTCTTGATTGATATGCGCGTTTTTTGGCCAATATGTGCGTTTTGACCCTTTCCCATCGCGTTCCGTGTGCCAGCATCAGGAACGTGAAAATTTCAATGGCGAAATTCGCTGATTTATTGAGTTACAGATGATCGCGATCTGTTCAACTGGCTGCAGGATTCGTCAGGCCAGATTGGGGACTTCTCAATGAGGAGCAAGGCATGCAGTCGGATCTCAGCTACAGCCGCAACTTCGTCGAGCTATTCAAGGCGGACTCGGTGTCGCAACTGACCACCAAGGGCCCAAAAACGTCACGCCTGCTGGTGTCGCGCTTGCGCCGGGATACGCCCGGGCACGGACTTGTGACGCCGCCCCAATGTGATGCCGTCTTTTCGGTAATGCTTCAATTGCGCGAGCAAAAGCAAAGAGAGCTTTTCCTTGACGGCAGGTGCATCCATCGTGGCGCCTATCTGGCGCGAACAACCAGCGTGGTCAATCACCTTGAACTGCCGTGTGCGAATTTGATCAGCCCGTTCGACAACCTCATGTTCACGGTCCCGCAAACCGCGCTGAACGAGATTGCCGATGAATCCGGCGTGGCGCGCATCGATCACCTCTATTGCCGGCCAGGCGGGCTGCTGGACGAGACGATATGGCACCTTGGAAGTTCACTTCTCCCTGCGCTGGAGCGGCCACACGAAGTGAGTTCGATGTATGCCGAACACGTCATGCTTGCTGCCTACACCTATTTCGCGCAGCGGTTCGGCGGTATGCGCATGCCAAAAGAGCGACTGGGAATGCTTGCCCCCTGGCAGCTCCGGCGTGCTACGGAAGCGATGACGTCGCAGATCGACGCCGACCTGTCGCTGAAAACGCTTGCCTCCGAGAGCGGACTGTCAGTCAGCTATTTTATTCGTGCATTTAAGGCAAGCACCGGGGACCCGCCGCATCGTTGGATGTTGCGCCATCGCGTCGAACGTTCGAAAGCACTTCTCAGCCGCACCGAGGCTTCCCTCGCCGAAGTCGCAGTCAGTTGCGGGTTTGCGGACCAGAGCCATTTCACCCGCGTATTCAAATCGTTCGTGGGAGTTAGTCCCGCCGCATGGAAGCGCAGCATTCGAAGCTGAATATGCGCATATGCGAGTTAAATACAGGCCGTCAATCCATGACTCACAAGTTATCAGCCATCGCTGATCTGATGCTTCGTACAACCAAGGTATCTGGATAACCCGGATCGAGTGCGTCCGCGCCACCCGCTTGCCCTTCCCCCGGTACTGATCGGCCACGCACGATCAGTACACAAATCGAGGGTTATCACGGGTGCGACACCACTCAAGACTGAGCCGCCAGCGCCGATATATGTACCAGATAGTTAATTTTCTGAGGCTCCCGCATGAAGTTGTCCACGAAATTACTGGTGCTCGTCGTCGCCGCGCTGCTCGGCGTCGCACTGCTCGCCGCCATGGCGCTGCAAACGCTGCGTGGTGCCTTGATCGACAGCCGTCGTGAAGAGATCGTCATTCTTCTGACGAAGGCCGAACATCTGGTCAATTCATACCGGGAGTTGCAGGCGCGCGGAACGCTCACGCGGGATCAGGCTCAGCAACAGGCAAAAACCGCGCTGGCAGAGCTCAACGCGAATACGAAAAGTTACTACTGGGTTACGACCTCCGACGGCATCAACCTCGTTCATCCGAACGCGAAGTTCATCGGCACCAAAGCCAAAGGCAACCGCACGACCGACGGTCTGACCGATAGCGAAGCCTACCGCGCCGGAATGGCGCAGTCGCATTTCGCGCTCGTCGACGTGCTGGTCAAGCGCAGCCCCGATGCAGATGCGGAGCCGAAACTCCAGGGCGTGGTCTCCATTCCGGACTGGGATTGGTGGATCGGCACGGGCTTCTTCTACGACGATATTCACGCGGCCTTCACCCGGCTCGCGATGGTGCTGGGCGCCATCACGCTCGTCATCGCCGCGATCCTTACGACCATCGCGTGGGCCGTGCTGCGCAGCGTCCGGCGCACGCTGGGTGGCGAGCCGGCGCATGCGACGCACCTGACGACCCGGATCGCCACTGGCGATCTGGACGTCGAGGTCGATGCGGCAAAAGCCGCGCCGGGCAGCCTGCTCGCGGCGCTCGGCGAAATGAAGGCGCGTCTGACCGCGACGATCGCCGAAATCCAGACCGCGACCAACTCGATCGTCGTCGGCGCCGGTGAGATCGCGCAAGGCAACCTGGACCTCTCGCAACGCACGGAGGAACAAGCCGCCTCGATACAGGAGACGGCCGCCAGCATGGAACAGATTACGGCGACGGTAAAACAGAATGCCGAGAATGCACGTCAGGCCAACGGCCTCGTGACCACCGCAAAGGAGGCGACCGAGCTTGGCGGTGCAGCCGTGCATGAAGTCGTCGAGACGATGCGGGAAATTTCGCAACAGTCTGTGCGGATCGCTGACATCACCACCGTGATCGAAAGCATCGCTTTTCAGACCAATATCCTCGCGCTCAACGCAGCCGTCGAAGCGGCCCGGGCGGGCGAAGAAGGTCGTGGGTTCGCAGTCGTCGCCTCCGAGGTCCGCTCGCTTGCCCAGCGCAGCGCCGCGGCAGCAAAAGATATCAAGGGGCTGATCGAGGTATCGGTAGAAAAGGTCGGCAGCGGTAGCCGGCTCGTCGAGGCTGCGGGTGGGCGCATGACGGAGATCGTCCAATCGATAGGCCGGGTTGCGGACATCATGGGCGAGATCTCCGCCGCCTCCGACGAGCAAAGTACTGGCATCGAACAGATCAGCAAAGCCGTCACGCAAATGGATGAAGTCACCCAGCAGAACGCTGCGCTCGTGGAGCAGGCCGCCGCTGCCGCGTCATCACTTGATGAACAGGCGGCACGTTTGAGGTCGGCCGTATCGGTGTTCCGGCTTGCCAGTTAACCTTCCAATCCAATCAGGAAGTCAATCCAGAAACTCGCCCGCGCGCTTTCTGAGCATCGCGCTGAAATCGTCGAGCCAGCCGATCGACAGCCGCCAGCTCTGCCAGTACAGATCGACGTCGATATGCCTGCCCGGCGCGATCTCGACCAGTTCGCCGCGCTCCAGATGCCCGGCGATCATCCGCTCGGGGCACATGCCCCAGCCGAGGCTCATCACGCACGCGCGCAGAAAACCGGCGACATGCGGAATCCAGTGCAGCGGCGGATCGAGCTCCGCGCGCGTGATGCGTCGCATGAAGCGCTTTTGCAGCTGATCCTTCGGGTTGAAGTCGACGCACGGCGTGCGCCGCAGGCTGTCGCGCGTGACGCCGTCGGCGAAATAGCGCGCGCGAAACGCGGGCGAGCAGACCGCGAGGTAACGCATGCGGCCGAGGCGCGTCGAGCGGCAGCCCTGTACCGGTTCGGCCTGCGTCGTGATCGCGCCCTGCACGCTGCCGTCGCGAATGCGCTGCGCGGTGTAGTCCTGGTCGTCGATCACGAGGTCGAGCAGCATCTCGCGTTCGACGCAGAACGGCGCGACCGCGTCGATGAACCAGGTGCCGACGCTGTCGTCGTTGACGGCGACGCGCAGTGCCGGCCACGGCTCGACGAGCGCGCCGGGTAATGTCGGCAGCCGGCCGTTCAGCTCCGCTTCGAGCAGTTGCACGCGCTCGGTATGGCGGCACAGCAGCGCGCCCGAGGTGGTCGCGACGCACGGCTGGCCGCGCTTCACGAGCACGCTGCCGACGCGCTCCTCGAGCAGCTTGACCCGCTGCGATACAGCAGACGGCGTGATATTGAGTTCGCTCGCGGCACGGTCGAACGAGCCGTGGCGCACCACGGCGGCCAGCGCGTCGAGCAAGGCGTAGTCGAGCATTAGCGTTCCTTAATCTGCATTAAGTAAATTAGCTTCTCTTATGAGACGTGTACCCGCAGACTAGCGCTGTTGCTTTGCCCCGTCTATCCCCCGTGCTTCCATTTTCCGGACCGTTTATGAACTGGTTGTCTTTCTCCCACGGCGCGGCGCTGTGCGCGTCGCTGATCGTGACGATCGGCGCGCAGAACGCATTCGTGCTGCGGCAGGGCATCATGCGCTCGCACGTCGGCAAGATCGTGCTGTTGTGCACGTTGTCGGATTTCATTCTGATCGGCGCGGGCGTCGGCGGCGCCGCGGTGCTGATGGAGCGCTACCCGAACTTCGTGCACGGTATGCTCTACGTCGGTCTCGCGTATCTCGCCTGGTTCGGTGTCAGCGCGCTGCGCCGCGCGGTGCGGCCGGGACACGCGGTGCTCGATGCTTCGAGCGGCGCATCCGCCGATGCAGCACCGCCCGCGCAACGCGCGCTGCCGATCGTGCTGATGACGCTCGCGTTCACCTGGCTCAATCCGCACGTCTATCTGGATACGTTCCTGCTGATCGGCACGGCCGGCGCGCGCGAGCCGGAAGGCGCACGGGTCGCCTTCGCGCTCGGCGCGATGACGGTCAGCGCGGTCTGGTTCGTCGCACTCGGCTATGGCGCGCGCATGCTCGCGCCGCTGTTTCGCCGCGCGAGCGCGTGGCGGGTGCTCGATGGCGCCATCGGCAGCATGGTGTTGCTGCTGGCGGTCACCCAGTTGCGCTGAAAGTTCGCCGCGGGCCTTATTTCACGCCCGCTTCTTGCGGCGTACGTTGCGCAGCGTGGGTATCGGCCTCGTCGTGCGGCACGAGGTTCATCAGCCGCGCGAGCACCGGCCACTTCAGCAGCGACTGCTGGTAGGCCTCCTGCGCCTGAGCATCGAAATAGCGGCGTGGCTCGACTTCCGGCAAACGCAGCGCGAGTCCGCTGATGTCGTCGACGGGCCAGCCGCCGCGCGCGGCGTTTTTCACAGCGTTCCAGTCGTTCATTTGCCGTCCACCCACACGCCGTCCGGCGTCTTCACCACATAGCCTGACGCGGTCTTCATCGTCACCGTCCCCTCGTTTTCGCCGACCATCTGCGTTTGCGGCAAATTCGCCGCGTACTGCGACAAGCTCACGCCGGGCTTGAACGGACTATTCGACACGAGATTCGACAGCAACTGCGCGACCGCGAGGAAGCTCGACAGATTGTCGATCACCGTAGTCGGTCCGTGACTGCCCTGGAAACCGACGACGCGCACGCCGACCGGCCCATGCACGATGCCCGGCGTCGGAATCTCGCGCAGGCCCGCCACCTGATTCGTGTCGCCGCGCAGCGCGGCGCCGTGCTCGGGCACCATCACAATCACCGCGCGCCGCCCCGACGATGCGATCAGATCGGCGAAGCGGTCGAAGTCGCTCATCAGCTTGTTCACGCGCAGCGGATACGAATCGATACTCGACAGGTTGCTGTTCGGCAACCGGTTACCGTCATGCAGGCTGATCGTGTTGTAGTACAGCGCGACCGGCCCCGCGATGCTCGCGCGCTGCGCGTACCACGCGGCGAGCGCCTCATAGTCGTCGCGGATCGGCGAGCCGTCGAACGCATGCATCGCGACCGGCACGCTCGTGTTCGGAATCAGCGGCACGTTCGGTACGCCGGCGTTGTCGTGGATCAGTTGCAGGAAGTTGTCGAAGTGGCCGTCGTGGTTCAGCATCGTCTGCGGCGTGTAGCCGGCCTGCGCGAGATCGGCGAGCAGATAGCACTGCGGCGGCGCGCCCTTATAGAGGTCCGCGTGCGCCTGCTGGCCGCAACTCGCGCGCAGCACGCGAATCGCGGCCGGCCCGCTATAGCTCGCCGCGGTGCTGAAGTTCGTGAATAGATAGTCGAAGTGGGAAAGCAGCGGATGATTGCGCGCCTTCGCGACATCGAGGTCGTCCCATGACAGCGAGCAGATGTGCAGCACGATCACGTCGAACTGGCTGTTCGGATCGGCGGCGAGATGGCCGAAGCTCACCTGCCGTTGCGACTCCTGGGTGCGGAACGCCGCGAGCGTCGCGTTATGGTCGAGCGGCTGCGCAGCGAGCGCGTTGCTGGCTGTATTCGCTCCGGCATTCGCCGCTGCGTTCGTCGACGCGGCGCGCAGTTGCGCGAGCACCACCCCGCCCTCGTGCCACAGCGGAATCGCGACCAGTGCGATCAGCACGAAGGTCGCGACGCGCACCCAGCGATTCACGATCAGGTAGCCGACGAGCGCGCCCAGCGCGGCAAGCAGCAGCATCGGCGGCAGAAAGCGCTGTGCGAGTTCAAGCCAGTAGCCGAGGCTGAACGTGGTCAGATTGCCGAACTCCTCGGTCAGACGGGAGAACGGCGGCACGTTCGCCTCGTGGTACATCAGCGGCACGCCGAGCGCGAGGCCGAGCAGATTGCGCACGATGCGCAGCGCGCGCCGGCGCAGCGTCGAACTCACGACGAGCGCGAGCGCAAAGCCTAGATTCGCGAGCCACAGCGGCTGCAGATGGCCGCCCGCGTACAGGTAGAGCTTCAGGATGAAGTACAGGTTCCACAAAGTCATGAACGGGTTCTCTCATTGGCCGGTTACCTGCGCCGGCGACATCAATAACGGGTACGGTCGAGCGCAAGCAGCGTCTGGCAGGCACGCGCGACGCCGCCCCACAGCCGCGAATAGCCTTCGACGCCCATCGCGAGCACTTCCTTCAAACCACGCAGCGGGGCGTCCTCGGTCGTTTGCGCATCCCAGTCGAGCCACGCGTCGGCGCGGCCGAACGTGCATTGCACGAGCTGCCGTTCCTGTTCGAGCGTGAGGCCGTCGAAGCGCACGCCGAGGTGCCGTCCGATGCAGCGGCTCACGTACACCGGAAAATGGAACTGGCGATCGCCGCGGCTCAGGCACACGCCGAGGCTGTCGCCGGGCGCGAGATTCAAGCCCGGATCGACGTCCAGGCCGAGGCCACCGGTCGAGTAGTCGCTGGTCGTGCAGGCGAGCGTCGTGCCGTCCGCGAGCAGCAGCGTCGCCGCCGCGCGCATCGTAATCCGATGCGTGACGCGCACCTGCTTCGCCTCGCGCGCGACGCTCGCGGCCGCGCCGAGCATCACGAGGTTGTAGAGCGTCCAGAACACGTTCATCAGGATCGTCGGCGTTTCGTCGCCGTGCCCGAACATGAGCCGGTACACGCCGGTGGCGAGTGCAGCCGCGTTCAGCGCCAGCAGCACCAGATACGGTTTCGACGTCGACCAGTCGAAGTAGCCTTCGTCGACGCGCCCGCCCTTGTCGGTCACGTTGAACGCGCCGTGCTTCGGGCTGAAGAACGCGATCGTGGTCGGCAGTGCGATGTACCACGCGAGCACCGACTCGTAGACCTCGGCCCAGAACGAATGGCGGAACTTGCCCTGCATCCGCGAGTTCGCGATGTTCGCGAGCACGATGTACGGCAGCACGAATCCCGCGATCGTCGTCGCCGGTGCGTTGAAGAAGTACATCTGGAAGAACAGGTACGCCATCGGCATCGTCAGGAAGATGAGCCGCGGCACGCCGTAGAAGAAATGCAGCATCGCATTGCCGTAGCACAGCCGCTGAAAAAAGCCCAAGCCGCGGCCGACGAACGGATTGTCGATGCGAAAAATCTGCGCCATGCCGCGCGCCCAGCGCGTGCGCTGCTGGATGTGGCTCGCGAGGCTTTCGGTCGCGAGCCCGGCGGCCTGCACGGTCGGCAGATAAGCGGTCGTGTAGCCGCGCCGGTGCAGCTTCAGCGCCGTGTGCGCGTCCTCGGTGACCGTCTCCACCGCGATGCCGCCCACTTCTTCGAGCGGCGCGCGTTTGAGGATCGCGCACGAGCCGCAGAAGAACGACGCGTTCCACAGATCGTTGCCGGACTGTACGAGCCCGTAGAACAGATTGCCCTCGTTCGGCACGCGGCGGAACGTGCCGAGATTGCGCTCGAACGGGTCCGGCGAAAAGAAGTGATGCGGCGTCTGCACCATCGCGCAGCGCGCGTCGTGCAGGAAGGTGCCCATCGTCGTTTGCAGGAACGAGCGTGTCGCCACGTGATCGCAATCGAAGATCGCGACGTACTCGCCTTGCGTGCTGGCGAGCGCGCTATTGATGTTGCCGGCTTTCGCGTGACGGTTGTCGTCGCGCGTCAGATAGCCGATCCCGCATGCCTCGGCGAACGCCCTGAATTCCTCGCGCCGGCCATCGTCGAGCAGGTACACGCGCAGCCGGTCGGCCGGCCAGTCGATGCCTTGCGCGGCAAACACGGCCGGCCGCACGACGGCCAACGGCTCGTTGTAGGTCGGAATATAGATGTCGACACTCGGCCAGCTCGACGTATCAGCAGGCAGACTCGCGACCGCGCGCTTCAGCGGCCACGCGGTCTGCACGAAGCCGAGCAGCAGGATCACCCACGTATAGGCTTCCGCGCCGAACAGCAGATAGCCGAGAATCGCCTCGCCCGGCGTCTGGAACGACAGCGTCTGCGTGACGCGCCACCAGACGTAGCGCACCATCGCGAGCAGCGCCAGGGTCGTCAGGATCAGCACCGGCATGCGGCCAGGAAAGCGCCGCACGATCAGCGCGACGATCACCAGTACTGCGAAGAATTCGAGCTGACCATCGGGTTGCAGCGGCGACGTACCGATCAGCGCCCACAAACCGGCACCCGCGACAACCACGAGCGGCAGCAGCCAGCGGATATGGCCGACGCGCTGCGTCGCGGCTTCGAGCCACATGCCCCAGCGCTGCCACGGCAAGCTCGCCAGCAGCGCGTCGATGCGCTCGCGCACGCGCCGTCCGAGCAACCATAGCGGCACGAGCCAGCGGTCGAACCAGGCGGCCAGCGCCCGCATTTTCGCCGCCGCGCTGCTTACCGGCGAACGCGGCGCGCGCACGAACGCGCGCCACAGCCATGCGCGCGCCCGATGCGGTTCGAGCACACCCCACTGCAGCGCGAAATGCAGCACGGCCGCGCGAATCCAACGGCGCGGATAATCGGGCTTGCCCGGCGCGGGCGGCTGGAAAAACAGCCGCACGAACCAGTCGAGCGGCGTGCGGTTCGCGGGCACGCCGAGCTCGCGCGCGAGCCAGTCGAGTACACGTTCGCGCGCCGAACGCGGTGCGCGCGCGCTCATGACACGTCGTCCCGCCGGTCAGGTGCCGCGGAGCCCCCGGTGAGCCACGCATCGAGCCAATTCGCGAGCCCCTGCAGATCGTGCGATGTCTGCGAATGCGGGGCGTCGTCGAACAGCCACGTGCCGCGCGCAAACGACTCGGGCAACGCGCCATCGAGATGCACGCGTTGCGCCAGCGGCAGGTTATCGCCGAGCGCCGCGCCGAGCATCGCGAGCACGTCGCGCTGCATGTCGCGCGCGGGGTTCAGCCGGTTCACGATGATGCGCAGATGCGCGCAGGCGTCGCGCAACGCGGCGAGCCGCGCGACCAGCGTCGCGCAGGCGGCAGGTTCGGGCGGCGTCACGCCCAGCGCGAGATCCGCGCAACGCAGCGCGTGCTCGGCCTGCTGCGACGGATAGCGCGCGGTGTCGATCAACACGACGCCGTCGCGCGGCAGATCGAGCTCGGCGAGCGCGTCGGCGAGCCAGCGCGGCTCGCCGGCGAGGCGTGCGTCGCACTGCGCGCTTTGCAAGGTCGACACGGCGCCGTACGGCACGAACAGCACGCCGTCGGCGTTGCGCCACGTGCACGCGTGCCACGCGGTGTCCGCATCGAGCAGCGCCTGCGACAGACCGGTCGCCGCGAGTCCGTCGATGCCGAGCTGCGCGCCGAGCATGTTCTGCGGATCGAAGTCGAGTGCGACGACCGGGCGGCCACGGCGCGCGAGCAATACCGCGAGCGCAGCGGTGAGCGTCGTGCGGCCCGTGCCGCCCGCGGTGGAAACGATCGCGATCGTTTTCATGGCGCCTCCCCGTCTTGCGTCGTGTCGAGCGCGGGCAGCAAACGCGCGCGCAGCGCGACCGGCTCGATGTCACACGGCACCGCGTCGCGCGGATCGAAGCCGCGCATGGCCGCGAGACCGCGTCGCGCGCCGACGCGCTGCCAGACGATCCACACCGGCAGCGCGACGACCACGCCGGCGACGAAGCACATCAGAACCAGTTCGATCATTCGATGCTCCTCGCGCGTACCGGCATCGCGCTGGGTTCCGCGCGACGGCGCGGCGGCGTGGGGTGGTAAGAGGTGCGCTCCGAAGCCGGTCGCTTCGTTGCGGATGATCCGGTTTGCCAGCCCGTTCCGATGGCTGGCGCGGCCGCGCTGGCGCCCGCCACGCTGTCGGCTTCGAGTTCGGCACGTGCATGACTCAACGCCGCCTCCACCTGCGCCAGTTGCACGGCGGCCACGTGCGCCGCTTCGCGCGCGGACGCCGCGAACATATCGCTGTAGTCGGCGATCCGCGTGCGCCGGTTGGTCGCGTCCAGCGCGTCGAGTTCGGCGCCGATGCTCTGCTCGGCCAGATGCACGCGCGTGTCGGCGATCCGTTCGACCGGTACATCGACGATCCGCGCCAGCGCGGCATCCGCGTCGGCGAGCCGGCATGCGAACAGGAATACGTACAGATGCGACGCGTCGACGGTCAGCACGTCGCCCGCGCGACGCGGCACGCAGTGCTTCAGAACATCGACGTGCGCGCATTGCGGCAACAGCGTCAGCTTCACGAGCACATGCGGCAACTGCAGCACCGCGCTGCGTTCGAGCACGAGGCGCACCCGCTCGCAAAACGCGCCGGCCGGCAGATAGCCGCGCACGTCGTCGCTGAGCGCGGCGCTCAAGGCGCTGCGATAGTCGGCGGCGACCGGCCGGGTATGGAGCTGCCCCTGCAACGACTGCAGCAGCGACTGCATCCGCGAGAACGGCAGGTCGCGTCCGAGCACGAGGTTCGCGCCGAGCGTGAGCACGAGCAGCTCGTATTGATGCCGCAGTACTTCCCCCCGCTCGACGACGACGATCTTCAGCGCACCCCCCGCCTGGCGACGCAGCGCATGAATCGTCGAGCACAACGCGTCGAGCTGCGCGCCGCCCGCGTAATCGAGCACCACGGTCGCGGCTCGCGCATGGGCGCACGCGCTCAGCACCGCAGCCTGATCAGCGCACACTTCCCAATGCGGCGGCAGCCACGCCTCGTGACCACGCACCACCGCGCGGCTCACGACCACACGCTGTTCGTCGCGCGCGAGCAGGCGATCGCCGCTCGCGACGCTGCCGGCCGGCGTGTCGGGCGCGACGCTCAGGCGGCCGCTATCGGTAAAGCGTAACGAGCGGACTTCGCTGGTCACGAGCGTGCGATCCGCGCGCCAGAAGTCGGCATGCCACAGCAGCTCGCCGTGCGTGCGCTCCATGCGCGCGACGCCCGCGCACGCCGCATGGAACGCGTTGCGGCGCGGCGCATCGACGCCGCCATCGGCCGCGCGGCGCGCGTCAGGCGAATCGCCGCCAGTGCCATCGACGCTGAGCAGCAGCACCAGCGTGACGCGCCGCGCCGCGCACCAGTTCGCGAGCGTGCGGCCTTCGTGCGCGAGCGCGGCGGCGTCGTGCCAGTTGAACCAGCGCTCCGCACCTTCGACGAAATACAGCGAGCGCGCCCGAAACCCGAAGCGCTTCAGCGCGCGCAGACCGCCGAACAGTTTGCCGAGCGGCGCGGCGCCGTCGGCCTGCTGCTCGAGCACCTGCGCGCCGCTGACGGCTGGCATCGCCAGCACGTTCAGTTTGCGTGGCCAGCCCGCGGCCGGCGCGTCGGCGCTAAAGCCCAGCTCGCGCAACCGTCGCGCGACGTCCGCGCGTTCGCGCGCGAGCACGACCGTCACGTCACGCGTACTCGCGGCGCGCGCGCTTTCCCAAATCAGCCCGTCGGCGCCCGCCGTGCGTGACTCCGCGTAAATCGCGTACAGCTTGCCTGCTTCGAGCGCGGCCCATTCGTCGGGCAATGCGTCGATCGCGAGACGGCCGACCTGCTGTGCGCGCCGCTGCGCAGCCGTGCGGCCGAACGTGCGCAACCAGCGACGCATGAAGGCGCGCACGGGCGGTTGGGTTGGATTCGAAGCGGTGTTCACGTCTGCTGTCCCCGATCTCTTTGCATCGCCGTTCAATAGCTCGAATAAAGCCGTACCGGCTGCGGCGACAGACGGTTGTCCTGCCTGCGCGCATCGAACGTGTAGCGCAGATAGACGAGTGCGGCACTCGGCGCGTAGTCGTGCGAACGATCGATGCTGAGCTGCGCGCCCAGCACCAGATGCGAATCGACACGATACTCGGCGATGCCCGCAAGCCCATACGAAATCGCGACGCCGCGCGTCGAGCTGCCCGCGTTGACGAGACTGCCGAGCCCCGGCGCCACACCGAGCCCGGCGGGCAGACCGTTCGGGTAGTACGGCGAATTCTTCTCGTACGAGTTCGACACGCCGACGCTCGCGCTCAGATCCCACTTCAGCGCGCCGCGCCGGCCGGCCCATTCGAGCGGCACGCCGAGCGACAGATAGCGCTGCGGGCTGTAGTAGCCGCCCTGTCCGAACGAATAGAACCGCAGGTTGTTCGTGTAGCGCCACGCGTTGCCAATGAGGCCGGTGCTCACCAGCGTATTGGCGCGCCGATAGACCGGCATCGTGAAGCCGGTGCGCAGCGTGAGCGCCTGATTGGCGGCGACGTTGCGCCCGGTGAGCTCGCCCGCGCCGAGATCGGCGAACAGGTTCGTCGCGCCGAGATCGAACGACGCATGCAGGTCGATGCCGTCACGGCGCACGCCGCCCCATACGGTGCCGCTCACCGGATCGTGCATGCCGGCATAGGACAGCTGGCTACCTGTTTCCGGACGGCGCGAGGCGCTGACCGAAAAGCTCCCTGGTCCCGCGTCGAAGTGATAGCGCAAGCCGCCGACGAGGTACGACACGGGGAAGCCGAGCGGCGTCGTGCCGAAGTCGAAGCGCCACGCGCCGGACGTGTAGCCCGCGCCGAGCGCGACGCCGGTGCTCGGCTGATGCAGATACGGCAAGCGCGCGGCCAACGTGGCGAGTTGCTGCGGCGAAAAGCCGAGCGCCGTCCCGAGCTGGTCGGCTGCGGCGAAGGTGCCGAACGTATTGCGCGTGGACGCGTTGGCGTCGCTGACGTCGAGCGTGCCCGCATCGAGACGCACGGTGTCCACGTGCGCAAAGAAATGGCCGTCGTAGCGATACGGCATTTGCACGTACACCGGCACCTGCCAGGCGCGCAGCTGCGAGATGCCGGCGTCGCCGGATTTATACGCGGGCAGCCAGCCGGTCTCGATCGACGGATTGCGGCGCTGCTCGAGATCGTCGAGCGCGGCCTGCGCAGGCGTGCCGCCGGGCCCCGCGCTCACGCCCGACGCGCGCTCCTGTGCGAGCGACAAACGGTAGAGCGAGGCGGCATCCTCGTACTGCCCGAGGTCTGCGGCAATGCGGCCGCTTTGCACCGTCACGTCCGGCCGCGCCGGATACGCGATGCGCAGTGCCGCCGTGATCTGCTGCGCGTCGCGCGCTTCGTTCAACGCGGCGAGGCGGCGCGCGGCGGACAGCCGCGTGTCGATGTCGTCGGGCGCGGCGCCGTCGAGCACGTCGTGCACGAGGCGCAGCGCGGCGCCGCGCTGGCCGCTCTGCTCCAGCACGCGCGCAAGCGCCAGCTGCGCGTCCGCATCGTTGGGTTGCGCGGAAAGGAGCGGCGCCAGTGTGGCCCGCGCGGCCGCGTAGCGGCCCTGCACACGCTCCAGATCGGCGAGTTCGAGCACGTAGCGTTTGTCGTGCCGACCGGCCGTGCTCACCGTCGAGAGTCGCTGCCGGGCCGCTTCGTAATCCTGCTGATCGATCGCTTCGTCGGTCTGCCGTATCGCGACGCGCAGCGCCTGATCTTCCAGGCGCGCGCGTTGCGCGGCGTTCATCGTCAGTTGCGGATCGTCACGCAGTTGCTGAAGCCATGCGGACAGATCTGCGTCGCGTCGCGCGCTGCCGAGCAGATCGCCGTAGCGCAGCCGCACGTCCGCGTCGGCCTCATGCGGATGCGCGTCGATCCAGTCGCGCAGCAGCGAGAGACCGCGCCCCGTGTCGCCCGCCTCGATCCACTGCGCGCCGACCGAGGCGAGCAGATTCGGATCGCCGCCGGCCAAGGCACGCGCCTCGTCGAGCAGATGGGCCGCGCTTGCGCGGTCGTCGCGCGCGAAGGCAGCGCGCGCGTCGGCGAGGCGCTGCTGCGTCTGCAGGCTGCGATCGAGCGCGCGCATGCCATCGGTACGGTCGTGCTCCGGGATCAGCGCGAGCGCCGCCTGGGCGCCGCTCAGGTCATCGAGCGAATTGCGGTAGAGCGCGCTCGCGTAGCGCATTTCGGGTGATGGTGCGCGCGCGAGACCTTCGTCCATCACGTTGCGGCCGAGTTGCGGCAAGCCGAGATCGCGATACAGACGCGCGAGCGCGAAACGCGTCCACGGTGCGTCGGGCTCGCTGCGCAGGGCCGCTTCGTAGCGTTGCGCGGCGGGCCCGCGCTCGCCGTCGGCGAACAACTGGTCCGCCTGTTTGGCGAGCAGATCGCCGCGCAGGCGAGCGAGGCTCCGGCGATCGTCGACGGTGGTGAAACGGCTTTGCAACGCGTCGATCAACGGCTCGACCCGGGCCGCGCGGCCGGTGTTTTCGAAGAGAGTCTGCGTGCTGCGCAGCGCCGCCACGCTCGGCGTATGCGCGCTCAACAGTTCGCGCAGCAGCGGTTCAGCCGCGCTCCAGTCGTGCTGCGCGAGCAGCGCGTCGGCGAGCATCAGCTTCGCGTCCGCGTTGTCCGGCTCCATCGCGAGCGCCGCGCGCGCCGCCCGCTCGGCATCCTGCGCATGGCCCGCCGCGGCGGCCGCGCGGCCTTGCGCGAGCGTTCCCCAGAATTGCGCGGTGCGCGCGAGGCTTTGCCATTTCGCGCGGTTCTCGGGCGCGAGCGCGGCCGCGCGCAGAAACAGCGTGTGCGCTTCGTCGTGCCGCCCTGCCCGCATGCGCGCGAGACCGAGACCGCCCACTGCTTCGGCATCGTCGGGACGCGCGCTCGCGGCTCGCGCGAGCAGCGGTTCGGCGGCTGCGAGATCGTTGCGCGCGAGCGCCCGCACACCGCGTTGCTGTGCGATGTAGTCGGGGTTGCGTTCGAGTTGCCGCTGCGCGTCGAGGCGTGTTTCGAGCGTGGCGACGCGTTCGCGGAATTCGGTATCGTCCGGCACGAGTTGCAGATACGCGCGCAACGCCGGCAGATACGCGAGGTCCTCACCCGCCGATTGCAACACGTGACGCCACGCGTCGAGCGAGGCCGTGCGATCGGAATCGGGCCGCGTCGCCAGATTCCACGCGATGCGGTTGGCTTCCACGCGAGAATCGCCGCGCGTGTTCAGCAGATTCGCGAGCACGAGCGCCGCATCGACGTCGGACGGATCGGCGGCGATGCGCCGATGCAACGCGACGAGCGCTGTTTCGCGGCCCTCGGGCGTGCCTGCGAGAATCTGGTAGTACTCGGCTCCGAGCGAACCCGACGGCGCGCCGTGCGGAAACAGCAGCTGCAAACGTCGCGCGGCTTCCGCGGACTGGCCGCTGCGCGCCAGCAGACGCACGGTCGCGAATTCCTCGCGACCGTTCGTGGCGACGCGGAACTCGTCGTCGAGTTGCTGGGTCGCCACGGTGCCCGGCGCTTTGGCGCGCAAGCGCGCGAGCGTCGCCTGCGCAGCTTGCGCGCGGCCGAGACGCAACTCGATGCGCACCTGCTCGGCGAGCAAGGACGGATCACCGGACGCGGCGAGCAGCGCCTTGTCGATCGCCTGCAATGCAAGGTCGTCGCGATGCTTGGTCGACCACATGCGAGCGGTCGCGAGCAGGCGCTGCGCGGCGGGGTTTTGCGGTGGCGCGAGGGCGGGCGAAGCAGCGGACGCTGCCAGCACGCCAACGGCAGCCGTGCGCGTCGCCGCAGATTCCCTGGTATCGCCGTATGCGTGCCCCATCATCGCTACGACACCCGCGCACGCGAGCACGCCAAAGCGTGCCGCGCGCGCTACTGCAGCGCGGCGCGGCACGAGGTGCTCCAGTGCGGATCGAGGGTGCCGTCAGCGGCGAAACGGTAGCGGCCTTCGCGCCAGCCGAGCGCGAACAGGCTCAGCACGCTCGTGTAATAACCGGCTGCGCTCTCGCGATCGAGCTGCCCGGCGCGCGCGATCTGCGCATCGGCGAGCGCGCGCTGACCGCGTGCGTCGAGAAACGGCACGGCCGCCGCCGAAAAACCCGCGTTGCCCATGTTGATGCCGACACGGCCATTCGCCGCGTCCACTTTCTCGGGTGGCGCACCGTGCGCGGCGATGAAGCTCGCGAACGGCTCGAAGCGCGCGAGCAGCGCCGGCGCGAGCGGATCGCGCCGGTCGAGCATGCCGGCCCATAGATACACGCGAATCGCGTTATAGGCGCTCTCGGCGTGAGTCTGCGCATCGGGCGCGAAGCCGCGGTTCGCACGGTACAAGGCCCAGTCCGGCGCGAACCCGTGCGGCGCGGTATCGATCAGCATGCGGCTCGCGCTCGCGAGCAGACGCGGCCAGCGCGAATCGTCGGATAGCCGCGTGCCGAGACCGCGCAGCACTTGCGGCGGCGTATAGCTCGGATTGACGCGCCACACATCCGCTTCGGGATGAAAGCCAACCGGGCCCGGCAGCAAGGTCAGCCCGAGCCCCGGCGCGCTGGCCGTTTCCTCGTCGAGCACGCGCCGCGCGAGCACCGCGCCGCGCGCCGTGTAGCTGCGCTCCTGCCACGCGTCGCCCGCTTCGAGCAGCGCATAGGCGATCCACAGGTCGGCATCGGACGAGGCATTCGCGTCGAGCACTTGCCAGTTGCCGTCGTACGAGCGGCCCCACAGCCACGCCGGCAACCGGGCGGTCAGGTCGCCTTGCGCGAGATGCTGCTCGGTCCAGTGCAGGATCGTGTCGAAGGCCGCGCGGTCGTTCGCGACCAGCGCGAAAAACAGCGCGTACGATTGCCCCTCCGACACCGTGCGCTCGTCGGGCGAGCCGACGTCGATCACGCGGCCGTCGGCGGAGAGGAAATCGCGCTTGAATTGCTGCCAGCGCGGCCAGGGCGTGGCGATGCATGCGGTGACGCCGGTGCGCGCGGCCTCTACCGCTTGCACGGCGAACGCGTCGTGACTGCTCGCGAGCGTCAGCATCGTGGTCAGCGCCGCGGCTGCGCCCCACGGCGCCCCGCGCTTTGACGGACTCATCGATCAGACTCCCCGGCGCCGCGCGGCCAGTTCCTGCAACGCCGTGAACGCGCCGATCGCGAGCAGCAGGCCAGCGAGCGCGCCAAGCACGCCGAGCAGCACCGGATGCTGGATCGCCTTGCTCCACAGCCGCGCATACCACGGCACATAGCCGACCAGATAGGTGTCGCCGACGCGCATGCTGTCCACCTTGCCATCGCGCAGCAACGCGACGTCGCCCTGCAATTGCGCGACGCGGTCCGGCTTTTCGAGCATGTCGAGCAGTTGCGACAACTGCTGCTGATCGGTGGCGGTCATGGCGACGACGCTGCGTCCGTGGCTGCCCGGCAATTCGAAACCCATCAGCGCGGCAAGCGGTCCGTCGCGTTCGATACGCGCGCCGCCGTCCGGCAGATGCGCGCCGTTGCTCCGCGCGCCGCCGCGCCGGGCGTCGCTACGCCACTGCTCATCGACCGCGAATGAGGTACGCGCAATCGGGCTCGACGCGACGGCGCCCGGCGCAACGGCGCCCGGCGCAACGGCGCCCGACGCATCCGCGTCGTCGGTCTGAGCGCCGATCGCGAGCGGCAACGCGTGCGGCCAGCGCGCGAGCCACGGCGCCGAGCCGTTGCCGCCGATCACGAGCAGATCCTTGCCGTTCAGCTGCGCAAGCTCGTGCGGCCGCGCGACCTGCACGCGCAGCGCCGGATAGCCGGTCCACTGCCCCATGTGGCCGAGCATCGTCAGCAGGCTTTCGAGCTCCTGCGGCGCGGGATGCTCGGGAATCACGACGGCCGTTTGCGACAGGTCCGCGTAGCGCGTGAACGGAAAGCCGCTGTTCGCGAAGAACGCGAGGTTCGGCATCTGCGCGAAGTGGACGAAGTCCGAGAAGTCGATCGTCGAATCGGGATCGACCGCGGCTTGCACCGGGTTCGTCGCGACGCCCTGGCACAGCCCGGTCTTCTGCGAATCCAGATTGAAGCGCAGCTGCAACTGGTTCGAACTGCCGACACGAAACGCCGGAATGTCGAGCGCGCTCGTCGAACGGTTGACGTTGTTCGACAGCACCGGCAATTGCAGGCGGCCGTGCGCGTCGTCGGCGGACGCGAGCGCGAGCCGGTACGACTTGACCAGCTGGTCGTTGATCTGCACCGCGAGCGCGGAATTGTTCTGCACGGTCGGCGCCGTGTAGCGGTACTTCAGATTCAGCGGCACGCCCGCGCCGTTCCACGAGTACAGGTCGGCGGGCACGCGCAGGTTCAGGCGGATCGCGTCGGGCGTGCTGCCGCGCACCTGCAGTTGCGACGGATCCTCGATCAGCTCCTTGAACGCGACCGGCCGGTCGACCGGCAACCAGCGCGGCGCGTCGTACGGCTTGCGCGGCGCACCGGCAGCGAGCTGCGTGATGCGCACCGCGGGCCCCGCGAGCGCGGTCGTGCCGAGCACGAGCGCGGTGCTGGCTTCATCGACTTCGGCGGCGGTGCGGCCGGTCACGATCAGCAGCTTGCGGTTGGGGGCGACAGGATTGTCGGTGACGATCAGCAGCGGGCCGTTGATCGGCGGCAGCGTCAGGCCGGCCGGCAACTGCTCGCTACGAGCAACGACGACCGCGTGCGCGTCGGTGGGCAACGTGGTGAGCGCTGGAAAGCGCGCCTGCCGGTAATCGGCCTGCGCGCCGAACCACGATGCGAGCACGCCCGCGCTGCGCAGCGTCGCATTGTCGGCGGCGGCCGGCAGCACGAACGGCAAATGCAGCCGCGTCGCGTCGCGGCGATCGAAGAACGGCGCGGGCAGCAGTGCGAGATCGTCGGGCAAGCGCATCGGCGCGGTGTCGACGATGAATTCGCTCGACGGGCTCACGTCAGCCCACAACGCCGAGTTCTCAGGATCTTCGCAATGCTCGAGCGTGTAATGCGCGATCAGGCTCAGTCCGACCTGGTTGTAGTCGGTCAGAAAGCGCGGATCGAGCGCGATGTCCTGCGTGACGAGCTTGCCGGCGTGCTCGCGATCGAACGGCACGGTCGCGACCACTTCGTTGTTGACCGACACCTTCAGGTGCGACATCGCAAACACGAGCGCGGGCGAATACGTGTAGCGCAAGCGCAGGCGCGCGGCCGTGACCACGCGATCGAGCCGCACGCCGAGATTGACGGTGCGCGCAGCTTCGACGCCACGCAGGTTGAGCGGCTGATAAGCGCCGAGCGTCGCGAACGAAGCGCGCGAGGTGGTCGACCCGGATGCGGGCGTGGGAACACTGGCGTCGTTGTCGATGTAGTTGGCGTTGAGGTTGACGGCGCTTGCGCTCGCGACATTGAGCGCGGCCGGCGCCTTCGCCAGCGCGGCGGCGAGAGGCGTCGACGGTGCGGCGCCCGACCCGGCCGCATACAACGCGCTGACCGCGGCGGCCAGCGAAAGGCATAACGACACAACTGGTTTCATGAACAGCTCAGTTTGTTGGACCTCGACCGGGCGCGTCGACTAAGGTGCGAATCCGGTCTGGCGCGCGAGCGCGCGAAGTGGGAATACGGACTGCCTGGCGCGCGATTCACACAGCACAGCACAAGCAGCGGCCCGCTATTGTCTGTATACGGAAGATCAGACGAAATCTTGAGCGGAATTCGTGGGTAAGGCGGGACCCGTTCTACGTTGTCCGTAGCAATGCCGACCCGTTGCGCGTGCGCTCATGCGAGCGCAAACGTTAGCGCGGAATTGAATCGCGTTTTCGCGTGCCGCGAAGCATCCCGCAAACGTTGGCGCGAATGAATCGGTGGCACACCTATTGCTGAATTCCGCTCGCCGGCATCTCACCCGTGAAGGCGCGTAACGTACGCAACGGGTTGCCGTTCAGACGTCGGTTCAACAATCCACCGGTGGAGGCACCATGCTTCGATACGCTGTGATTTTCTTCATCATTGCCATCATCGCCGCCGTGTTCGGCTTTGGAGGCATTGCCGCGGGCGCAACCGAAATCGCCAAGGTGTTGTTCTTCATCTTCGTCGTGATCTTCCTCGTCACCCTGTTGATGGGCTTGATCCGACGCTGACGCTTCAGTCGTTGCAATACTTGCCGCGGCCTGTTGCAATAGTTGCCAACGCATCGGGCGCTTCGACCCGCCTCTCTTCGCTTCTTTTCCCCGCATGCCGAAAACGTTTGCGGCACCGCTTCAAGCCGCACGCGCGATCGGCTGCGAACCGCCGCATGCTGGCGACGTCGCCGTGCCGATACAGCTCGCACGATGATTCGGCATCCAAAGCATAAAGCGTCAAATTGCAGGAATCGCCCGTAAGCGTCGCAAGAAAAGCCAATCACTCGATGTTTTCGGCTTCGTAGAGACGCCGGCCGGCCGCATCCTTGCTGCCGAGGATCGGCTCAAAGTCGATCGGCCACTCGATGCCGATGTCGGGATCCGACCACAGGAGGCAGCGTTCGAGCTCGGGAAACCAGTATTCGGTGGTTTTCCACACGCACTCGGCGACGTCGGAAAGCACGACGAAGCCGTGCGCGAAACCGGGTGGTACCCAGATCTGCCACTGGTTGGCTTCGCTCAGATACTGGCCGATCCATTTGCCGAAGTTCGGCGAGTTCAGGCGCACGTCGACCGCGACGTCGTAGATCTCGCCGCGCACGACCCGCAGCAGCCGTCCCTGAGGGCGCTGCACCTGATAGTGCAAGCCGCGCAGCACGCGATGCACCGCGCGCAAATGGCGGTCCTGCACGAAGTTGAACCCCTGCGCGACGTCGTCCGAAAACTCGTCCGCGCTGAAACTCTCGAAACAGAAACCGAGCTCGTCGACAAACACTTCCGGCTCGATCAGTTTCACCTCCGGCAATGCCGTCGCCATGACCCTGTTGCCCATCGCCACTGTGCTCATAAAAAGGCTGGCCAGCGAAGCTACGACCGCTATCGCGGCCGCGTCCGACAAACGAGGCGCGCTCGCGGCGCGAGCGCCCAATCACATGCTAAAGATACATGCTACGCCTCAGTGGCCGCCCGGCTGCGGGCGCGATACTCGGTTGGCGACAATGCCATGCGCTTGCGGAAAATTTTCGCGAGACGATCGCCGTTGCCGGTGCCGCTGCGACGCGCGATCTTGTCGACCGGCAACTCGGTCTCGGTCAGGAAGTTGCACGCGATGCGCAGCCGCACCTGCAGCAGGTAGTCCGACGGCGTGACCTGCATCTCGTGCTTGAAGCGGCGCAGGAAATTGCGCTCGCTCATCGCGGCGACCTGCGCGGCATCGGCGACCGATACCGGACGGTCGCAGTTCGCCTCCATCCAACGCGCGGCCGCGCGAATCTTTTCGGCGACGCTCAGCGTGCCACCCTCTGCCGGCAGCGGCACCCACGTCGCGGCCATGCCGGGCATCACGCGATCGGCGACGCTGCGCGCGAGTTCGGCGCCCAGGTCGCGCTTGATGAACATCAACGCGCTGCGCGCGCAGTCGTGACGGTCGTTGGCCGCGCTGAACGCCCCTTCGCTTGCGTTCGCGCCCGGATAGCGGCTCATCAGGCCATCATGCTCGGTCGGGCCGGCCGCTTCGAGCACGAGGCGTCCCTCGCCGATCGTTTCGATCGCGCGCGTGCGCGATTGCACCGCGCGCAGCCAGTTCAGCAGGCGTTCGTCGCGCGCGGCCACGTGGGCGCCGTAGCCGCCCGCGATGAACAGCACGTCGAAGCCGCCGCCAAAGCGTGTGTCGATGCGGTCGGTCCAGATGCGCGCCGACGACGAGCTGGCGACGTTGCCGCCATCCATCGACAGGAATTGCACTTCGTAGGGTGGATCTTCACCGGCTCGCGTGCCCGCGAACTCATTGGCGGTCTGAAACATTTCGACGACGGTGCCCGGGCCGAGCAGCCAGAAACCATCGAACAGCAGGATGCCGATTCGCCGCACTGCAGTACGGACGTTCAAGGCAGGTGTGTGTAACCACGTAGTTCTGGTTGGATCAAGGTGCATGTGCGGCATGATCTTCCCCCAAACGTTCATACGTTGCGGACCCCAATGCCCCGTGACCAGACGGAACGAGAGAATGCGTTATTCGGCGGAATAGCAGACTTACGCCGCATAAAGGATTAACCGTGATGTTAGCGGAATGGCCAGCCGGAGTAAATTTGAAAAACAGTTTTCATCGCGAAAATTAATGTCTGAGGAAAACTGTGATGGTGCATTCGATATGAGCATCTCGACGTGGCAGACTACTGCTGCATGGCCGCTCTGGTGTTGGTGTCGATATCTTACCGCCAGGCCTTGATGGACGGCACTCTTACGCATTCAGAGAGAGTTGCAGATAATGCGAAGTGCACTGATTCGCGCCGCCGAGTACGTTTCTTGCACGGTTCAAAAATGTTTCAATCATGAACGGCTAATCACCCGATAATGCTCTCGCAATTTGGCATTTTATTCGCAAAGCGGGAATTTATTGCCTTCGACATTAGGCGTATCTGTTGCAATTCTTCTGCGCCGAAAATTAATATTCAAATGCAGATTTATCGCGCGTTCAAAAATGTTTCTAAATTGAAACATCGCCGGCCGCTTTCGTATGATTTAATCGCACGCATTTGCCACGTCAGTCCATTGCCAAATGATTGAATGCGGCGCAGCAATCGCGCGTGGCGGGCAGGCTATGAGGCACTGCCGCGCCAGCGCGCGTCACTTCATTTCAACCATGCGTCCCTTCGCCGGCCAGCGTCGCCGTGGCCGCCGTGCGCGCGAGCACCGGCCGCAAGGCGGCACCCGTATGACTCGCGACGACGCGCGACAAGCTTTCGGGATCCGTCGCGGCGACGATCGTCCCGCCGCCTACCCCGCCCTCCGGACCGAGGTCGATGATCCAGTCCGCCTCGGCGATCACGTCGAGATCGTGCTCGATGACCACCACGCTATGCCCGCCATCCACGAGACGGTGCAGCACGCGAATCAGCTTTGCGACGTCCGCCATATGCAGGCCGACCGTCGGCTCGTCGAGCACGTACAGCGTGTGCGGCGGCTTCTGGCCGCGCCGCGTGATGTCGTCGCGCACCTTGCTCAGCTCGGTGACGAGCTTGATGCGCTGCGCCTCGCCGCCCGACAGCGTCGGCGACGGCTGGCCGAGCGTCAGATAGCCGAGCCCGACGTCCTTCATCAGTTGCAGCGGATGCCCGATGTTCGTGATCGACGCGAAGAACTCGACCGCTTCGTCGATCTCCATGGTCAGCACGTCGCCGATGTTCTTGCCGCGCCACGTGACCGCGAGCGTCTCGGGATTGAAGCGCTGGCCGTGGCAAACGTCGCACGGCACCTTCACGTCGGGCAGGAAGCTCATGCCGATCGTGCGCACGCCCTGGCCCTCGCACGCGGGGCAGCGGCCGTCGCCGGTATTGAACGAGAAACGCGATGCCGTATAACCGCGCGCGCGTGCCTCCAGCGTGCCCGCGAACAGCTTGCGGATCGAATCCCACACGCCGATGTAGGTTGCGGGACACGACCGCGGCGTTTTGCCGATCGGCGTCTGATCGACTTCGAGCACACGGTCGATGCTTTCCCAGCCGGTCACCGAGTCGCAGCCCTGCCACGTGTGAGTGACATTCAGCGGCGCGCGCGGCGCGGAGCGCGCGAGCACGCTCGAGCGCCGGTTCGCGGCCGGCTTCTCCTCGGCGGCCGCGCGAGCGCGGCGCGTGGCCGGCGACGACAACACAGAGCGCCCGACCGCATCGAGCAGATTGGTCATCAGGACGTCGCGCGCGAGCGTCGACTTGCCCGAGCCGCTGACGCCCGTCACCGCGACGAGCCGCGCGAGCGGAATACCGACCGTCACGTCGCGCAGGTTATGGAGCTTGCCGCCATGCACGGTCAGCCAGTTCTCCGGCACCGCGGCTGCGCGCTTGCCCTGCCCGACGACTTCGCGACGCGGCTGCAGCGGATGCACGATCGGCTGCGCGAGGAAGCGCCCGGTCAGCGAATCGGGCTGCGCGGACAGGTCCGCGACGTTGCCCTGCGCGATCAGCGTGCCGCCGCGCTTGCCTGCGCCCGGCCCGATATCGATGATGTGATCGGCGCGCCGGATCGTATCTTCGTCATGCTCGACGACGACGAGCGTATTGCCTTTGTCGCCGAGCTTGCGCAACGCGTTCAGCAGGATCTGGTTGTCGCGCGGATGCAAGCCGATGGTCGGCTCGTCGAGCACGTAGCACACGCCCTGCAGGTTGCTGCCGAGCTGCGCGGCAAGCCGGATGCGCTGCGCTTCGCCGCCCGACAAACTCGGCGCCGCGCGATCGAGGCTCAGATAGCCGAGCCCGACTTCCTCCAGGAACTGCAGCCGGCTGCCGATTTCGCTGACCACGTCACGCGCGATTTCGGCGTCGCGGCCCGTCATGTGCAGCGTATCGATCCACGCGCGCGTGTCGGACACGGTCCATTGCGCGACGTCGACGATCGCCTGCGAGTCGAACGTAACCGCGCGAGCGACCGGATTCAGACGCGTGCCCGCGCAATCGGGACACGGCTCGTCGACGAGTCCTTCCGGTTCCTGCTCCTCCGACGGCAGGCTCTGTTCGCGGCCGCGATTGTCGTCGACGACGATCGTGTCGTCGTACGCGGCGCGTTGTTCGCGCGTGAGCGACAGCCCCGTGCCGACGCAGCTCGTGCACCAGCCATGCTTGCTGTTGTACGAGAACATGCGCGGATCGAGCTCCGGGTAGCTCGTGCCGCACACCGGGCACGCGCGCTTCGTCGACAGCACCTTCACGCCGCCGAGCTTCGCGGTGGAACGGCCGCCGTTGATCGCGTCGTGCAGGCCGTCGAGCGGCGCGAGCAGATGCATGACGCCCTTCCCGATATCGAGCGTCTGTTCGAGCGCTTCGCGCAGCTCGGCTTCGTGATCGGCCGATACGACGAGGTCCGCGACCGGCAGCTCGATCGTGTGCTCGCGGAAGCGGTCGAGCTTCGGCCACGGATCGACCGGTACGAACTCCCCGTCCACACGCAGATGCGTATTGCCGCGCGCCTTCGCCCACTTCGCGAGGTCGGTGTAGACGCCCTTGCGGTTCACGACGAGCGGCGCGAGGAAGCCGACATGCTGCCCCTTGTGATCGCGCAGCAACTGCGCCGCAATCGATTCGGCGCTTTGCGACGTGACCGGCGTGCCGTCGTGAATGCAGTGCTGCAAGCCGAGCTTCACGTACAGGAGACGCAGGAAGTGCCACACTTCCGAGGTCGTCGCGACGGTACTCTTGCGGCCGCCGCGCGACAGCCGCTGCTCGATCGCGACGGTCGGCGGGATGCCGTACACCGCATCGACTTCGGGCCGGCCGGCCGGTTGCACGATCGAGCGCGCATACGCGTTCAACGATTCGAGGTAGCGCCGCTGACCTTCGTGGAACAGGATGTCGAACGCGAGCGTCGATTTGCCGGAGCCCGACACGCCGGTGATCACGTTGAACTTGCCGTGCGGAATGTCGACGTCGAGCGCCTTCAGGTTGTGCTCGCGCGCGTTGACGATGCGCACGACGTCCTCGCCTTCGATCGCGCGACGCGCGCGGGCCGCGCTCAACGCCTTCTGGAGCGGAATGCCCTGAGGCTCCGCTGCGGCTGCGGTGTCCATCGCGCGGTCGTACTGCAGCAGCGCCTCGCCGGTATGCGATTCGGCACACGCTTTCACTTCGTCCGGCGTTCCCGCGCATAGCACGCGTCCGCCGCCGTCACCGCCTTCGGGACCAAGGTCGATGATCCAGTCGGCCGCGCGGATCACGTCGAGATTGTGCTCGATCACGATCAGCGAATGACCGCTAGCGAGCAGCTTGCCGAACGCCCGCATCAGCTTCGCGATGTCGTCGAAATGCAGACCCGTGGTCGGTTCGTCGAACATGAACAGACGCTGCGCGACCGCCTGCTTCGCGCCGCGCGTGCCACGCGCCTGCGCCGATTCCGCGAGAAAGCCCGCCAGCTTGAGCCGCTGCGCTTCGCCACCCGACAGCGTCGGCACAGGCTGGCCGAGCTTCACGTATTCGAGCCCGACGTCGACGATCGGCTGCAGCACGCGCAATACTTCGGCGTCCTTCGCAAAGTAGGCGGCGGCCTCGCTGACGGTCAGCTCGAGCACGTCGGCAATGCTCAACGCGCGCGCCGGCTCCCCTCGTTCGATCTTCACTTCGAGGATTTCCGCGCGATAACGACGCCCGTCGCAATCGGGACAGCGCAGGTACACGTCGCTCAGGAACTGCATTTCGATGCGCTCGAAGCCCGAGCCGCCGCAGGTCGGGCAGCGGCCGTCGCCCGAGTTGAAGCTGAACATGCCGGGGCCATAGCCGCGCTGCTGCGCGAGCGACGCCTTTGCGAACAGCTTGCGGATTTCGTCGAACGCGCCGACGTAGCTGGCCGGATTCGAGCGCGCGGTCTTGCCGATCGGCGACTGGTCGACGAACACGACGTCCGTGACCTGGTCCGCGCCCTTCAGCGCCCTGAACGCGCCCGGCGCTTCGGTGGCGAGGCCGAAGTGGCGCGCCATGGCCGGATACAGCACGTCCTGCAGCAGCGTCGATTTGCCGGAGCCCGACACGCCGGTCACGCAGACGAGCCGCTGCAGCGGAATCTCCACCGTGACGTCGCGCAGATTGTGTTCGCTCGCGCCTTCGAGCACGATGCGCGGCGTGCCCGCATCGACCGGACGACGCGACCAGTGGGCGGCATCGGCAACGTGGCGCCGCCCGCCGAGGTATTCGCCGGTCAGCGTGCCGGACGAACGGATCGTCTCGGGCGCGCCGTCGAAAATGATCGAGCCGCCGCGCTCGCCCGGCCCCGGCCCCATGTCGATCAGCCGGTCCGCCGCGAGCATCACCGACGGATCGTGCTCGACCACGACGAGCGTATTGCCCGCGTCGCGCAGCCGGTGCATCGCCTCGACGATGCGGTTCAGGTCACGCGGATGGAGGCCGATGCTCGGCTCGTCGAGCACGAACAGCGTCTTGGTCAGCGACGTGCCGAGCGCCGTGGTCAGGTTGATGCGCTGCACCTCGCCGCCCGACAGCGTGCGGCTTTGCCGGTCGAGCGTCAGATAGCCGAGGCCGACGTCGCATAGATATTTGAGGCGTGTGCGCACCTCGGCGAGCAGCAGCTTCAGCGCGTCGTCGAGCAAGGCGCTCGGCAGCGTGATGTCGTCGAAGAAACGGCGGATGCGCTCGATCGGCATCAGCATCAGGTCGTGCACGGTCAGGCCCGGCAACGCTTCGAGCTGCGAGCGCGACCACGCTACGCCGCGCGGCATGAAGCGTTGCGCGGGCGCGAGCACCTCGTTCGCGTTCGCCTTGCTGCCGAGGCGCCACAACAACGATTCGGTTTTCAGACGCGCGCCGCCGCAGGTTTCGCAAGGCGTGTAGCTGCGGTACTTCGACAGCAACACGCGGATATGCATCTTGTACGCCTTCGATTCGAGATAGTCGAAAAAGCGTTTGACGCCGTACCAATGCGTCTGCCACTTGCCGTTCCAGTCCGGCGAGCCGTTGATGACCCAGTTACGCTCGCGCTCGCTCAGTTCGCCCCACGGCGTGTCGCGGCGGATGTCGGCCTTCGCCGCGTAGCGCATCAGATCGTCCTGACACTCTTTCCACGCGGGCGTCTGCATTGGCTTGACCGCACCTTCGCGCAGCGTCTTGCGGGCGTCCGGAATCACGAGGCCGAGGTCGACGCCGATCACGCGGCCGAAACCGCGGCAGGCGTCGCACGCGCCATAGGCCGAGTTGAACGAGAACAACGCCGGCTGCGGATCGGCGTAGCGCAAATCGCTTTCGGGGCTGTGCAGGCCGGTGGAGAATCGCCAGATGCGCGGCTCGGCGTTTTCGCCCTGCGGCTCATCCGACGCGGCCGGCAGCACATAGATATTGACGCGCCCGCCGCCGCGCTTCAGCGATGCCTCGATCGCCTCGATCGCGCGCGCTTTATCTACCGAGCGCAGCCGGAAGCGGTCGGCGACGACGTCGAGCAGCTTGCGCTTGCCGGTCGGCGAATCGACTTCGCGCTGCGCCTGCACGCGCGTATAGCCGCTCGCCGACAGCCATTGCTCGACCTCCTGCTCGGACGCCGACTCAGGCAGCTCGACCGGGAACGTGACGACGAGCCGCGGCTCCTCCTGCACGGTGCGTTCAAGCAGTTCCGCGTAGATCGTCTCGGGCGTGTCGTGCCGCACGAGGTGCGCGCTCTGGCGGTCGAACAGCTCGGCTGCGCGCGCGTACAACAGCTTCAGGTGGTCGTTGAGTTCGGTCATCGTGCCGACCGTGGAGCGCGAGCTGCGCACCGGGTTGGTCTGGTCGATCGCGATGGCGGGGGGCACGCCGTCGACGCGGTCGACCTGCGGCCGGTCCATCCGGTCGAGGAACTGGCGGGCGTACGCGCTGAAGGTTTCGACGTAGCGGCGCTGGCCTTCCGCGTACAGCGTGTCGAACACGAGACTCGACTTGCCCGAGCCAGACGGCCCGGTGACGACCGTCATTTCACCGGTGCGTACATCGAGGTCGACGTTTTTCAGGTTGTGCTGGCGCGCGCCGCGGATGCGGATCGTGCCCTGGCTTTGGCTGCTGCTCAGGTTGTTGCCGTGGGGATTGTCAGCGAGGGTGTCAGGGGTTGCGTCGTTGGAGGACAATTTTTCCGACCGTCTGAAGGAGTGGGCCACCTCTCACGGCCGGCTCTCGCGACCGCGCAAGTTCGGTGCAGCCGGGACGGCGCGAGGGGCGCCCGGAAGCCTGGCTGTAGGGGGATACTATACTGTATGTTTATACAGTTTTCCATGACAGGCGCAGGAGCGCTTGGCGCCTCTATCGTCGGGGATCCTGGGCATCGCTGAGCCGCGATGACGGCGCCTCGCTAGCCGAGCGCGCTTTGCATCGGCGAGGCGCAACCCGCCGCCGGCGTCGCGGACTCGCGCGCAGCACTGTCGCCGAGCGCATACGCGACGCAACGCCTCGCCAGCACCTCGGTCGGATCGACGAGCCGCACTACCCGCCCGCCCGGACACGCGAGCACCGGCTCGCGCAACAGCAACGGCAGCTCGGTGCACGCGAGCACGATGACCTGCACGCCCTGCGCGAGCAGATCGTCGACGGCCGCCGCGAGGTCGTCGCAGCATTCGCCCGACGTATGCCCGGCCTTCGCACCGTAGGGCCCGTAGATCGCGTTCATCAAACGCGCCTGCGCGGCCGCGGACGGCGCGATCTGCACGAAGCCGCGCGCGTCGAGCGCCTGTTCGTAGACGCGACTCGCGAGCGTGCCCGAGGTGCCCAGCACGCCGACTTCGCGCAGGCCCGGAAAGGTCTCCCGCAAATAATCGGCGGTACAGCCGGGCATATTGACGATCGGCACGCGCAGCGCAGGCTGGATCCGCTCGACGAACGCATGCGCGGTATTGCACGGAATCGCGATCAGATCCGCGCCGCCGTCCTCGAGCGTCCTGCACGCCGCGTACAGCGCGAGCGTCGGGTCGTCGCCGCGGCCGAGCAGTGCCGCGGTGCGATCCGGGATCTGCGGATTCTGTTCGACGATAATCCTGAGATGGTCCTGATCGCGCACGGCCGGCGTGTTGCGAACGACCTTGCCGATGAAATCGACGGTCGCGGCCGGCCCGATGCCGCCCACCACACCGAGGCGGAACACCCGCTCCGGCTGCGTGTACTGCGCCGCGGCGACATAGCGCGCGTACACCTGATTCGCATCGACGAGCGGCACCTCGACGCGCCCAAGCCCGTGCAGCACGAGGCCGATCTCCGCGAGCCCCGGCACGATCAGGTCGACGCCCTGCGCGACCAGATCCGCGCAGGCTGCGCGCAGCAGCTCGACGGACCGGCCGTACAGGCGCCCATGACGGATGCCTTCGTCGCCATAGACGGCGCTCGTCACACAATCAAAGCCGCTGTCGTCGCGCGGATAGCGCACGTCGAACCGGCCGGCTTCGAAATAGCGTTCGAACAGGCCGGACGCGCGAATCGCCGCCGACGTCAGCACGCCGATGCGCCGCGCCGACGCATAGGTGTGCTGCACGTGCCCGGACAGCGCCGTCATGATGTTGGCGACCGGCACGGTCAGGTTGGCCGAGAGTTCGTCGATGAAGGTATGGCTCAGAAAGCACGGCAAAACGATCGCGTCGACACCGCGTTTTTCGAACCCGCGCATCGTGTCGAACACGTGGATCTTGAATTGGGCATCCGTCGCGGTGGGCGCGGCCGGCCCGTGCCACGAGCGCGGTTCGAGAATCAGATCGAAGGGGCGCGCCGCGCCTGACCCGCGCGACGCTGTGCTCATCCGGCTGAGGATGTCGGCGCTGGCGAGCTGCGCCGCGCCAGTCACCAAACCCAGCGAACGAAAACGATTCATGATCAGATCCCCCGTCGTTCTGTGCGTCCACCCTCTATAACGGGTGGCTTTCTGCGCGCTTGAGGATGGCGTTATGTGGCGCGCGTTGTCGCTCCCTCAACTCACCGCCTCGAAAATCTCCCGCAGCCACTGCGCGAACACCCGCACCCGCGACGACAACTGCCGGTTCTGCGGATACAGCACCGACACCGGCATCGACGGCGGCGGATAGTCCGCGAGAATGACCCGCAGCCGCCCCGTCGCCAGCTCGCCGTCGACGCGGTAGCGCGGCACCTGCACGATGCCGAGCCCGGCGATGGCCGCGCCGGCGTACAGATCGGCGCCGCTGACCGACACCGCGGACGGCAGCACGAGCGCGATATCGCGCCCGTCGACGCGGAATTCGAGCGGCACCGGCTTGCCGGTCGCGCTCGACACGTAGTTGACCGCGCGATGCGTCGACAACGCGGCAGGATCGGCCGGCTCCCCATACGCGGCGAGATACGCGGGACTCGCGACCGTGACCTGCTGCAACTCCGCGACGCGCCGCCCGACCATCGACGAATCCTGCAACACGCCCGCGCGCAGCACGCAATCGATGCCCTCGCGCACGAGGTCGACGAGCCGGTCGTCCTCGCCGATCATCAGCTCGATGTCCGGAAAGCGCGCGAGAAACGCGGGCAGCGCCGGCACCACGAAATGCCGCGCGAGCGTGCCCTGCACGTTCACGCGCAGCAGCCCCTTCGGCGCGAGATTGGAAAATGCCCCCTCGGCCTCCTCTAGATCGGCAATCAACCGCACGCAGCGCTGGTAGTGCGCGTCGCCGTCGGGTGTGAGCCGCACCGTGCGCGTCGTCCGTTCGAGCAGGCGCGCGCCGAGTCGCTCTTCCAGGCGCTTCATCATGTTGGTGACGGTTGCGCGCGGGATCTGCAAATCCTCGGCGGCACGCGTGAAGCTCTGACGCTCAGCGATCCGCACGAATACGCGCATTTCCTCGAATCGGTCCATATCGACGGATTGTTAAACCGAATGGAATGATGATGGCGAGTCTAAACTGATTATCTCAGCGTTGAAAGTGGTCATGATTCACCTCACCGATCCAACACCCTCTGTAAGGAAACGAATCATGAACACGAACCAATCATCGAAAGTCGCCATCGTGACGGGCGCAGCGCGCGGCATCGGCACGGCCATCGCACAGCGGCTCGCGAAGGACGGCTACGCGGTCGCCGTCAACTACGCATCGAGCGCGGGCGAAGCCGACGCGCTCGTCGCCGCGATCCGCGAAGCCGGCGGCAAGGCGGTCGCGGTGCAAGCCGACGTGTCGAAGCCCGCCGACGTGCGCCGCCTGTTCGAGATCACCGAACGCGAACTCGGCAAGGCCGACGTGCTCGTCAACAACGCGGGCGTGATGAAGCCCACGCCGCTCGCCGACACGTCCGACGCACTCTACGACCAGACCTTCGACATCAACGTGCGCGGCACCTTCAACACGCTGCGCGAAGCGGCCGCGCGCCTCAGCGACGGCGGGCGCATCGTCAATTTCTCGACCAGCGTGCTCGCGCTGAACCTGCCCGGCTACGGCGTCTACACGGCGACCAAGGCGGCCGTCGAAGCGTTCACGCGCGTGTTCGCGAAGGAGCTGCGCGGGCGCAACATCACGGTGAATTCGGTCGCGCCGGGACCCATCGCGACCGCGCTGTTCCTCGAAGGCAAGACCGACGAGCAGATCGAGACATTCGCGAAGATGCCGCCGCTGCAACGCCTCGGCGAGCCGGAAGATGTGGCGGGCGTAGTCGCGTTTCTCGTCGGCCCCGATGCGGGCTGGGTCAATGGGCAGGTGCTGCGGGCCAACGGCGGCCTGGCTTGATGGCATGCGGTGGTCCAGCGTGCCGCCACGCCGGACCACCGCGGCACGTCGCTCAAACCACCTTCGGATTGCGCTCCCCGAAGCCTTCCTGATGCCAGTACGGATACGCGGGCCGCACGGCGCTCGCCGCGTCGAGCTTCGCGACCTGCTCGGGCGTCAGATTCCAGCCGACCGCGCCGAGGTTCTGCCGCAGTTGCTCCTCGTTGCGCGCGCCGATCAGCACCGTGGCGACGGTGGGCCGTTGCAGCAGCCAGTTCAGCGCGATCTGCGGCACGGTCTTGCCAGTTTCGGCGGAGACTTCGTCGAGCGCGTCGAGCACGCGGAACAGATAATCTTCCGGCACCGGCGGCCCCATGTCGGCGGTCTTGTGCAGACGGCTCGTTTCCGGCAACGGCTGGCCGCGCTTGATCTTGCCGGTGAGGCGCCCCCACCCGAGCGGACTCCACACCACCGCGCCGACGCCCTGGTCGACGCCGAGCGGCATCAGCTCCCACTCGTAATCGCGGCCGACCAATGAGTAGTAAGTCTGATTCGCGACATAGCGCGGATAGCCGTAGCGGTCCGCGATGTCGAGCGACTTCATCAGATGCCAGCCGGAGAAATTCGACACGCCGATATAGCGGATCTTGCCCGCGCGCACGAGGTCGTCGAGCGTGGACAGCACTTCGGCAATCGGCGTTTTCGCGTCGAAGCCGTGCAACTGGAACAGGTCGATGTAATCGGTCTGCAGACGCTTGAGCGCCGCATCGACCGTCTGGATCAGATGGACGCGCGACGAGCCGACGCCGTTCGGATCGTCGTCGAAACGGAAGGTCGCCTTCGTCGAAAGGATCGCCTTGTCGCGCTTGCCCTTCAGCGCCTCGCCTAGCACCGACTCGGACGCGCCCTTCGAATAGACATCGGCGGTGTCGAACATCGTGACGCCCGCGTCGAAGCAGATGTCGATCAGACGCCGCGCTTCGGCGACATCGGTCGCACCCCACGCCTGAAAAAATTCACCTTTGCCGCCGAACGTACCGGTGCCGAAACTCAGTACCGGCACCTTGAAACCCGAAGCACCCAGATGTCTGTATTCCATTGCAGAATCTCCGTGGCATTGCCGTCGATGAACGGGGATTCAGTCTACGCGCGTCGGCAAAAACGCGTTACGAAGGCGATGCGCTCAGCTCGGCCAATGCGTCGCGCACGGCGTCGATCACGCTGTCCCAATCACCGAGCGCCGGTTGGCGGAACAGACGCGCGGACCGATACCACGGCGTGTCGCTGCGTTCGAGCAGCCAGCGCCAGCAGGTGTCGAAGCGGTTCAGGATCCAGACGGGTTTGTCGAGCGCGCCGGCCAGATGCGCGGTGGAGGTATCGACCGAAATCACCAGATCGAGACTGGCGACGAGCGCAGCGGTATCGGCGAAATCGTGCAGCAGGTCCGTGTAATCGGCGACACGTTCACGGTGGGCGCTTTCGGCGAGTTGCGGCGCGGCCGCGCCCTTCTGCACACTGAAGAAGCGTACGTTCGGCACGTCGAGGAGCGGCGCGAGTTGCTCGAACACGAGCGAGCGGCGCGCGTCGATCTTGCGCAGCTCCGCGACATGCGCGCGGTTCTCGCCGGCCCAGACGAGGCCGACTTTCAGTGGCCTGATTGCGTTGTCACCCGGGTTGGTGTTGCCGTCCCGTTCGATACGTTCGCGCCATTCGTTCACCGCTGCGGGCTGCGCAAAGAGATACGGCGTGGCGGCCGGAATGCTCGCTTCGTTCGTGTTGAACGCAAGCGGCAAGCTCAGCAGCGGGCAATGACAATCGAATGGCGGCAACGGCTGCCCCGCTTCGACCAACTGATCTACACCATCGAGCGTCGACAGAAGCCGCAACAACGCGCCCGGCACTTCGAGCACGACCTTCGCGCCGAGCCCGGCGACGCGCGACGCATAGCGGCAGAACTGCAGCGTGTCGCCGAGGCCCTGCTCCGCATGCAGCAGGATCGTTTTGCCGTCGAGCGGAAAATCGCCGAGCCACAGCGGCTGCGCGAACCCGCGCTGGCCGGCCTTGATGCGGCTGCGCTCCCAGCGCCATTCGTATTCGCGCCAGCCGGTATCGAAGCGCCCCATCTGCAGCAGGCACAGCGCCTGGTTCCAGTGCGCTTCGGCCGATGCGGGATTCAGCGCAAGCGCATGCTCATAGCTCGACAACGCCTCTTCGCGCTGATTCAGATCGATCTGCGCGAGACCGAGGTTGTTCCATGCATCGACGAATGCAGGCGCGAGTTCCAGCGCGCGTTGGTAGCAGCGCTGCGCTTCGTGTGGCTGGTTCAGATCACCGAGCACGTTGCCGCGATTGCTCCACGCATCCGGATAATTCGGCTGCAATGCGAGCGCCTGGTCGCAGCTGTCGAGTGCATCGGCATAACGGCCGAGATCGCGCAGCACGCACGCGCGATTGTTCCACGCCGCCGCGAACTCCGGCGCAAGCGACAGCGCGCGCTCGTAGCTCGCGAGCGCATCGGGCAGACGGTTCAACACCGCCAACGCGTTACCGCGATTATTCAACGCATCGGCGAATTTCGGCTGCATCACGAGCGCACGCTCGGCACAGGCGAGCGCTTCGTCATGACGCTGCAACGCGTTCAGCGCATAGGCGAGATTCGAATGCACAGCCGGCTGTTTCGGGTTGAGCGCGAGCGTCTTCTTCAGCAGATCGACGCCTTCCTGCAGACGGCCCGTTTGCAGCGCCAATTCGCCGAGCCAGCGCAACGCGTCGCCATGCTTCGGCTTCAGTTCGAGAATCTCGCGATAGAGTTCCTCCGCTTCGACGAGCGCGCCGTTCTGCTGAAGCGCGACGGCTTGTCGAAGCAGATGGTCCAACTGTTGCGGCAGACTGACTGGCTTGCTCATGCGGTACCTGGAATCGAAGGCGCGAAGAATCGTCGGAAGAAGCGCCCGATTATCGCCGAAAAGCCCTCATCCGCAGTACCGCCGCTGCCGCGTTGCGGCGTGATGCCCGCTTATTGCGCGGCCACGGACAGATGCTTGCGCTTCGCGAGTTCCTCCGCCATCGCATAGTGCTGCTGGATCGTCGGCAGCGCCTGTTTCGCGGCGTCCTTCAACTTCTCGTCGCGGCCGGATGCGATTTCCGCCTGAAACGCGGATAGCGCTTTCTGTTCACCCGCGAGCGCGACCTCCTCGATGTACCTCTTGTCGAAGTCCGCGCCGCGCAAGTTGTTGATGCTCGCGAGCACGGCGGCATCGGGATCGTTCTTCGGCACGTCGACGCCACGCGGACTCGCGGCGCGCAAGGTGTCGGTGATCTTCGCGTCGTCGCTCGACACGCGTTCGGCAAAGGCCTTCACTTCGCGGTCCGTCGAGCGCGCGGTAGCGATACGCGCGGCGTCGCGCTGCGTCGCGACTGCTTGCGTGCCATCCGCGATGAAAGTCTGGTCGGCCGCATGCAGGCGGTCCTTGTCCGCGGGCGCGGCGCTCTGCGCGCTGGCCACCGAGGCGGCCGTCAGAAGACCACCAAAGCAGGCAGCGGCAGCGATGCGGGCGAGCGGGACGGAAGGCAGGCGGATCATACGTTCTCCTTGAGGTGAATGCCGGTGAAAGCAGGTGAAAGCGAAACGACGGATACGTGTGCGCCGCGAACGAAGCGTGCGAGGCAAAACCCTGCGGGCGGCTTGCGAGCCCAGCGCGGCGCCACGCTTTTGTCGCTACCGATTCTAGGAGCGACGTCGCCGGGCAGGTGAAACGCTGCTGTCGCTTCTGTAACGTTAGGTAACCCTCATATGAATTCGCATTCTTTTGCCGTATGCGGATGAACCACGCGCGTCGCTCAAACCGCCACGCAGTGCTGAATTTTTTGCCATCGCCGCCGATAACCAGAGACAGGCGCCGCCTGGCACCGGTCAGCACCGTAACCCTGGGGAACGATTCCAATGGCAGACGATCACCGCGCCAATCACGACCGCAACACCGAACGCAGCAATCTGACGAGCTCCAACAAGTTCGAACTGCTGCTATACCGTCTCGGTTGCGTGCCGGGCAGCGACGCGCATGAGCTGTATGGGATCAACGTGTTCAAGGTGCGCGAAATCTCGACGATGCCGAGCGTCACGCCGATCGCCGGATCGTCGCCGTTCGTGATGGGAGCGGTCGACATTCGCGGGCAGATCATCCCCGTGATCGACCTGCCGCGGCTGATGGGCTGCGAGCCGACGCGCGGCCTGAACATCCTGCTCGTCACCGAGTTCGCGCGTTCGACGCAGGCCTTCGCGGTCGAGGAAGTCGACGAGATCGTGCGGCTCGAATGGAACCAGGTGATGTCGGCCGAGGGCTCGGCGGGCGGCCAGCTGGTCACGAGCATCGCGCGCATCGACGGCAATACCGGTGACTCGCGGCTCGCGCAGGTGATCGACGTCGAGCAGGTGTTGCGCGACGTGTTTCCGTCGCAGCATCCGAGCGTCGATCCAGCCTCGGTCGGCGAAGCGCTCGGCATTCCCCGCGGCGCGAAGATCCTCGCCGCCGACGACTCCGGCTTCGCGCGCAAGCTGATCGAGCAGGCGCTCGCCGCGATCGGCGCGGACTACATCATGACGAAGACCGGCGAGGAAGCGTGGCAGACGCTGCAGCAGATCGCACGCGAAGCGCAGCAAAACGGCACGCGCGCGAAGGACAGCATTGCGCTGGTGCTGACCGATCTCGAGATGCCCGAGATGGACGGCTTCATGCTGACGCGCCAGATCAAGGCCGACGAGCGCACGCGCGATATTCCGGTGCTCATTCACTCGTCGCTGACGGGCGCGGCGAATGAGGCGCATGTGAAGAACGCGGGCGCCAACGGCTATGTCGCGAAGTTCGCGGCGAGCGAACTCGCCGATGCGATCCGCAATGCGCTCGGGGTTGCGCCGGCGAAAGTGGCGGCGGGTTGAGGCCCGCTGCGCTCAACGATGCGCGGCAAGCAACTAGGCGCTCGCAGCGAGCGCCTCTTCGCGCTCGAGCGTGCGCGCTTGCCGCAATTCCGGAAAGAACCGCATCCACAACAGCGTGATCGCGATCGTCGCGACACCGCCGACCAGCACCGCCGGCTGCGCGCCCCACCATCCCGCGGTCAGGCCCGATTCGAACTCCCCCAATTGATTCGAGGTCCCAACGAACAACGAATTGACCGCGCTGACGCGACCGAGCATGTCATCAGGCGTGCGCAGTTGTACGAGCGAAAGCCGCACCACCACGCTGATCGTGTCCGACGCGCCGAGCACCATCAGCGCGAGCAGCGACACGATGAACTGGTGCGATAGCCCGAACACGATCGTCGCGAGGCCGAACGCGAGCACGCCGCCGAACATCGCCGCGCCGGGCCGGTTGCGCAACGGAAAATGCGCGAGCCAGAGCGTGCCCGAGAGCGCACCGACCGCCGTGGCCGAACGCAGTAGCCCGAGTCCGATCGGGCCCGCATGCAGCACGTCGCGCGCGAAGATCGGCAACAACGCGGTCGCGCCGCCGAACAGCACCGCGAACAGATCGAGCGACAACGCGCCGAGAATCACCGGCTCGCGGCGAATGAACCTGATGCCCGAGAAGATCGACTCGAGCGTGACAGGCGCGCGGCTCGCTGGCTTCATCTGCAGCGGAATGCTCCACACCGAGGCCGCCGCGGCCGCGTACGACAGCGCGCACGCCAGATATGCGGCACCCGGACCGATGCCGAACAGCAGACCACCGAGCGCAGGCCCGGCGATCTGCGCGGTCTGATTCGCGGACGTGGACCACGCGGTCGCCTTCGGCAGATAGCCGCGCGGTACGACAGCCGGCAGCAGCGACGTCACCGAGGGCGACTCGAACGCGCGCGCGGCGCCGACGCAGGCGGCCAGCGCGTAGATGACCGGCGCACTGATCCAGCCGCCGAAGGTGCCGATCGCGAACAGCAATGCGGCGACGCTTCCAAGGCTCTGGCAGACGGCGGCGATGCGGCGCCGATCGTAACGATCGGCGACATGGCCGACCACGAGCGTCAGCAGGAAAATCGGCAGAAACTGCGCGAGGCCGACGAGGCCGAGGGCGAATGCGCTATGCGTGATCGCGTAGACATGCCAGCCCATCGCGACCGCGAGCATCTGGAACGATAGCGACGACAGGATGCGGGTGCACCAGAAACGCTGGAACGGCAGGTGTTTCGACAGGCTGAAATTCTGGGGATCGACGGGATCGGTGGAGGTTGAGGACATCAGTCGTTGTTCGTATCGTGGCGCATCGGGCCGTGGATTGGGCGGGCGCTAGTTTAGAGCAAGATCGGAGGACGTGTCGAAAGGGGGTTGGCGCGGGCGGCTCGACCGCGCTCCAATGGATGCCGGCTTTGGATCGTGGGCACAGGCGTGCGAAAGGTTTCAGCATGCACTTTTCTGCGAATTCGCCGAAGCAGGCCGCCCTCGCCTGCTTCGGCGCCATGCAAGACTCAGGGCCGCAGCGGTCGGCCCTCCGCGCGGCCGAACTCGATGAAGTGATTGACCGCGTCGACACCCGCCGCCGCGACGTCGGGATTCGCTTCGAGGTAGAGCTTCGCATCGAACCCGTCAGGCAGTTGGGCGAGCCGTGCCTTGCGTTGAATCGATTCGGCGCTGCTCAACGGGCGGCCTTCGAATCGACCGTAGTAGACGTAGTGCTGCAATGCATCGCCACCGCTCGCCGCCACGTCCGGATTGGCGTCGAGGTACGCGTGGCCGTCGAAGTTGACGATCGGCGTCAGGCTCGACGGCATGCCGGTCAGGTCGTGATAGCACAAACAGCCATCCGCGAAGAAATGGCAAACGAGCGCCTTGCGACTCGCGTGCTGTGGATCGCGCAGCTTGCTGCCGCCGTGCAGCAGGTTCGCGTGCCACAACAGCACGTCGCCCTTCTTCGGGTAGAAATACTGCGGGCCAGCTGAATGTTCAGCGATGAGCTTCTGTATCGCGGGTTCGTAGATGTCGTGATAAGCCGAATAACCGCAACCGAACGGCATGCCCAGTTCAGTCGACATCGCATACGGCAGCTTGTGCGTGCCGGGGTGATAGACGAGCGGGCCCGAGTCCGGATGAATATCCTCGAAGGCGATCCAGTTCGCGACGAGATACCCGTTCGGATAGGTCGACATGTGAATCGAATCGGAATGCTCAAGTTGCTCGCTGCTCTTGTGACCACCGATCGTCTGGAAAGGCGCCGATTTCGCACCCAGCAGCAGACTCACGAGCTCGTTCATGCGCGCGTCGAATAGCATTTCGCGAACTGCCGGTACGTTGACATGCGGATTCAGCGTGCGGCCCGGCAGCGTATCGCCTTCAAACAGCGGTTGGTGCGGCGGTTGCAGCGTGCCGTCGGCAATGGCGTTTTCATAGGCTTGCCATGTTGCATCGAGCTGTTCGTCCTTGAAGAAGCCTTCAATGATCAGGTAGCCGTCACTCTCCCATTTTCTGCACCACTCGGCCTGCTGCTCGCTGATGACTCCGCTGGACAAAAGCTCGGCGACCCGCTCCAGTGCATCCGGTCGATCGAGCCAGGGAATCGGGCCCGCCGCCGGAAATTTTTCGAATTTGAAGACCTGGGTCTGAGTGTCGATCGGTACCTCTGCAACGACGGGCTTATCGAAAAAGCGCTGATTTTCGAGAGTATTCATTTTTTACAGGAAACTTTCCGGGTTCGCGTTTTCGGGAACTGGCTTGAACAGGACGCTGGTTCCGCGGTGTCGATCACTCGAACGAGCGCCCTTCCGCGCGACCAAAGCGGATGTAATGTTCCGCGCCAGAGTTCAAATGTTTTTGCGCAACGGCTTGCGCTACGTCGGGGTTGAGCTGGAGATATCGCGCCTCATCGAAATGCGGTATGTGAGCGGCATAAAGAAGAATCGACGGGCCGGCCGGATGCTGATCGCGATGGTCCAGTCCTACGATCACCGTCATATCGAGTGCGTCGAGGACTGTCATCAGGCTCTCGCGGGTCATCCAGTTGGCGTGCGGAGCAGTCCCGCCGATAAATTTCGCGTTGTTGATGCTGTCGAGATAACTATATCGATGGAGATGAACTTCGCGTCCGCGAAACTCCGAAACGGTTGGCGTCGGATCGACGTGGCTCTGCATGTTCGTATTCGTGCGCGCGACTTCGGCATCGTAATAGTGTGTCCAGATGCAAATCGAGTCGGACGCGTGCGCCATATTTTCCAGTAGTGATACCGGATCGATCATGTGGTAAAGCACGCCGCTTGCCAGAATCAGATCGAATCGCTGATCGCGTTTTTTCAGCAATTCCCTGAAATCGCCATACATGAATTCGGCATTGAACTTCAACGCATTCTGCACGAGCAGGCATTTCAGAAAGGACTTCGAATTCGCCTCGATAGCCAGCACCCGCGAGGCGCCGGCTCTCGCCATCATGAACGTGTGGCCGCCTTCCATGGGGCCGAGTTCGAGCACGCTTTTTCCGGAGAATCCCCCGCACACCGTCTCGAACCAGTGCAGACGCCCGTCGTCGAAATGGGGCGCCATACCTAAACCATAGCCCGGCACATCCGACACCCATGTGCCATCGAAAAGATTGAAAGCCAGGGTGTGGCCTGGCTCTTCAGTTGCATACAGATCCAGTTCAGTTCCTTTCAATTTGGCGCCTCGGCCGGTCGTCAAGTTTGCCGATTATGGCACGGTCGCGAGGGGTTTTAAATCGACGCGCGTCCGTAACAATTGGAATGACTCTGCGGCAGTCGGCTCACTGCGCTTCGGACTGCGTATATTCATGCTTCGTGTATTGATGTGAACTGCCGACCGGTTTGCCGCTATGATTGTGCCCCGTGGGCAGCCGCCCGGCAGGTGGCACGCCCGCCTACTCCCACCGGCCAACCACGCATATCATGCACTGGAACTCCCGGAGGGTATCGAATGGTTTTGGGGTGGCTCGTCGCACTTCCGTTCGTAGCTGCGGCGCTCATTGCGCTCACGAGGCGGCGCGCTGCCGCGCTCTGCACGTGGATCGCCTTCGCGGCGGCGCTGTTCGGCTGCGGGCTGTTGCTGAGCGAGCGTGTGGGTCTGGCTGACCACGACGTGATGCAATGGCGTCGTGAGTGGGTACCCGACATCGGCCTCGCGCTATCGCTGCGCCTCGATGGCCTCTCGTTCATGTTCGCGCTGCTCGTACTCGCGATCGGTCTGCTCGTCTTCATCTACGCACGCTATTACCTCGCCGGCAGCGATGCGTTGCCGCGTCTGTACCAGCTGCTTCTGCTCTTCATGGGCGCGATGCTCGGCATCGTGCTGTCGAACAACCTGCTGCTGCTCGTCATCTTCTGGGAGCTCACGAGCCTCGTCTCGTTCCTGCTGATCGGCTTCTGGCCATCGCGGCCCGACGCCAGGCGTGGCGCGCGCATGGCGCTTACCATCACCGGCGCCGGGGGCCTCGCGCTGCTCGCGGCCGTGCTGCTGCTCGGCCACGTCTGCGGCAGCTACGAGCTGAACGACGTGCTCGCCCAGGTGGACAAGGTGCGGCACGATCCGCTCTACCCGACCATCCTGCTGCTCACGCTGTTCGCGGCGTTCACGAAGTCGGCGCAGTTTCCCTTCCATTTCTGGCTACCGCACGCGATGTCGGCGCCCACGCCCGTGTCGGCCTATCTGCATTCGGCGACCATGGTGAAGGCCGGCGTGTTCCTGCTCGCGCGTCTCTTTCCGGTCTTCGAAGGTACGCCGCTCTGGGCGTACACGGCGACGCTCGCCGGGCTCGTCACGCTCGTGGGCGGCGCCGGGATGGCGCTGATCCAGCGCGATCTTAAGGGCCTGCTCGCGTATTCGACCATCAGTCATCTCGGCTTGATCGTGCTGCTGTTCGGCCTCGACACGGAGCTTTCGACCGTGGCCGCGCTCTTTCACACGATCAACCACGCCGTGTTCAAGGCGTCGCTTTTCATGGCGGCGGGCATCATCGATCACGAGACGGGCACGCGCGATCTGGGCCGTCTGCGCGGCCTGCGCAGGTACATGCCGCATACGGCCGCGCTCGCGAGCGTGGCGTCGCTGGCGATGGCCGGCGTGCCGCTGCTCAACGGCTTCCTCTCCAAGGAAATGTTCTTCGGCGAAACGCTCGCGCAAAGCATGTTCGGGCCCTTGAACCTTTTCGTGCCGGTCGTCGCGATCGTGGCCGCGGCGCTCTCGGTGGCGTACTCGCTGCGCTTCGTGTGGGGCGTGTTCTTCGACGGCAAGACGCCGCGCGATCTGCCGCACTATCCGCCGCACGAGCCGCCGCGCTTCATGAAGCTGCCGGTCGAGATTCTCGTGGCGCTGTGCCTGCTGATCGGCCTGTTCCCGCAGCAAAGCATCGGCAGGCTGCTCGAGTCCGCGGCGTGGTTCACCCTTGGCGGCAAGGTGCCCGCATACAACCTGAGCCTGTGGCACGGTATCAACACGCCGCTCGTGATGAGCGTGGTGTCGTTCGCGGCCGGCGCGGCCCTCTTTTTCCTGCGCCGCAATGCGTTCCGCCATCACCGCACGTTGCTCACCGAGCTGAACGCCAGCGAAATCTTCGACCGCCTCGTGCAGCGTCTCGAACAAAGCGCCGGCGTGATCGTGCGCGTGTTCGAGACGCGCTCGTTGCCGGCCTACCTCGCGTGGATGATCGCGGCGATGCTGATCGTGCCGGGCGTATCGCTCGTCGCGCTCGACACCTGGAGCGGTAGCCACGCGCGCCTGCCGCTCGATCTGGTTACGCCCGGCGGCCTCATGCTGATGTCGCTGCTCGCCGTCGGCGTGGTGCTCGTGCGAACGCACACGCTTTACGCACTCGTGATGCTGAGCACCTGCGGGCTGCTCGTGTCGCTCGCCTTCGTGCGCTTCTCCGCGCCCGATCTCGCGCTCACACAGATCTCCGTCGAGGTGGTCACGATCCTGCTGCTCGTGCTGGCCGTCTATTTCCTGCCCGCGCTGCAGAGCGCCGTCGAGCCGCTTCCCGTGCGGCTGCGCAACGGCGTGCTCGCGCTCGCGGGCGGCGCGATGCTCGGCGGCGTCACGTACAAGATCATGACGAGCGCGCCGGTGGCGGGCATCGCGCCGTACTTCCTCGCCAACGCGCTGCCCGGCAGCGGCGGCCACAACGTCGTCAATGTGATCCTCGTCGATTTCCGCGGCTTCGATACGATGGTCGAAATCAGCGTGCTCGTGGTGGCGGGGCTCGCCGTCAAGGCGCTGCTGCGCGGGCTGCGCCTGAAGTCGCCCGACGCGGGGCCGGACGGCCGGCCGTGGTCGTCGCAATCGCATCCGCTGATGCTCGCGATTCTCGCGCGGCTCATGCTGCCGCTCACCATGCTCGTCGCCGTGTTCGTGTTCCTGCGCGGCCACAACCTGCCAGGCGGCGGCTTCATCGCGTCGCTGATCATCTCGATCGCGCTGTTGCTGCAATACGTCGCGAATGGCGTGCTGTGGACCGAGTCGCGCATCCACCTCAACTACCGCTCGCTCGCAGGCCTCGGCATTCTGATCGCCGCGACCACGGGGCTCGGCAGTCTCGTGTTCGGCCGGCCGTTCTTGACCAGTGCGTTCGGGCATCTGCATCTGCCGGTCATCGGAGAAATCGAACTGTCCACGGCGATGCTGTTCGATCTCGGGGTGGTGGGCGCGGTGGTCGGCACGACGCTCACGATCGTCTCGCACCTCGGCGTGCGCGACAAAGACATGCAATCCGTGGAGAAAAGCTGATGGAAGCCGCCTTTGCCATCGCGATCGGCGTGCTTTGCGCGTGCGGCATCTACCTGCTGCTGTGCGCGCGCGTGTTGCCCGTGATTCTCGGCATCACACTGTTCTCGTATGCGATCAACCTGTTCCTGCTCGGCATGGGCCGGCTCGCGCTCGGCAAGCCGGCCGTCATCGTGGCGGGGGCGCAATACGTCGATCCGGTGCCGCAGGCGCTCGTGCTGACGGCCATCGTGATCGGCTTCGCGATGACGGCCTTCACCGTGGTGCTCGCGCTTCGCTCGTTTTCGATCACGGGCAACGATCACGTCAATGGCGAGGAGACGCGCAGCGAATGAACCACGCCCTCCTGCTCCCGATCCTGATTCCACTCTTTACAGCGGGACTCATCGTCGCGCTGCCACTGCGCGCGAAACGCCTGCAGCGCGCGGTCAACGCGGTCGCCATCATCGCGCTGCTGCCCATCGCGTGCCTGCTGATGGCGCGCGCGGCGCACGGCGAGATCGCGAGCTACGCGCTCGGCGCATGGCCCGCGCCGTTCGGCATCGTGCTGCAACTCGACCGGCTCGGCGCGCTCATGCTGGTGCTCACCGCCGTGCTCGCGGTCTGCTGCCTGCTCGGCACCTCCAGCGAGGACGCGAGGCGCGGCCGCTATTTCCGCGCGCTGTTCCAGTTCGAGCTGATGGGCCTGAACGGCGCTTTCCTCGCGGGCGACCTCTTCAACCTGTTCGTGTTCTTCGAGCTGCTGCTGATCGCGTCGTACGCGCTGCTGCTGCATGGTGGCGGCGAGCGGCGGGTGCGCAACGGGCTGCACTATCTGCTGATGAACCTCGTGGGCTCGTCGTTCTTCCTGATCGCGGTCGGCGTGCTCTACGGCATCACGGGCACGCTCAACATGGCCGACATGGGCGAACGTCTTGCCCGTCTCGGCCCCGAGTCACTGCCGCTCGCGCAGTTCGCGGGCGCGACGCTGATGCTCGTGTTCGGCCTGAAGGCCGCCGTATTTCCGATGTCGTTCTGGCTACCGCAGGCCTACCGCAGCGCCATCGGCCCAGTGGCCGCGCTGTTCGCGATCATGACCAAGGTCGGTATCTATGCGATGCTGCGTTGCGACGCACTCGTGTTCGGCGCGGCGGGCGGCGTACTCGATGCGTTCATGCATCAGTGGGCATGGTGGCTCGCGATCGCGACGATCGTGTTCGGCGCGCTGGGCGCGCTCGCGGTGTCGAGTCTCAAGACCACGACGGGCTATCTCGTGCTCGTCTCGGTGGGTCTGCTGGTCGCGGCGATCACGCAACAGACGCCGCTTGCATGGAGCGCCCTGCTCTACTACCTGATCAGCACGACGCTCTGCACAGGCGCGCTGTTCCTGCTCGCGGACACGCTCGAACCCGAGATAGCCGCGACGCCCCACGCCGTCCACGCCGCTGTTTCCGCCGTGTCCGCCGATGCCGACACGACCGAACCCGGCTCGCTCGAAGCGCTCGACGACGCAGCCGCGGCAGCCATCACGCCAGAGCCGGACGACGAAGTGGTGGCGACGCTTGCGCGGGTGCAGCCGCTACAGGTCGCGACGGCCGGTGCGCTTGCCGGGCTTGCCGTCGACCCCGCTCAAGCCGAAGCCCAAGGCAATGTTGAAGCGGCCTCGCTAACGCATGAACCGTGGCCGTCGAACCTTGCCGCGCTGCTTTATCTGATCGCCGCGGTAGGCGCCGCCGGCCTGCCGCCGCTCTCGGGCTTCCTCGGCAAGGCAATGGTGCTAGCCGCCACGGCCAACGGCGCGGTAGCTGTGCTGTGGCCGGCCGTACTGCTGTCGAGCCTGCTCTCGATCGTCGCGCTGAGCCGCACGGGCACGCGCCTGATGTGGGCCGCGCCCGCCGCGCGCGCCGTCGCCGGCAATGAGGAGCGAGCACCGCGCGGCAGTAACGCGAAGCTCGCCGCCTGCGCGCTGCTGCTCGGCTGCGTCGTGGCCATCACGCTCGGCGCGGGCGCGGTGCGGCACTATCTCACCGATACGGCGGCGCAGCTCTTCGATCGCGCCGCTTACGTGCACGCGATCCTGCCTGCGGCGCCAACGTCCGACGCTCAAGGGAACTGACAATGTTGAAAAGGCTCTTCCCCCACCCCTGGCTCACTGTGGTGCTGATCATCTGCTGGGTGCTGCTGATGAACGACGTCTCGCCGGGCAATCTGCTGCTCGGCGCCGCGCTCGGCTGCGTGATCTCTTTTCGCGTAGCCGAAGGCCTGTGGCTGCGGCCGTTGCGCTTCGGCCGGCCGTGGCTGCTCGTGCGTCTCGCCTTGCGCGTGGTCGTCGACATCATCGTCGCCAACGTCGAAGTTGCGCTGCTCGTGCTCGGGCCGACGAAGCGGCTGCGCCCGGCGTTCATCGAAGTGCCGCTCGACAGCACCCATGAGATCGCGCTCACGTTACTCGTCAGCGTGGTCTCGTTGAGCCCCGGCACGCTGTGCGCCGAACTCAGCGACGACCGCGCGCGCCTGTGCGTGCACGTGCTCGACCTCGACGACGAAGCGGAGCTCATCGCGCTCATCAAGTCCCGTTATGAAGCCCCTTTGATGGAGATCTTCGCATGCTAGCGATCGTGATCCCGATCTCGCTCGCGATCCTCGGCATCGCGTTCCTGCTCACACTCTGGCGCCTCGTGCGCGGTCCGTCGCTACCCGACCGCATCGTCGCGCTCGATACCCTCAATATCAATGCGATCGCGTTGATCGTCTTGTACGGAATCAGCCTGCGCTCGACGGTCCTCTTCGAGGTTGCGCTGCTGATCGCCGTCATGGGTTTCGTGGGCACCGTCGCGCTCACCAAGTACCTGCAGCGCGGCGACATCATCGAACTCAACTAGCGCGAGGCGTGCCGATGCAAATCGTTATCGAAGCGATCGTTTGTGTGCTGCTGCTCGTCGGCAGTCTGTTCATGCTGATCGGCGCGATTGGGCTCGCGCGGCTGCCTGACTTCTTCATGCGGCTGCACGGGCCGACCAAATCGACCACGCTCGGCGTGGGCGGCATCGTGCTCGCGTCGGTGGTGTATTTCAGCTTCCACCACAACTTTGCGAGTCTGCATGAGTTGCTGATTCCGGCGTTTCTGTTTCTTACGGCGCCGATTAGTGCACATATGCTGGCGAAGGCTGGGATTCAGCAGGGTGTGCCGTTGTCGGAGGCGACGCGGGGGCGGCCGCCTGTTACGGGGGCGTGTGCGGAGCGGGGGGATACGGGGGAGCGTTGACGGCGGAAATGAAAAGCCCGTTTAATTTGGAATCAAATTGTGATTTTTCGGCCTACGCCTTTGATTCGAATTGGTCATGCGGTGTTGCCGACTGAATCGCCGTCGAGAAGGCTGCCGTAAGATTCCCCTGCCCGCACATGAGTTCGTCCGCTTCCATTGCACTGCTAAGCAAGTACGGGTCCAGTTTTCAAATCAATTTTTCTTGAACACTGATATGACTGACCTGGACTTCAATTCCGAGTTAACTTATAAATACCCTTGAGTTCGGCGATCCATTGCCTGTACCGAGTACTGCGGATTTGACTCAGGAGCTTGTCTATGCGGGTCACTTCAAGAAAGCGCCTTATTGTCGGTCTCGGAACGGCGCTGATTGCCGCCCTGCCGCTCTCGCGGGCCTCTGCCCAGTCCCCTGCAACCACCACGATGGTAGTGACCGCCACGGTGAACGCCAACTGCACCGTGAGCGCCACCGACATGGCATTCGGCGCCTACTCAGGCGCGCAGTTGGATTCCACAGCCACGATCACCGCGACATGCTCGAACGGGACGGCCTACACCGTCGGGCTCAATCAAGGCCTGACGGGCACGGGCGTTACGGACCGCAGGATGGCGGGGCCTGGCACCGACACCCTCCTGTACCACCTCTTCTCCGATACGACGCGCACCACGAATTGGGACGATGTGGGTGGCGCGAACCCCGCAACGGGAACGGGTACCGGTAGCGCTCAGGCCTTGACGGTCTACGGCCGGGTGCCGGCGGACCAGTTCGTTCAGGCAGGTAACTATAGCGACACGGTCACGGTGACCGTTTCCTATTAATCAGGCGCTCTAATCATCAAGCGCTTGACAGATCGGTGTGTGTCAGCGAATGAGGGAGTCCCTAATGGTTGCACTGAGAAGCGCTTCGTCAGCAGGGCGTATCATCCTTGCCGCTGCGATCCTGGCCCTGGCCGGGGCTCGTACCGCCGAGAGTCAGCAAACCACCGGGGGGTTGATGGTGGAGCCAGTGGGCGTCGTGTTCGCGCGCGGCCAGACTTCGGCAGTACTCCACATCGAGAACCAAACGGGCCGCGACGTCGCCTTCCAGGTGCGGCCCTATTCCTGGAGCCAGGCGGGCGGCGTCGATCAGCTTACGGTCACAGATGAATTGGCGGTCAGCCCGCCGATCGGCCACATTCGGACCGGGACAAAGCAGGTTGTGCGGCTGGTGCTGCGACGGCCGGCCGAGGAACAGGAGGCCGCCTACCGGATCCTGCTCGACCAGGTGCCGCCGCCGCGGCAACCTGGCACGGTGAATTTCGCGTTCCGATTTTCAATCCCGGTCTTCGCCGAGCCGGCGGCGACGGCGCACGCCGCGCCCCGGGTGAGTTGGAGCCTGCAGCCCGCTGGCGGCGAGTACTATCTGGTCGCGGTCAATAGAGGCACGAGACACGACGAGTTCAGCGATATTGCGCTGACCGCGGCCGATGGTCGCGCGATCGCGATCGACGAAAGCGGCTCGCCGTACGTCCTTCCCGGAGCGACACGCCGTTGGCGGATCCTGTCGAAGGGCTTCTCGCCTTCCGGACAGACGCTAAGGGTGACCGCGCACGCCGAATCAGGCCCGGTCGATCAACCCCTTGCTGGCCCGTGAGTGTGACCGGGCGCTCCTCGCGAAGCTGGCGGTCGCCACTCTTTTCTTCTTTGCCTGGGGTGCCGCACTGACAGGCGCGCGCGCCTCCGATGCGCCAGGTCCCTCTCCCGCTCCGCCTTCCGGCTCGGCGCAGCCCATAGTCCCGCCCGAGGGACAGATGTTGCTGCTGCTCGAGGTGGTGATCAATGGGAATCCGACCAACCTGATCGCGGACGTCGTCCTGCGCGACGGCGAGCTGCTCGCCACCGGCGAGTCCCTGACCAACCTTGGCCTGCGCGTCCCCTCCGGGGTCTCGCCGGACGCCAGCGGCTTATACGCCATCGGCTCGCTGCCGGGCGTGAGCGTGCGGGTGGACATAGCGACCGAGACCCTCTACATCACCGCCGCAGACAGCGCGCTTCTGACGAAACAACTGCGCCCGAGGAACCGCGCGGTCTCCGGCGCGCCCGTGGAAAGCAGCACCGGGGTTACGCTCAACTACGACGTCAACGGAGCTGTCACGAACGGCCGTGAGTACGGCAGCGGTCTCTTCGATGGGCGGTTCTTCTCGCCATTCGGCGTTGCGTCAACAGACTTTCTTGCCTTCGCCGGTTCTGCGCTCGGGGGAACTGGCAGCGCGCCCATCCGGCTCGATTCCACCTACGTCTACCCCGACGTCGGATCGCAGAACCGCTACAGCCTCGGCGACGTCATCACCGGCGGGCTCGCCTGGACCCGGCCGGTGCGCCTGGGTGGCGCGCAGATGAGCCACGACTTCAGCATGCGGCCCGATCTGGTAACGTTTCCGGTGCCGACCCTGGCGGGATCGGTTGCCGTGCCCTCTACGGTCGACGTGCTGGTCAACGGCACGCGGGCGCTCTCGCAGCAGGTTCAGCCGGGCCCGTTCGAGGTCCAGCAACTGCCGGTGATCACCGGTGCCGGCCAGGTGCAGTTGAACGTCACCAACGCACTCGGCCAGCAGGTCACCAGTACGTTGTCGTTCTACGCGAGCCCCAGCCTGCTCGCGCCTGGCCTGCAGACCTACTCTTTGGAGAGCGGGTTCGTGCGCCGCAACTGGGGCATCCTGAGCAACGACTATGGCGACTTCGCCGCCTTGGGCACCTACCGGCGCGGTCTCACCGACTACGTGACCATCGAGGCGCACGCCGAGGGGACGGCAGGCCAGTTCATGGCCGGTGGAGGACTGGTGGCCAACCTCTTCAACGTCGCCGTGGTGAACTTCGGCGTCGCCGGCAGCTTCGGGCGGGGCCAATCGGGCGGCGAAGTCGCTTTCGGTCTGCAGCGGACCGGTCAGCTATTCAGCTTCGGCGTCTCGGCGCAGCTGGCTACTAACAATTTCAGCGACATAGCAGCGACGCAGGGCAATCCCGTCCCGGTTCGGCAGATCACCGCCAGCGCCAGCACCGCGCTGGGCAGGTGGGGCACACTCGGCGTGGCGTGGGCTCAAATCGATCAGCCGAGGACGCTGTTCTTGTCAAGCGTGAGCGGCACGCCTTCCATCGTCCCACCGGGTTCCCAGTCGTTGCCGCTCGACACCGCCGAGCCGTTCGTTACCAGCCTGCATTCGAAGATACTGACGGCCAGCTATTCGGTGGCGCTGTTCCACAGCGTGTACCTGTACGCCACCGGTTTTCACGACTTCGCGCAAGGTAGCACCGGCGCCACGGTGGGCGTCACCATACCGATAGGGCGCCGCGACACGGTCAGCGCGAGCGGTCTCTATCAACGCGGGTCGCCCGCCGGGGCGCAGGTCCAGGCTCAGCGCTCAGCGGCGAACGTCGGAGAATTGGGCTATCAGGTCTATGCCGCCGGCGGCAACGTGGATCATGAGTTCGCCCAGTTGCAGTACAAGTCGCCTTTTGGGCTGTTCACCGTCGGAGGGGATCGCCTCGACAACGAGACGACGTTCCGCCTCGAGGCGCAAGGTGCCGTCAGTTTCGTCGACAACCGGCTCTTCCCCACCAACACGGTCAACAACAGTTTCGCGGTGGTGAACACAAGTGGAGTCGGTGGCGTTCATGTCCTCTACGAGAACCGCCCGGCCGGCGTGACCGACGCCCACGGGCAGTTGCTGGTGCCCGACTTGCTGCCCTGGATCGACAACCATCTGGCGATCGACCCGGGCGACGTGCCGATCGATGCCCAGGTTCCAGACGTCGCACACACGGTACGGCCGCCGGACCGTTCCGGCGTCGTGGTCCGTTTCCCGATCAGCAAATCAAATGGGGCGCTGCTTATACTGGTGGATGAGGCGGGGCGACCGATTCCCCTCGGCAGCTCGGCGACGCTCCAGACCACGGGTGCCATTGTGCCGGTCGGCTATGACGGCGAGGCCTTCGTCGAGAACCTTGACAAGACGAACCAGGTCGTCGTGCGACTCCCGGACGGCGATCACTGCGTGGTTTCGTTCAGCTACACACCGACCGCAAACGAAATACCCAGGATAGGGCCGCTGACATGCCGCAAAAACACCCCTTAGCGTCAGCCCGCGCTCTTGCGGGTCTTGCGTTGCTGATGTTCGCCGGGCTTGCCTGGGCGAAAGTCAAAAGCGTCGCCATCGCGTCGCCGAGAGTCGCCTTCGGAAACGTCTCGGGGTCCAAGTGTGTGTCCGATCTTTCTGATGGCATTCGAGGTGTCGTCGCGGCGAGGTGGGTACGCGCGTTCGCTCTGACCGCACTGCTTGTTGTGATTGCGCCAACTCCTGCTCATGCGGTCGCGGTGTGTACGCTATCCACAACGGGTGTCTCATTCGGGACGTTCTCAGGGACCGCGACGACCATTACCGGCACGATAACAATGAACTGCACCGGCACAGGAACCTCAACGGCCACGCTGGACCTATCCACCGGGAGTTCCGGGGTGTACACACAGCGCCAAATGGCCAGTGGCACTAGCACACTTGCTTATAACCTCTATACGGATGCCGCTCACACGACGATTTGGGGCAACAACGCTGGGGGAACTTCGCATTACAACACAGGGAACACTGTTAAGCCGCCCATAGTCATTACTGCGACGATTTACGGCAGTATTCCGGCGCAAGCAACTCCAGCCTCCGGTACTTATGAAGACTCCGTTACCGTAACTCTGACGTGTACGGCCGGTGGCGCGTGCACGCAAACGCTGGCCGTCCCCATCACGGCCCAAGTGCTGGGAGCCTGCACTGTGAGCGCATCAGAGCTCAACTTCGGTAACTACACGGGGGGCGCGAGCCTGACGACCGGCCAGGCCACGATCACCGCCCATTGCGCGGCCGGGCAGACCTACCTGATCGGGCTCAATGAAGGCTCGTACCCTGGCGCCACGACGACGTCGCGCAAGATGACCACAGCCGACGGCACCGACACCCTCAGTTACGGCCTGTATATCGATGCAGCCGACACGCTAAACTGGGGTAATAGTTTCAATGGGGCGACGCAGGATGTCGTAGAGGGTGTCGGGACCGGCAGCGATCAGGCAATCCCGGTCTATGGAAAGATTGACGCTGGTCAGTACGTCCGGCCAGGTCAGTATGAAGACACAGTCCTGGTGACCTTGCAGTTTTGAGCGCTCGAGGAATCCCGGGTGTGACTGCGAGTCTGGTCGTTCTCAATGGTTCGCCTACGGGGCCCATAGTCTGAGGCGTACGAAGGTCGCACAGACGGCTTGCATCGAGCTCGGCAGCCCTTGGGAGAACGGCTAGTGCGAAAGCTTCAACAGCAAGCTGCGCGACAAACTGTGATATTCCCGAGAGTTATTATTCAATTCGACGGTACCTGTTTTTTAGCCTGAGCATAAAAAGCCGACTAATGCCCAACAGAAACGGCCCTTGATGGGCCGTTTTGCTTTTGCGCGCGAACTCTACCCTGCTGGTCGAGCGAGATAAATCAGAACTGTGGGAAGCTTTGTGGGAGGTTTTCGGCGGAAGCCCACTTGGCAAAGCTTTGAAGGAAATTCTGGCGGAGAGAGGGGGATTCGAACCCCCGATAGGCTATTAACCTATACACGCTTTCCAGGCGTGCGACTTAAACCGCTCATCCATCTCTCCGGCGGGGAGCCGAATTATAGCAAACTTCGCGCCTTGCGCCACACCCCGGCCAACGCCACGCGCAAACCACCTACGGATGCCGGATATAGTCGACCAGCGCGATCGTATAAGCGTCCGCCTTGCGATCGATCAAACTCACCCCGATCGCCACGAGAAACCCCGCCGGCACGCCGAACACGCCCGAGCTTATCGGCTCGATACCGAACCAGCGCGCGCCCGTGAAGCCCGTCATCTGCGTGAAGAACGGATACGTCGACACGATGTAGTAGATGCACACGACGAGCCCAGCGACCATCCCCGCCACCGCGCCGAGCCGCGTCGTGCGTTTCCAGAACACGCCGAGCACGAGCGCGGGAAACAGACTCGACGCCGCCAGCGAAAACGCCGCCCCGACCAGAAACAGAATATTCCCGGTATTGAGCGACGCCACGTACGACGCGAACAGCGCGACACCCAGCAGCAGAATCTTCGAGATCGTCACGCGCCGCTGGCTCGACGCGTTCGGATCGACCATGTGGTAGTACACGTCATGCGACAACGCGTTCGCAATCGTCAGCAGCAGACCATCCGCGGTCGATAGCGCCGCCGCCAGCGCCCCCGCCGCGATCAAGCCCGACATCACGTACGGCAGCCCCGCGATCTCGGGCGCCGCGAGTACGACCATATCGGGCTGCATCTGGATCTCGCTCCAGCGCACGATACCGTCACCGTTCGTATCGGCGAGGCTGATCAGGCTCGGCTCGACCTTGCGCCATTGCATCAGCCATTGCGGCAGATCGGCGAAGTGATGGCCGACCAGATTCGTCAGCATCTCGTACTTGATCAGCACCGCGAGCACCGGCACGGTCAGATAGAACAGCGCGACGAAAAAGAGCGTCCACCCGACCGAGCGGCGCGCCGATCCGACCGAGGTCGTCGTGTTATAGCGCGTCAGGATATGCGGCAGGCTCGCTGTGCCGAGCGACAGACACAGCAGCAGCGACAGAAAGTTACGTGCATGCGTGCTGCGGTCTTCGTCGCCGACAGCAGGAAACGGCTCGTGCATCGGCACCGGCGCGGTCGCGCGCATCAGCATGTCGTCACGCTGCTGGCTCCAGACGATCTGCGCGGCGGCGGCATCGCGCGGAAACTGTTCGAGCGCGCGCTCGCGCTCGTTGATCTCGCGCAACGGACCGTTATGGCGGCGCAGATCGCCGACCTCGTGCGTGAGCCGCTGCTTCTCGTCGAGGTACGATTGCGGCAGCGTATCGAGCCGCATCTGCATCAGCGCGGCACGGCGTCGATAGTCGTCGCGCACGCGCTGTTCGAGCGGCGCGTCGCGCACCTGTTTCTCGAGCCCTTCCATGCGCTCCATCAAGCGTCCATAACTGAATTGCGGTACCCACCCGAGACCGTCCTTGTGGGCGATCATCGACACCGGTATCAGCATCGCGAGGATCAGGATGATGTACTGTGCGACCTGGGTCCACGTCACCGCGCGCATGCCGCCGAGAAACGAGCACACCAGGATGCCCGCGAGTCCGCAGAAAATGCCGACCGCGAAATCGACGCCGATAAAGCGTGTCGCGATCAGCCCGACACCCTGGATCTGCGCGACCAGATAGACGAACGAGCACAGGATCGCGGCGAGCGCCGCGAGGCCACGCACCGCGTGGCTCGAATAGCGCGTGCCGAGAAAGTCGGGAATCGTGTAGCGCGCGAGCTTGCGCACATACGGCGCGAGCAGGAACGCGACGAGGCAGTAGCCGCCGGTCCAGCCCATCAGGTACGCAAGGCCATCGTAGCCGGTCGAGTAGATCGAGCCGGCCAGGCCGATGAACGACGCGGCCGACAGCCAGTCGGCCGCGGTCGCCATGCCATTGAACGCCGACGGCACGCGCCGCCCCGCCACGTAGTATTCGACAAGATCCGACGTGCGCGACAGCACGCCGATGACCGCATACACCGCGATCGGCACGAACAGGAACACGTAGCCGATCCACACACCGGGACCGGTGCGGCGCTCGATGCGCCACATCACGTAGACGAACAGCAGGAAGCCGAGCGTATAAAGCGCGTAGGAGCGGATCAGCCGATGCGTGTGCTTCATCGGCTCAGCGTCCGCGCGCGGCCGGCGCGTTCGTGTCGGCGTTCTCGCGGCTCGCGAAATCCACGTTGGGACCGCTTGCGGCATCGCGCTGCGAATCCGCTTCGAATGCGCGCCGCAACTGACGATCGGCGCGCTGCATCAGCACGATATAAACGACGATCAACGCGAGGTAGATCAGGATCGCTCCCTGCGCGCCAAAGTAGAACAGCAGCCTGAAGCCGCCGACGCGCACCTGCGCGAGCGCGGGTGCCAGCAACGGCATGACGAAGGAGACGAAGAAGCCCAGCGTCATCAGCACGGTGATCAACGCGAGGTTGAAACGCCAGTACTTGCGATGCGCGAACGCCATCGCCGCCGAGACCCGTGGCGGTTCGGGCGCGGGATTCAACGTGGCATGGGAGGATGAGTGCGGCGCGGCCATGCGCCTATGTATCAAAAAGGCATCGGCCAGGCAATTGGGATTGTCCGCGCGATGCCGTGATGCAAGCCGGCCTCTCGAATCACGAGTCTCGCGCGACGCGGCCGCTAGCGTGTCCAACCACCACCGCCGCCCGCGCGAGACCCGTCTACAACGCTTTAAATCGACTCGCCGAGCTGATCGAGAATCGCCGGATTCTCGAGCGTCGACACGTCCTGCGTGATCTCCTCGCCCTTCGCGAGCGAACGCAACAGGCGGCGCATGATCTTGCCTGAACGCGTCTTCGGCAGGTTCTCGCCGAAGCGGATGTCCTTCGGTTTCGCGATCGGACCGATCTCCTTGCCGACCCAGTTGCGCAGTTCGTTCGCGAGCTTCACCGCCTCCTCGCCTTGCGGACGCGCGCGCTTCAACACGACGAACGCGCACACTGCCTCGCCGGTCGTCGCATCCGGGCGGCCCACCACGGCCGCTTCCGCGACGATCGGATTAGCGACCAGCGCCGACTCGATCTCCATCGTGCCGAGACGATGGCCCGACACGTTCAGCACGTCGTCGATGCGACCCATGATCGTGAAGTAGCCGCTCTCCTTGTCGCGCACCGCGCCATCACCGGCGAGGTAGAGTTTGCCGCCAAGCTCCTCGGGGAAATAGCTCTTTTTGTAGCGGTCCGGGTCGCCCCACACGTTGCGCAGCATCGACGGCCACGGACGCTTGACCACCAGAATGCCGCCCTGCCCGTTCGGCACGTCCTGCCCGGTTTCGTCGACGACCGCGGCCATGATGCCCGGCAGCGGCAGCGTGCACGAACCCGGCACGAGCGGCGTCGCGCCCGGCATCGGCGCGATCATGTGACCACCGGTTTCGGTCTGCCACCATGTATCGACGATCGGGCAGCGGCCACCGCCGACGTTCTCGTAGTACCACACCCACGCTTCCGGATTGATCGGCTCGCCGACCGTGCCGATGATGCGCAACGTCGACAGGTCATAGCTCTTCGGATGCACTTTCGCGTCGGCCTCGGACGCCTTGATCAGCGAGCGGATGGCGGTGGGCGCTGTGTAGAACAGCGTGACCTTGTGCTTCGCGATCATCTGCCAGAAGCGTCCGGCATCCGGATAGGTCGGCACGCCTTCGAACACGACCTGGGTGCCGCCGAGGGTCAGCGGCCCGTACGTGATGTAGGTATGCCCGGTGATCCAGCCGATGTCCGCGGTACACCAGAACACGTCCGTGGGCCGCCAGTCGAAGGTCCACTTCAGCGTCTGCGCGGCCCACAGCAGATAGCCGCCGGTGCAGTGCTGCACGCCCTTCGGTTTGCCGGTCGAGCCGGACGTATAGAGGATGAAGAGCGGATGCTCGGCATCGACCCATTCGGGCGCGCACTGGTCCGACTCGGCCTGCGTGAGTTCATGCATCCACAGGTCGCGCCCTGCGTCCCACGCGACCTTGCCGCCGGTGCGCCGATACACGATCACGCTCTTGACCTTCTCGCAGCCGCCGAGCGCGAGCGCTTCGTCGGCGATGTTCTTCAGCGGCAAGGCCTTGCCGCCGCGCATCTGTTCGTCGGACGTGACCAGCGCGACCGCGCCGACGTCGACGAGCCGCTCGTTCAGCGACTTCGACGAGAAGCCGCCGAACACGACCGAGTGCGTCGCGCCGATACGCGCGCACGCCTGCATCGCGACGATGCCTTCGATCGACATCGGCATATAGATGACGACCGGGTCGCCCTTCTTCACGCCGCGTTTTTTCAGCGCATTCGCGAAGCGCGATACGCGTTGCAGCAGATCCTGATAGGTGACGTTGGTGACGGTACCGTCGTCGGCTTCGAATACGATCGCGACGCGCTCGCCATGACCGGCCTCGACATGACGGTCGATGCTGTTATACGACGCGTTCAACTGGCCGTCTTCGAACCACGTGTAGAACGGTGCCTTCGATTCGTCGAGCACCTTCGTGAACGGCTTGTGCCAACTCAGCGTCTCCTTCGCGAGACGCCCCCAGAAGCCTTCGTAGTCGCGCTCCGCTTCGGCGGCTAGCGCCCGGTACGCGTCCATGCCGGAGATCGCGGCGCCCTTCGCAGTGTCAGCGGAGGGCGGAAAAACACGGCGTTCCTGAAGAACCGATTCAATCGCAGACATCGACAACCCCTTGGAAGATAAAACGAAAAAACTGTGCCGGCGCGCATCGCGCGCACTGGCCTTATCCTGTTCGCGCCGCCACGAGCGGCGCTGTCTCCCACCCCGCGAAGCCGCCCCGCGCATGTGCGTGCGGCATCGCAACATCCCTGCACGCGGGCGCTCTCCTCAGTCGAGTCCCGCGTCAAGGCTTAACCATAAGCGCCGCAACTTACCGGCCACTTACGCGCATCATGTTGATCCGCAAGCGAAAACCCTTAGACCGCGAATGCCGTCGACGCGGCCGCGCGTTGATCAGACAAGAGGCGCGTGGAAAAGATCGCGCGTTCCAAGCGCGTTTTACCCGAGTTTTGCGGTTACGCTCCCTCGCACCGCCTCTTACAATGCTAACTGAACTAGCCGTCCGGATTCCAGCTTGAACCGCTACGCCCTGCTTCTCATTACCTCGATGCTGCTGGTCGGCAGCAACGTCGGTATCGGCAAATCGATCGTCGCCTTCGTCCCCGTTCCCCTGTTCGCCCTGCTGCGTTTCGTGATCGCGATGGCCGTGCTCTGGCCGCTCTTGCGCGTGACCAAACTGCGCCGCGTCAAACGCGACGAATGGATCAACCTGTTTTTGCAGGCGCTGTTCGGCACCTTCGGCTTCACGCTGCTGATGCTCAACGGCGTCGCGCGCACGAGCGCGGTCGCGGCGGGCGTGATCACGAGCACGATTCCGGCGGTCGTCGCAATGCTGTCGTGGCTGATCCTGAAGGAGCGGCCGGATGGCCGCGCGCTCGCATCGATCGTGCTGGCGATCGCCGGCGTCGTCGTCATCAATGTCGCGCACGTCGAGGCGGGCGCGGATGCGATAGCCGGCACCGGCTCGCTCGCGGGCAACTTCATGGTGCTCGGCGCCGTGTGCTGCGAATCGCTCTACATCATCCTGTCGCGGCGCCTCACGAAAACGCTCGAGCCAATCGACATCTGCGCGTACACGCATCTGTTCGGCCTGCTGCTGATGCTGCCGCTCGGCGCCGGCGCGCTCGCGCATTTCGACTTTCGCGCGGTGCCGTCGAGCGTCTGGATGCTGTTGCTGTGGTACGGACTGTCGGCCAGCATCTTCTCGTTCTGGCTGTGGATGAAGGGCATCCGTCACGTGCCGGGCAGTCTCGCCGGCGTGTTCAGCGCGGTGCTGCCGGTCGCCGCGGCGCTCTACGGCATCGTCTTCCTCGGCGAGCGGCCCACGCTCGCGCACGGCATCGCGCTCGCCTGCGTGATCGCCGGTATCGGCCTCGCGAGCCTGAAGGCGCGCAGCGTGCCGCCGGTCGCATCATAAGTCTGGCGGGCGCGCTGCCCGCCGCAAAGCAGCGGATTCAACCGACGCTGTACAATAGCGCGCGCCTGACGCGAGTCTCGCGACCTTCGGTGGCCGCGCCCCGCAGCGCCGTCGGCGCCTGGCCCCGTGTTCCGTCACCCGCGCTTCATCTGACCGTTGCCTATGTCCGCTTCGCGACCCGCCTCCGCCCGTCCGCGCCGCCCGATGCGCGCTGCGGCAACTCGTTTTCATGAGCCGCTGGCCGCAGGTGCCGCTGTATCTCGGGCTGATCGTCGCGCAAGCGGTCTACGTTGCCACGCACACGCACCCCAAACATTTCAAAGCGCCCGCGGCATTGCCCGCCGTAGGCGGTATCAAGGTTTCCACTCCCCTGAAGGCGCAAGACTGACCGCACCGCGCTGCGATCCGATAACAAGCGCCACTCCCCACTGAGCTAGCCATGACCGTCATCAAACAGGAAGACCTGATTCAGAGCATCGCTGATTCGCTGCAGTACATCAGCTACTACCATCCGCTCGACTACATCGAAGCGCTCGGCCGCGCGTACGAGCTCGAACAGAGCCCGGCAGCGAAGGACGCGATCGCGCAGATCCTGACCAACAGCCGCATGTGCGCCGAAGGCAAGCGCCCGATCTGCCAGGACACCGGCATCGTCACGGTATTCGTGAAGGTCGGCATGGACGTGCGTTGGGACGGCGCGACGATGAGCGTCACCGACATGATCAACGAAGGCGTGCGCCGCGGTTATCTGAACCCGGACAACGTGCTGCGCGCATCGATCGTGAGCCCGCCTGAAGGCGCGCGCAAGAATACCAAGGACAACACGCCGGCCGTGATCCACTACGAGATCGTGCCGGGTAACACGGTGGACGTGCAGGTCGCGGCCAAGGGCGGCGGCTCGGAGAACAAATCGAAGTTCGCGATGCTGAACCCGTCGGATTCGATCGTCGACTGGATTCTGAAGACCGTGCCGACGATGGGCGCAGGCTGGTGCCCGCCGGGCATGCTCGGCATCGGCATCGGCGGCACCGCTGAAAAAGCGATGCTGATGGCGAAGGAATCGCTGATGGACCCGATCGACATTCAGGACGTGATCGCGCGCGGCCCGCAGGACTGGATCGAAGAGCTGCGCGTCGAGCTGCACGAGAAGGTCAACGCGCTCGGTATCGGCGCGCAGGGTCTTGGCGGTCTGTCGACCGTGCTCGACGTGAAGATCATGGCCGCGCCGACGCACGCCGCGTCCAAGCCGATCGCGATCATCCCGAACTGCGCAGCGACGCGCCACGCGCACTTCACGCTCGACGGTTCGGGCGTTGCCAAACTCGAAGCGCCGTCGCTCGATGCATGGCCGAAGGTGCACTGGGAACCGAACACGGAAACCAGCAAGCGCGTTGATCTGAACACGCTGACGCCGGAAGAAGTGGCCGGCTGGAAGCCGGGCCAGACGCTGCTGCTGTCGGGCAAGATGTTGACGGGCCGCGACGCCGCGCACAAGCGCATTGCCGACATGCTTGCGAAGGGCGAGAAGCTGCCGGTCGACTTCACGAACCGCGTGATCTACTACGTCGGCCCGGTCGATCCGGTGCGCGACGAAGCGGTCGGCCCGGCAGGCCCGACCACCGCGACGCGGATGGACAAGTTCACCGAGACGATGCTCGCACAAACGGGCCTGATTTCGATGATCGGCAAGGCCGAGCGCGGCCCGGTCGCGATCGAGTCGATCAAGAAGCACAAGGCCGCGTATCTGATGGCCGTCGGCGGCGCCGCGTACCTCGTGTCGAAGGCGATCCGCAGCGCGAAGGTGCTCGCGTTCGAAGATCTCGGCATGGAAGCGATCTACGAGTTCGACGTGCAGGATATGCCGGTCACGGTCGCCGTCGATTCGACCGGTACCTCCGTGCACCAGACCGGCCCGAAGGAATGGCAGGCCAAGATCGGCAAGATTCCGGTCGCCACGGCTTGATGATCGGCAATTAACGCCACTCAGTGCAGTCGAAAAGCCGGGACCGCGGTCCCGGCTTTTTTATGCCTTGCGTCATGCAATTTCTTGGCTTTTTGGGGCATGACGTTTATTGTTGTTGGAAATTTGAGGTCCCCGAAAGAGGAAATAACATGCAAGGCGACAAGAAGGTCATCGAATATCTGAACGCCCAGCTGAAGAACGAGCTGACCGCGATCAACCAGTACTTCCTGCATGCCCGGATGTACGGCCACTGGGGCCTCACCAAACTCGGCAAGCACGAGTACGACGAGTCGATCGGCGAAATGAAACATGCCGACCTGCTGATCGAACGCATCTTCGTGCTCGACGGTCTGCCGAATCTGCAGGACCTGCACAAGCTGCTGATCGGTGAGGAAACCAAAGAAATCATCGAATGCGATCTGAAGCTCGAACAGATTTCGCAAAGCACCTGCAAGGAAGCGATTGCGTACTGCGAATCGGTGCGCGATTTCGTCTCGCGTGAAATCTTCACGACGATTCTCGACGACACCGAAGAGCACATCGACTGGCTCGAAACCCAACTCGATCTGATCGATAAGGTCGGTATCCAGAACTACCAGCAAAGCGCGATGGGCTCGGTCGAGTCCTGATCGAAGCACGCTGGCGCATCCCGCGCGGTAGCACGCGACGCCTGTGAACCAGGCATTCGCGCCGGACCGCACCGCGCTGGCGATATACTTGCGCGCTGCCTCGCGAATCGCCCAGGCTTCGACCATTTCTACGACCGCCACGTCACGCTCGATTTCTTCGCCTATGCCCGCCCCTTCGCCGTCCCCGACTGTCCGCAGTGTTGCCGCTGGCGCCGCGTCCCAGGCGCCGATCGGTATTTTCGATTCGGGGCTGGGCGGCCTGTCGGTGCTGCGCGCGGTGCGCGCGCAACTGCCTGACGAGGCGCTGCTGTATGTCGCCGACTCGCTGTACGCGCCCTACGGCGAGCGCGACGACGACTTCATCACCGACCGCACGCTCGCCATCGGCGCATGGCTTGCCGCACAAGGCGCGAAGGCGCTCGTGGTTGCGTGCAACACGGCGACCGCGCAGTCGATCGCGCTGGTGCGCGAAAAGCTGCCGATTCCGCTCGTAGGCGTCGAACCTGGCGTCAAGCCCGCCGCGCTGCAATCGAAAAGCCGCGTCGCCGGCGTGCTCGCGACCCAGGCGACGCTGCGCAGCGCCCGCTTCCAGGGACTACTCGAACGCTACGCCGCCGACTGCCGCTTTCTGTGCCAGCCCGGCCACGGACTCGTGCAGGCGGTGGAGCGTTGCGACGTCGATTCGGCCGAGCTGCGTGCGCTGCTGCGCAGCTATCTCGAGCCGATGCTCGACGCGGGCGCCGACACGCTGGTGCTCGGTTGCACCCATTACCCGTTTCTCGATGCGGCGATCCGCGACATCGTCGGCGAGCGGCTCGCGCTGATCGACACGAGCGTGGCAATCGCCCGTCAGCTCGAACGCGTGCTCGAGCAGCACGGCCTGCGCGCCGCCAAGCCGGCCGCGGGCACGCCGCTGCCGCGCTTCTACTCCACCGACGACGGCGTCCATCAGCAGCAACTGGCTGCCACGCTGTTGCAGATCGAAGCGGCAGTGGAGCAGGTGCGGATTCCGTCTCCGCGCACGGCCGCACCGGATTCCCGGGCCGCCTAGAGCCTCGAACCGGCGCGCGCGACGTGCCCGGTGGCGGCACGCGCCGCCCTCGCGCCAGACGAAATCCATTCTAAGGTTCTGGTTTTGTTACAAAAAACCGCACAGGATGCTTGCCAAACGGGCCAAACAAAATGATAATAATTCGCATTAACGTTATCTATCGCGCCTGCCATGATTGTCTGTGTCTGCAAATCCGTTTCCGACCGCACAATCCGCTCCTCGATTGCGGACGGCATCGACTCGTTCGACGAGTTGCAGTTTGAACTCGGCGTCGCTTCGTGCTGCGGCAAATGCGAGGAATCCGTGCGCGACGTCATGCTGCAAAGCGGCGTGTGCGCGAGCCGTTGCGGTGTAGGTGTCGCCGAGCATCAGCAGGTGCAGACCGTCGCGCAGGTCGTGCAAGTGACGTACTGCGAACGCAAGGCAGCCTGAGTCCTGCTTGCCGGGTGCGGCGCGAGCCGCGCCCCATGTGTCGCTACGCCTCAATACGTAACGCACATTCAATGCAACACTTGATGTGACATTGGATGTGCCGCGCGTCTGCAACACCCTCGCGGCATTGACCGCCGCACCGCGTTATCCCACTGCCGTCAGCCAGCCAGTAGTCGTACCAGCCAGCTACCCCGCTCATCCTTGAAAAGGAGTTCGAGATGGAATTGCTGATTGGTTTCGTGACTACTTTGTTCATTTCGCTGCTGATTTTCCGAACATGACGCTGGCGTCGTCCACCCGACCGAATTTCCGCGCGCTGACGACCACTGCCGTGGTCGCGGCGATCCACGTCGCGCTGCTCGGCGTGATCATGACGCTGCGTCACGAACCTGCGCAGGTCGCGCTCGAATCGCAGGTCATGACCGCCGTGATGGTGCCGCCCGCGCCGGTTGCGCTGCAATCGATCGCAGCGCCGCCGCCTCAACCGACGCCGACCGTCCATTCGAAGCCGAAACTCCAGCTAAAGCCGACTCCGGCGCCCAAGCCGACTCCGACTCCGTTGCCGCAGGCCGCCGCGCCATCGGCGACGCCGGTCGCAGCCCCCGATCCGCCGTCGCCCGCGCCCGCTGCAGCGGCGACGCCGCCAGCCGCGGCAACGCCCGCCATCGGCAAGCCGACGATGGAAATCAGCGCGCCAAGGAACGTCTCGCACGTCGAGTGCAATATCGCCCACCCGGATTACCCGACACTTTCGAAACGGCGCCACGAAACCGGCATCGCGTCGGTGCGATTCGTCATCGGCCTGACCGGCAAGCTCGAAAACATCGAACTGACGAAGAGCAGCGGCTATAGCCGCCTCGACGACGCCGCGGTAGCCGCCATGCACGCGAGCGCCTGCAAGCCGTATCTCGAGAACGGTGAGCCCGTCAGAGCCACGTACACCCAGTCTTTCAACTTCGATCTGACCGATTGAAGCCGATTTCAAAATCAAGGAATTGCAATGCAGAACTACGGATTGGCGCATGTGTGGACACAAGGGGATTTCGTGACACGTGGTATCGCGCTCGCGCTGTTGTTCATGTCGGTGATGTCATGGAGCGTGATCGTCGTCAAAGGCTGGAACGTGATGCGCCTGAAGCGCCTGACGAAGAACGCCGAGCAGGCGTTCTGGCATTCGGACGACCTCGCCGACGGCGTGAAGAAGCTCGGCGGCGGTGCCTCGAAGGCGCATGACAACCCGTTCCTCGCGCTCGCGCTGTCAGGCGAGGAAGCGGCCGACCATCATCATCAGACGCAGCCGCATCTGCATGACCGCATGGACGTGTCGGACTGGATCACGCGCTGCCTGAAGGACACGATGGACGAAAGCGTCGCACGCATGCAGAGCGGTCTCGCGATCCTCGCATCGATCGGCAGCACGGCGCCGTTCGTCGGTCTGTTCGGCACCGTGTGGGGCATCTATCACGCACTGCTCGCGATCGGCGCGAGCGGCCAGTCGTCGATCGACCAGGTTGCCGGCCCGGTCGGCGAAGCGCTGATCATGACCGCGTTCGGTCTGTTCGTCGCGATTCCGGCGGTGCTCGGCTACAACGCTCTCACGCGCGCCAACAAGGCAATCGTCGCGAAGCTCGCCCGCTTCGCGCACGGCCTGCATGCGTTCTTCGTGACGGGCGCGCGCCTGTCATCGACGAGGCGCGGTGACGGCCTGCGTCTCGCGACCCGCGCCAACTGATCAACTGGTCGACTAGGCATTCCAATGGCAATGAGCCCTTTCGCCGGAGATGATCACGACGGCCTGATGAACGAGATCAACATGACGCCGCTCGTCGACGTCATGCTGGTTCTGCTGATCGTCTTCATGGTGACGATTCCGGTGATCCGTCACGCGGTCAAGATCGATCTGCCGCATGCGAGCAGCCAGAAGGAAGAAATGAAGCCCGCGCAGGTGACGGTGTCGATCGACGCGGACGGCAACGTCCTGTGGGACAGTACGAAAGTCGACGACGCGGCGCTCGCCGCGAAGATCGCCTCGGCCGCGCAGGCGAGCCCGCAGCCGGAGCTGCATCTCGATGCGGATCGCAAGGTGCCCTACGAGAAGGTTGCGCAGGTGATGTCGGCCGCGCAGGCTGGCGGACTGACGAAGATCGGCTTCGTCACGCAGCCGAAGGCAAAGTAACAGGTGAAGTGACACGCGGAGCAAAACGCGTGTCCACGCGAAAACCCCTTAAAACAGGAGCCAAAAAGCAAAAGGCCTTCATCATCGGATGAAGGCCTTTTCTTGTGCGCGCTCGGCGCCTTCGGGCGGCGGGATCATTTGCCATCGGCCGAAGACTGATAGCTCCTATCACCGCATGCGACGGCCGTGGTCGACACGGACAGCGCGGTCAGCCCTATCAGGCCCGCTATGATAGCGGCCATGAGTTTTCGCATAGGAGACTCCTTAGCGAAAGGGATTTCAATATACGCCCGCACGCGCGCGCATTCAAGCAAGCGGCCATTGAAAGTAATCATGACAGGCCACGCTTAAATGCTAAAAGCGATTTGCACCGCGCGATAGCGGTCGCGAGCGCGCTATGAAACCACCGCCGGCGCAATGGCGGAAGCCGCCGAAACCGATGCCTGCGACACCGTTTTTTTGCCGGTCACGGGACACTCGCCCATGATGTGCTTGCCCCCGTCCGGATCGAGCATCTCGACCAGATAATCGACGAACGCGCGCACAGCCGGCACCATGCCCTGCCGCGATACGAACACCGCGTACAACTGCGGCGTCGGAAAACTCCAGCCCGGCATCACCGGCGACAACTGCCCCGTTCGCAATGCGGCCCCATACATCATCTCCGGCAACGCGGCGATGCCGACGCCGGCGAGCACCGCCTCGCGGATCGTCATCAGATCGGCCGTCACGAGGCGCGGCTCGTGTTCGTGTGCATGGCGCGTGCCATCGGGTGAGATCAGGTTGTACACGTGACGGCCGTCGCTCGTCGGCACGTCGAGTGTTTCGAAGCGGTTCAGATCGGCCGGCGTCAGCGGCGGCGCATTCTGCTGCAGCAGGCTCGGCGCGCCTACCAGCATCTGCTCGGTGCGCCACAGCGGCCGCACGACGATGTTCGCGTTTTCCGGCGGATCGGAACGGACCCGCAGCGCAACGTCGATCGAATCCTCGAACAGATCGACCACGCGATTCGTCACGCGCATCACGACGCGCACTTCCGGATAGCGGTGCATGAATTCGGGCAGGATGGTCGACAGAATCGTCTGCGAGATCGTGACCGGCACGCTCACGCGCACCGTTCCGCGCGGCGACGAGCGCAGTTGCTGCACGACGTTGACCGCCGCCTGAGCCTCGCTGAGCATCGCCTGACAGTGCTGGTAGAACAGTTGCCCCGCTTCGGTCAGCGCGAGCTTGCGCGTGGAACGCTGCAACAGGCGCACGCCGAGCGACGCCTCCAGCTCCGTGAGCCGCCGTGATAGCCGTGACTTCGAGATGCCCAGCACCCGCTCGGCGGCGGAAAATCCGCCATGTTCGACGACCTGTGAAAAGTACATCAGGTCGTTCAGATTATGTGAATCGATCTTCATCTCATCGTTCCATTAACAGAACAATCCATTGCTGACGGGCGGCTGGCACCGCGAAAAACGGTCCCTATAATAGCCCCATGTTTCAAAAATAACGCTATTCCCCATTTTTCGAGGTGATATTGATGAGTACGTCACGCACGATTGAACGCACGTTCCCGTCGGTTCGCACGGTGGAAGGCGGCGGCTTTATCGTCCATCGGCCGTTTCCGACGCGTCTGTTGATGGACTTCGATCCGTTCCTGCTGCTCGACGAAATGGGGCCGGTCGACTATGCGCCGGGCGAGGCCAAGGGCGCGCCCGATCATCCGCATCGCGGCTTCGAGACAGTCACCTATGCGCTCGAGGGCCAGTTCGGCCACAAGGATTCGGCGGGTCATTCCGGTACGCTGCGCGCCGGTGACGTGCAATGGATGACCGCGGGCGCGGGCGTCGTGCATAGCGAAATGCCCGACCCGGAATTCGCGCGGACCGGCGGTCGCGTGCATGGCTTACAGCTATGGGTGAATCTGCCGCGTCGCGACAAGATGATCCCGCCGCGTTATCAGGAGATCCCGTCGATCCGCATTCCGGTCGCGACGTCGGAAGACGGCAAGGTGCGCGTCAAAGTAATCGCCGGTGAAGCGCTCGGGGTCAAGGCCGTGATCGAAACGCGCACGCCGATCCTGTATCAGCATTTCTCGCTACAGCCGGGCGCGACGATCCGCCAGCCGGTGCCAGCCGACTATCGCGTGTTCGCGTATGGCCTGTCCGGCAAGGGGGTGTACGGCGAAGGCGACGCGCGCGCTGACATCGACGCGCGCACGATGGTCGTGTTCGCCAACGACGGCGACGCGGTGACGCTCACGGCGGGCGACGAACCGCTCGAAGTGCTTCTGCTCGGTGGTGTGCCACTGAAGGAGCCGGTGGTGCGCTATGGCCCATTCGTGATGAATACCGAGGACGAGATCCGTCAGGCGGTGATCGACTATCAGGCAGGGCGGATGGGCGCGATTACGCACTGACAGACACTGACAGACGAGCGCGCACTGCGTGTCATTCATGCCTGTCGACGCTAGTCAAAACGCGCCGCCGGCCTATTACGCGCCGCAAACCGGCCGCCTCGGGGCGCGAATGCCGGTAAATTCGTTCACAATAACGGCTCATGTCGCGCGGCGCGCGACGCCACTTCATCCCGCACAGGAGCGCGCATGGCAGAGCCCACCGTCAACGCCCATATCGGTTCGACGAATTTCCAGGTCATGTTCGACGACGGCAAGCACACCTGGCTTGCCGACGAACCCGAATCGCTCGGCGGCGGCGATCGCGGTCCGACGCCGGTCTCGCTGCTGCTGTCGAGCCTCGGCGCGTGCACGTCGATCACGCTGAAGATGTACGCGCAGCGCAAGGGCTGGCCGCTCGCAGGCATACGCGTCAAACTGTCGATGGAAACCGGTGACGCGGGCTCGACGATCGACCGTCAGATCATGCTCGACGGCGATCTGACCGACGAGCAGCGGGAACGGCTTTTGCAAATCGCCAACGCGTGCCCGGTGCACAAGATCCTCACGCACACGATCTCGATCCGCTCCGCGCTCGCAGTCGCGTAGCGCGAGCATAGGGCGACCGGACTTCGGCCAATCGGGCTACGGGTATTGCAACATTTTCATAGGACGCAGTCGTCTTGAATTTCGAACACCTCATTCAGATCAACGATCCGTTGAATCCTTTCGTCGAATCGATGACCCGCGAACAGTTGTGGGAAGGACTCGTGCTGCGCGCCGAACAGCCGCAGCTGTTCGTGATGGGTCTCGACAGCTGCACGATCCTGTCGCGCGACGGCAATGTGCTCGAGCGCGAACTGCACTACGGCCAGGCCACCGTGCGTGATCGCGTCACGCTGCAGGCAAGTCAGAGCGTGCGCTACGACATCCTGCCGACCGCCGAGTACGTCGGCGGCTCCCTGACGATGACGATCGAGCAACCCGACGAATTGCAACTGTTCCTGCGCTTCGAATACGCGACCACGCTGCCCGTCTCGACCGATCAGGATGCCGTGCAGACGCAGGAGATCGTCAAGTCCGCGTATCGCGAGAACGATATCGACACGGTTCGACTGATCCGCCAGTACGTCGCGGGCAAACAGCAACCGGGACCTTTGCACTGACATGCCGCGCGGGCGCTCTGCCCGCGCCATCGCGGGGCCATGTCCAGGATGGCCCCCTGGAATCGTCTAGCCGCTCTTTCATCCCGCTATCAGCAGCCGAATCCGATCAATTTTTCAGCCTTGTAAATAGGAATGGTTATCATTTAGAATCAACCCATCGAATCGACGAACAAGCTAAAACGAATGACCGATATGACTCGCTCCTCCACACTCAGCCTGCGCCGCCCGGCGGCCGCGCTGATCAGCCGCCCGAAAGCTTCGACGACGGCTGCGCCCGCTGCGAAACCGGCCGCGGAGCGCGCCAGCGGTCCGGGCGAGACGTCGGAACGGGTCGTGCGCAGCGATGCACTGCTGCAAGGCCAGAGTCACATCAGCATCGTGCACAACGGCGAGACGTACCAGTTGCGTGCGACGCGCCTCGGCAAGCTGATCCTGACGAAGTAGCTACGCAACACGAGGTAAGTACCGGGTATTGTGGGGACCACCTCCCAGAGAGGTGTTAGGCATTAGCCAGCCACGACGGCTTGCACGCGAGAACTAGACCCCTTCGTGCAGACACCCAGCCAGCCGTCGCAGCCAGCCAGGCCGCTTTTTTTTGGTTCTCACTCGTTGAAAATGAAAAAGCCGTGGGATGGCAGCATCCCACGGCTTTTCTCGTTGTGCTTGCGCCTGGGTTCGCATAAAACCCAGGCTGAAGCATTACTTCGACGCCCAGCCCCAGAACATCAGCCACCACGCGCTATTGACGACCGCCAGCGCCGCGACGAACCACAGCATGGCCAGCGCGCGCTGAACAAAGCGCTCGCTATAGCGGCGCGTAACGAGCCACGCGAGCCATCCGCTCCACGTGCTCGCGATCACGAGAATCGCGATACGCAGATCCGACGCCCACCACAGCGACACGTGCTCAGCGCGCAGCAGCGACAACGTCGTCGCCGACAAACCGAGGAACACGCCCGCGCCCGCGATCGGAATCAGCCCCTGCGTCAGATGATGCAGTCGCCTTACGTTAAAGCGCCCGAGCATGCGCGTCGCGCCCGCCAGCAACAGCAGCAGCGCGGTGCCGTAAACGAGCGCCGTCGCGAGGATGTAGCCGATCAGCAGCGAGCCGTCGAGCCACGAGAACACGTCGTTCTGGTCGGGGTAATGCGTGAACAGGAACCACGGCGCGTTGGTGTCGAGCGGCCACGTGATGTCGTGATCGACGAGCCACGTCGCGGCGAACATTTTCAGATCGATGAACCAGCGCGACGCGGTCCAGTGGAACGCGCCGATCGCGATGCCGAGCAGGCCATACAGGATCAGCGCCGTGTCCCACGGGTTGGCCTTCTGGTCGCCCAACTGCACGACTTCCGTCGACGGCTTGCGCCACGTCAGCGCGATCGCGTCGCGGTGTCCGCTGCAGCGGCCGCACATATGGCACTCGGCCGCGCCCTTCATGTTGCGCAACGGCACGAGCGGCGCGCAGTTGATCGGAATCACGCGATGCCCATGCTCGCCGTTCTTGTACGAGCGGCGCCAGGCGTCTTCGTCGACCTTGTAGTGAAACGGCGCGAGCCGGGACAGAAGCGAAAAGACCCCGTTGACGGGGCAGAGGTATTTGCACCAGACGCGCTTCTCGCGTCCGTATAGCAGACCGATCACGATCGCCGCGAAGGTCGAGCCGCCGAGCACCAGCAGCACCGCTTTCGGATACTGATAGACGCTCACCATCTGCCCGTAGATCGTCGTGATGCCGAATGCGACGAACGGCCAGCCGCCCCAGCGCATCCAGTGAGGAATCGCGCGACCGCGGCCGAATTTGCTCGCGAATTCAGCGAGCGCACCTTCCGGACACAGCACGCCGCACCAGACGCGCCCGAGCATCACCATCGACAGCAGCACGAACGGCCACCAGATTCCCCAGAACACGAACTGCGCCGCGAGCGTCAGGTTGTTCCACAGATGCGCGGTGTCGTCGGGCAGCGGCATTAGCGCGGGCACGATGATCAGGAACGCGTACACCGCGACCACGGTCCACTGGATCCCACGGATCACCGCGCCGTGGCGCTGCATCCACTGGCCGGCCGCCGCGAGGCGACCCGGCCGGACAGCCATCATGGTGCTCATGCTGCGCGCCCTGCCGCCTGCTGCGCGGGCCTGCGATTGGCGCGGCGCAGGAGCAGATAAACGACCGCCCAGTACACGCCGTAGGCAATCAGGTTCATCAGCGCCGGATGCGCGCGATAGCCGGTCAGCGTTGCGACGAGCGAACCGAAGGTGCTCGAATCATCGAGAATCGCCGACGAATTCCACAGCTGGTCGACGAGCGTCGGCAGGATTTCCTTGTCGATCAGCTTGTCAACGCCGGTCTGGAACAGGCCCGCGCCGAGGAACAGCAACATGATTTCGGTGATGCGGAAAAAGAGCCGCCACGAGAAGATCTTGCCGCCGAGTTGCAACACGTAGAAGGTCAGGAGCGCGAGCGCGAGACCGATCACCACCGCCAGCATCTGGCTGCCGTCGACATGACCCGACTGCCCGAAGCCGAGACCGTACAGGAAGATCACCGTTTCGCTGCCTTCGCGCGCAATCGCCAGTGCGACCAGCACCGCGACGCCCCACCAGTTCGAATCGCGCTGGCTCTTCTGCAGCGACTGTTCCATGTCGCGCTTCAGCGTGCGGCCGTGCTGCTTCATCCACAGCACCATCTGCACGATCAGCACGCAGGCAATGAGCACCATCGCGGTCTGGAAGTAGTCCTGCGCGTCACCGGAGAGCACCTCGGTGAAGCCGACCAGCGCCGCGCCGAGCGCCACCGCCGCGATCACGCCGGCCGCCACGCCACCCCACAGATACGGCAAGCCGCGGCGCGCGTCGTCATCGCCGTTTTTCAACCACGCGTACAGGATGCCGACGACCAGCAATGCCTCGACACTTTCCCGCCACACGATGAACAGAATCTGACCCATTCAAGCTCTCCCTTCGATCCTTCTACTGCCCGCTTCCGTTGCCTCGCGCGAACGACAGCGCTCGCGTTCGACCGAGACCAATGCTTACTTCGCGACGATCACGCCTTGCGCCTGCTGGTGGAAGTCGTCGAAAAACTTGTATTCGCCCGGCTCGAGCGGAGCGATCACGACGAACGAATCGGCGCCTGGCGCCAATACTTTCTCTTTGCGCAACTGCACGCTTTCGAATTCGGCCGCGCCCTTGCCGGTGTTACGCACTTCGATCTTGATACGCTGCCCCGCCGGCACTTCGATCCGGGCCGGGTTCAGCTTGCCGTCGTTCATTTCGAGCTTGAAGGTCGGCAGGTCGGCTGCCTGAGCCGTGGCCGCCAGGCAAAGCGTGGCGGCAAGTAGCGCGATCTTTCGGTTGATTCCCATTGGCCTTTCCGGAAAACGCGACGCGCCGACGCCGGGTATGACACCGGGCGTCCGCGCGCCGTCTGCTGCATTCACTGATACGGTTATCGACCGCACTGGCACCACGCGCCGATCAGTAACCGCCCTTCTTGCCGATGCCGGCGAAGGTGAAGTCATATTCGAGCGAGATTGGCTTGAACCACGGACCCACGCCGGTTTCCTTGTCGATGTGGCGGCCGAACGCCATGTGGCCCATCTGCATCGGCGGTTCGACGATCAGCTTCAGGTGGTACTTGCCCGGGCCTTGCAGCTTGACGTTGTCGCCATAGTGCGGACCGTCGTTCGCGACCATCGGCATCAGGTCGCCCTTGATCGGCTGGTTCGAGCCGGCCTTCGTCAGTTCGTAGTGCACCTGCAGATACGGCATCCAGTCGCCTTCGGCGAAACCGGTCGGATTGTTCTTGACCGCGTGGATGTCGGACTCGAGGTGGATGTCCGACTCCGACGCCTTGCGCATCATGCCTTCGGGTTCCATCGTGATCGGTTGCAGATAGACCGCGCCGATTTCCATGCCGCCCTGGATCTGCTGCTTGCCGATCGGATATTCGGCGGCCGAGGCGGACAGCGCCGCGGCAGCGGCTACCGCTGCCGCACCGCCCCGCACAAAGGAAGACATCCGCATTGAAACTCCTTGTTTTTATCAGACTGGAATCGATTTGATCGGAACTGAGCGCTCGCAAGCCAGATGTGAATTTAAATGCGAACCATTCTCAATATTGGTTGAGTTTATCATCGATCGCCGACGAGAACAAATCTGCCAGCACGCCCGGCCTTGTGCCGTCAGGGTCTTAAGGCTCGCTTAAGAAAACCGGTGTGCGCCGGGCGAAACAGGGACCGAATGAATCGCGGCCACGGCGGCCGCGCCGACGGCTCGAGCGGGAGCTTAAGCGCCGGCTGCGGTGAGCAGGCGCGGCGAATGGCCGCGCCCTTTGATGGTGGTCAAAAGCAAGGGGGAAAACGCGTCGGTCACTCGATGCCCGACACATGGTCGCCGACGTTCGCGCCGAACACGCGTTGACGCAGCAGCGCCAGCTGGTCGCGGGTCTGCGCGGCCTTCTCGAATTCGAGATTCTTCGCGTGCTCCATCATCTGCTTTTCGAGGCGCTTGATCTCTTTGGCGAGCTGCTTCTCGGACATGTCCTCGAACTTCGCCCGGACCTGCTGCTCCTTCAACTCGGCGCGCGCTTCGTCGACGTTGTAGACGCCGTCGATGATGTCGCGAATCCGCTTGACCACCCCACGCGGCGTGATGCCGTGGGCGGCGTTGAACGCGATCTGCTTCGTGCGGCGCCGCTCGGTTTCGTCGATCGCGCGACGCATCGAGTCAGTGATCTTGTCCGCGTACAGGATCGCCTTGCCGTTCACGTTACGCGCCGCCCGGCCGATGGTCTGGATCAGCGAACGCTCGGCGCGCAGGAAGCCCTCCTTGTCCGCGTCGAGAATCGCGACGAGTGACACCTCCGGAATATCGAGCCCCTCACGCAGCAGGTTGATCCCGACCAGCACGTCGAACGCGCCCAGACGCAGATCGCGGATGATCTCGACACGCTCCACCGTGTCGATGTCGCTATGGAGGTAGCGCACCTTGATGCCGTGGTCGGCCAGAAACTCGGTGAGCTGCTCGGCCATCCGCTTGGTCAGCGTCGTGACCAGCACGCGGTCGCCGGCCTTGACGCGCTCGTTGATCTCGCCGAGCACGTCGTCGACCTGGCTGCGCGCCGGCCGCACCTCGATTTCGGGGTCGACGAGGCCGGTCGGGCGTACCAGCTGTTCGGCGACCTGCCCCGACGTCTTCTTCTCGTAATCGGCGGGCGTCGCCGACACGAACACGACCTGGCGCATCTTGCGCTCGAACTCGTTGAACCTGAGTGGCCGGTTGTCGAGCGCCGACGGCAACCGGAAGCCGTAGTCGACGAGGTTCTCCTTGCGCGCCCGGTCGCCGTTATACATGCCGTTCAGCTGGCCGATCAGCACGTGCGATTCGTCGAGCATCATGATCGCGTCGGGCGGCAGGTAATCGACGAGCGTCGGCGGCGGCTCGCCAGGCGCTGCGCCCGAGAAGTGCCGCGAATAGTTCTCGATGCCCTTGCAGAATCCGAGTTCCTGCAGCATTTCGAGGTCGAAGCGGGTGCGCTGCTCGAGCCGCTGCGCCTCGACGAGCTTGCCGTCGCTATAAAAGAACTCGAGCCGGTCGCGCAGCTCGGCCTTGATGGTTTCGACCGCGCGCAGCACGGTGTCGCGTGGCGTCACGTAGTGCGACGACGGATACACGGTAAAGCGCGGAATTTTCTGCCGCACGCGGCCGGTGAGCGGGTCGAATAGCTGCAGCGTTTCGATTTCGTCGTCGAACAGCTCGACGCGCACCGCCATCTCGGCGTGCTCGGCCGGAAAAATATCGATCGTGTCGCCGCGCACGCGGAACGAGCCGCGCTGGAAGTCGGCTTCGTTGCGGCTGTACTGCATCGCGATCAACCGCGTGATGACGTCGCGCTGGCCGAGCCGGTCGCCCGTGCGCAACGTAAGAATCATCTGGTGGTATTCGGACGGGTTGCCGATACCGTAAATCGCCGACACCGTCGCAACGATCACCACGTCGCGACGCTCCATCAGGCTCTTGGTCGCCGACAGCCGCATCTGCTCGATATGCTCGTTGATCGACGAGTCCTTCTCGATGAACAGGTCGCGCTGCGGCACGTACGCTTCCGGCTGGTAGTAGTCGTAGTACGAGACGAAGTACTCGACCGCGTTGCGCGGGAAGAACTCGCGGAACTCCGAATACAGTTGCGCGGCGAGCGTCTTGTTCGGCGCGAACACGATCGCCGGGCGACCGAGCCGCGCGATCGTGTTGGCCATCGTGAAGGTCTTGCCGGACCCAGTCACGCCGAGCAGCGTCTGGAACGCGAGCCCGTCCCCGACGCCTTCGACGAGCGTGTCGATGGCCGTGGGCTGGTCGCCGGCAGGTGGATATGGCTGGTAGAGCTTGAACGGCGAACCTTCGAACGTTACGAATTTGGATTCGTCGAGCGTCTCGTCGGCTTCAGTCAGATGGTGTTCGGACATGAGGGGCGGCACCGGGCCTTGGGCAAAGAATCATTCTAACGGGTTGCGGAAAGTGAAGATCGAGCGGGGCCACGTAGGGCGTCGCCGGGCGCTGGGGCCACGACGTGTTATGACCCTTTGTGGCGCATGCGCGCAGCGGGCTCAAATGCAGCACACCTCGTCCGGTTCGCGCCTGCGCCATAGCCGCGCACGCTCGAATCCCTCATTGCCACATGGCCGCGCAGTGCCTGTTTTTCAAGCAAACAATTGCCCTTTGCCCGTCTCGTGGCCCGGAAAAACGCGCCCGGATTCGTTACAATGCGAAGTCGCGCTCGCTCGCCGCTGCCCGCAGGCCGGACCGCCCGCGCGCGAAGCCGCCCTCTTTTCACTACTGCTGCCGACCCATCATGTCTCTGTTCTCCGCCGTCGAACTTGCTCCCCGCGACCCGATTCTGGGCCTGAACGAAGCCTTCAACGCCGATACACGCGCCACCAAGGTCAACCTCGGCGTTGGCGTGTACTTCAATGAAGAAGGCAAGATTCCGCTGCTGCGCGCCGTGCGCGAAGCCGAAAAGGCCCGCGTCGAGGCCGCGCTGCCGCGCGGCTATCTGCCGATCGAAGGTATCGCCGCTTACGATGCCGCTGTGCAAAAGCTGCTGCTGGGCAACGACTCGCCACTGATCGCGGCCGGCCGCGTCGTCACGGCGCAGGCGCTGGGCGGTACGGGCGCGCTGAAGATCGGCGCGGACTTCCTGAAGCGCGTGAATCCGGACAGCAAGGTCGCAATCAGCGATCCGAGCTGGGAAAACCACCGCGCGCTGTTCGAAGGCGCGGGCTTCGTCGTCGAATCGTATCCGTACTATGACGCGCAGATGCACGGCGTGAACTTCGACGGCATGTTGAGCGCGCTGAACAGCTACGCGGCAGGCACCATCGTCGTGCTGCATGCCTGCTGTCACAATCCGACCGGCGTCGATCTGAGCGTCGAGCAGTGGAAGCAGGTCGTCGAGGTCGTCAAGGCACGCAACCTCGTGCCGTTCCTCGACATCGCCTACCAGGGCTTCGGCGACAACATCGAAGCGGACGCGGCCGCAGTGCGTCTGTTTGCGGCGCAGGAACTGAACGTGTTCGTGTCGTCGTCGTTCTCGAAGTCGTTCTCGCTGTACGGCGAGCGCGTCGGCGCACTGTCGATCATCACTGCGAGCAAGGACGAAGCCACGCGCGTGCTGTCGCAACTGAAGCGTGTGATCCGCACGAACTACTCCAACCCGCCAACGCACGGCGGCTCGGTGGTCGCGGCGGTGCTCGCGTCGCCCGAACTGCGCGCGACGTGGGAAAGCGAACTGGGTGAAATGCGGGACCGCATCCGCGCGATGCGCAACGGTCTCGTCGAGCGTCTGAAGGCTAGCGGCGTTGATCGCGACTTCAGCTTCGTGAACGCACAGCGCGGCATGTTCTCGTACTCGGGCCTGACGGCACCGCAAGTGGACCGTCTGCGCGAAGAGTTCGGCATCTATGCGGTCAGCACTGGCCGCATCTGCGTGGCTGCGCTCAATACGCGCAACCTCGACGTCGTCGCGAACGCGATTGCCCACGTGCTGAAGTAAGGCGATTCGCGGCGCGGAGGTTTACCGCGCCGATGCGGATGGTTCGCCGCTGCCACCGCCTGTAGAAACGGTGCCCATTTTCAGTAATGGGCGCCGTTTTTTATTTGCTGACAGGTCGACCTTGCCGGCGCAACGTCGGCTCTGTCAGTGGAACATCAGCGCGAGTCTCGATGGATATCGTGCGTGACGAACCCGGCATCGTTGTCGGGCATCTCGAGCCAGTCGGGGTGCTCGAGCGAACGACAAATATCTTCGAGACCGCTTCGCCAGTGCTCACGCATTGTGGACAGACCGAACTGAAAGTCCTTGTAGTGTCCTTCGTATTCCTTGTGCCGGTAGATCAGGTGTATCACGTTGTAGCGCTTTGAACACGACAGATCTTCGGCCAGCTGGCACCACGGATCGTCGCGCTGTTCGACGGGCACGCGATCCAGCACCTCACGCAGCACGTGGCGGAACCGCTGCGAGCGCTGCAGCATGTCGGTCACGAGACGCGTGCGGCTCGAATACTGGATGTCCTTCATGCGCCCCTGCACGTCGGTGATGTTGTCCGGCACGGGCCCGATCGCGCTCCATAGATCGACTTGAAACGCGAGCGTGTCGCGACGCGGCGTGGACTGGAGCACCTCGTAGAGCGGCGTATTCGACATCAGTCCGCCATCCCAGTAGAACTGGCCGTCGATCTCGACAGCGGCGAAGCCCGGCGGCAACGCGCCTGACGCCATGAAATGCTCGGGCCTGAGCGTGGTGTGCGTATTGTCGAAGTACGCGAAATTGCCTGTGCCGCAATTCACCGCCCCCACCGACACGCGTATTTCTCCCGAATTGATCCGGTCGAAATCACACAGCGTCTCGAGCGTCGCCTTCAGCGGCGTGGTGTCGTAGTAGCTCGCCAGTTGTGGCGAACCGGACACTGTGGGCAATGGCGGCGGGAAACGCGGCACGAAGAAGCCCTTTTGGCCTTCGACGATCGCGCCCATCGCCTGGGCTGCCGTAAATGCCTTACGCACTGCTTCGCTCGAATTGAACAGCACGTGCTCGATCGGAGCAGGCAACGGCGGCCCGAACGCCGGCTGGCAGATCGTCTCCCAGAATTGCAGAAGACGCTCGACGCGTTTTTCCGGTGGATTGCCCGCAATGATCGACGTATTCAGCGCACCGATCGAAATGCCCGCGATCCAGTTCGGTTCAATGCCGGCTTCGTAGAGTCCCTGAAAGACGCCGGCCTGATAGGCACCCAGCGCGCCACCGCCTTGCAGCATCAGCGCGACGGTTTCGTAGTTGGGCAACCGGAGATGCCGATGCGGGCGAGCGGAGGCCGCTGGACCCGCGCCCTCCCCGTCGCCGGACACGCCCACGCGCGCCCGCTTCAGATTGCGTTGCGCCATGGGCCTCTCCTTAGTGCATGTACCAGCCGTGGCTCACTACGAACGACTGGCCGGTCAGCGCCGCCGTCGGGAAGGTCGACAGGAACAGCACGGTCTGCGCGACGTCTTCGACCGTCGTAAAGATACCGTCGACGGTGCCGCCCAGCATCACGCGCTTGATCACTTCCTCTTCGCTGATGCCGAGTTCCTTCGCCTGCTCGGGGATCTGTTTGTCGACGAGTGGCGTGCGCACGAAGCCCGGGCACACGACGTGCGAACGCACGTTGTGCGCAGCGCCCTCCTTGGCCAGCACGCGCGACAGGCCCAGCAGAGCATGCTTCGCGGTCACGTATGCGGACTTCAGCGGCGAGGCGACATGCGAGTGGACCGAGCCCATGTAGATCACGACGCCGCCGCGATTGTCCTTGTACATGTGCTTGAGCGCAGCCTTGGTGGTCAGGAACGCGCCGTCCACGTGAATGGCCTGCATCTTTTTCCAGTCCGAGAACGAATAGTTTTCGATCGGATTGACGATCTGGATGCCGGCGTTGGAAACGAGAATGTCAATCGAGCCGAATTCCTCGGCAACCTTGTCGATACCCTGGTTGACGGCGTCTTCGCTTGTCACGTCCATTGCCACGCCGATTGCCTTGCCGCCGCTCTTTCTGATTTCTTCAGCCACGGCGTTCGCACCGTCCTGGTTCAGATCGGCGATCGCGACCGCCGCGCCCGCGGCCGAAAGAGTCAATGCGATCTGCTTGCCGATGCCGCTCGCGGCGCCCGTGACGACGGCGACCTTGCCGTTCAGATTCGTGTTCAGAGACGACATCCAGAACCTCCATGCAGTTGATGAGCAATGAGACCACAAGACCGCACGCGGCTTGAAGTCGGCCAAACGGGATAGACCGTTCGGCGGATGCAACGCAGCGGCCGACTTTGCTATTGTGCATGAACCCTGTGAACGACATAGGTAAAACGCACATCGATCCGTATCTCTTTAAACTGAACCCTTTCGAGCAGAATTCGGGCTCCGTTCCCGTGGCATCACCAACCAGGAGACATGCATGAATTATCGGCGTCTGGGCCGCTCCGGCCTGCAAGTGAGCGAGTTGTCCATCGGCTCGTGGGTCACGTACGGCAACCAGGTGGATCACCGCGCCGCGCGCGAATCGCTTGCCGCGGCACGCGACGCGGGCGTCAATTTCTTCGACAACGCCGAGGTTTACGCGGGCGGCAAATCCGAGGAGATCATGGGCCACGCATTGAAGGAACTCGCGTGGCCGCGCGTGAGCTACGTCGTGTCGACGAAATTTTTCTGGGGACTCAACGAGGCGCCGAACCAGTACCACACGTTGAACCGCAAATACCTGATGAACGCGATCGACGGATCGCTGAAGCGCCTGCAACTCGACTATGTCGACCTCGTGTTCTGTCATCGCCCCGACCCGAACACGCCGATCGAGGAAACGGTCTGGGCGATGAGCGATATGATCGCGCGCGGCAAGGCGCTGTACTGGGGCACGTCGGAATGGAGCGCCGACGAGATTCGCGCCGCTCATGAAATCGCCGAGCGGCATCATCTGCACAAGCCGGTCATGGAGCAGCCGCAATACAACCTGTTTCACCGCAAACGCGTCGAACAGGAATACAAGCGGCTTTACGAGGACCTCGGCCTCGGCCTGACGACGTGGAGTCCGCTCGCGTCGGGTCTGCTCACCGGCAAATATCGCGACGGTGTGCCCGCCGACAGTCGCGCGCAGTTGCAGGGCTATGACTGGCTGCGTCAGCAACTCACCGATCCGACGAGAAACAACGTGGTCGGCCAGCTCGGTACGCTCGCCGATGAACTCGGCTGCACGGTCGGTCAGCTTGCGATCGCGTGGATTCTGAAGAATCCGAATGTCAGCACGGTGATCACGGGCGCGTCGCGGGTCGAACAGATCGGCGAAAACATGCAGTCCGCCGAGGTCGCCGAGCGCATCACGCCGGAGATCAAACAGCGGATCGAAGAGATCATCGGCGACGCGCACGAGTAATCACGCACTGATTGGATAATCACGCACGCGCGGTCGCGTACAATACGCGACCGCGCCACCAGCTCCTTCGGGCCAGCCCGCGCTCTTTCAGCGTCTTCTCATCATGCTCAGCTACCGCCACGCCTTTCATGCCGGCAATCACGCCGACGTTCTGAAACACGCCGTCGTGTTGCAGCTTCTGCGCTACCTTGGCCAGAAGGACAAGGCCTACTGGTATATCGACACGCACGCGGGCGCCGGTGTCTACTCGCTGAAGGAAGGCTACGCGACGAAGACCGGCGAGTTCGAGACGGGTATCGCGAAACTGTGGGGCCGAAACGATCTGCCGCCGCTGTTCGCCGAATACGTCGACGAAGTCAGCGCGCTCAATGCCGATGGCCAGCTACATTTCTATCCCGGCTCGCCCTATCTCGCGTGGCGACAGTTGCGCGCGCAGGATCGCATGCGACTGTTCGAGCTCCACAGCACCGAAATCGATGTGCTGCGCCACAATTTCCGCGACGCGGGCCGTCGCGCGATGCTGTACGCGGGCGACGGCTTCGACGGCATTCTCGCGCTGCTGCCGCCGGCGCCGCGACGCGCGCTGATCCTGCTCGATCCGTCGTATGAAGACAAGCGCGATTACGGGCGCACGCTGCGCTGTGTCGAGGAAAGCCTGAAGCGTTTTCCGACCGGCACGTACGCGGTCTGGTATCCGCAGGTAAAGCGTCCCGAGTCGCAGCGCTTCCCCGATCAGCTAAAGCAGCTGCAGAAAGACAACTGGCTGCACGTCAGTCTGACCGTCAGCAACCCTCCCGAGGACGGCTATGGACTGTTCGGCAGCGGCATGTTCGTCCTGAATCCACCGTATACGCTCGCCAAGATGCTGAAGGACCAGATGCCCTGGCTCGTCAAGGCACTCGGCGAGGACAAGGCCGCTACGTTCAAGGTCGAGTTTCGCGGCAATTGAACGCGATGAGCGGCACGCGAGTGGCTTGCGCTCAGTTGAACTGCGCGGCCGCCTTGCTCGCGAACTCGTTCGTATAGGTCGCGCTCAGATCGATTTTCTTCGGATCGAGCCGGCTATCGAACGACGACAACGCGCGCAGCGACGTCGCTGGCCCATCCACGGGCATCAGGCCATCCGGCGAATACGCGTCGCGCACGTTGTGAAAGGCCTCGAGATAAAGCGCCGGGTCGCCTGGCAGATAGGCTTGCGGCACCATCTTCAGCAGATCGGCGTCGTTCGCGGTCTGCAGCCAATGATTTGCACGCCCGATCGCGCTGGTCAGCGCCTGCTTCGTCTTCGGATTTTGCTGGGTGAAGCTCTCGGGTGCATAGAGCGTCGCCGCGGGCATCGTGCCGCCGAACACGTCCTGCGTGCCTTTCACCGTGCGCGTATCGACCAGCACCTTGATCGCGGCGCTGCGCGGGAGCTTGGTCATCATCGGGTCGACATTGGACTGCGCGCCGATCTGCCCACTACCCACCGCGGCCAGCACCGTCGCGCCGCTGCCGACGCCGATCGCCGAAATGTCACTGCGCTGCACGCCGGCTTTGCACAATGCAAAGGTGAGCACGAGATCCGTCGACGAACCCGGCGCGCTCACGCCGACCTTCGCGCCTTTGAAGTCCGCGAGCGACTTGATCTGATCGGCCTTCGATGGAACCACGCCGATCACGATCTGCGGTGTCCGGCCCATCAGCACGAACGCGCGATAGTGCTGCCCTTTCGCCTGCATAAACAGCGTGTGCTCGAACGCGCCGGCGCCGACGTCAGCGCTACCACCCGCCACCGCTTCGAGCGCCTTCGACCCGCCCGCGAAATCTTCGAGCGTGACGTTCAGGCCTTCGACCTTGAAGTAGCCAAGCTGCTGTGCCGCAAGGACCGGTAGGTAGTAGAGGCCGGGCAAACCACCGACGGCCATCGTCAGCGTCGGCATTTCCGGCGTGTCCTTTGCGGACGTGGCGCCAGGCAGCGCGGCAAACGCGAACAGCATCATGCAGGCGCGCACGCCGCGGTCGATGCTAGCGGCGACGAAGCGCGCAACGATTGTCGTCGGGCGGTTTCGCGGGCGCCATGCGCCCAAACCCGGAGATGTCGGGCGCGGCGGCGCCTGCGAACGGCTGCCGCCTATCGCAACCAACAAGAGGGGAAAGAAACGGTCTCGGGTAGAAGCGTCGCTGACGATCTTTCGCGCCGTTGCTACCTCATTATTGAATCGGAACTGGTCGAGGTATCGGCCGCTGCGGCACAGCGCCACCCGTCGGCATTTGGATATACGGCGCCACCACGAACGGCGGCGAGGATTCGTTCGGTAACTCGACCGGTGCCGGGATCGATGGCGCGGCGACGATCGGCTGCGGCTCAGCCGGCGAGCTCAGCAGCACGGTGCCGCTCTGGCCATTATTGACGCCGCCAAGCGTATCGAGAATCACAGGCCGGCGGTCGTTATCGGAGACCGCGAATGCGTCCGACGCGACACAGAGTATCGCGAGCGTCGCCACGGCGGCCTTGGCCATCAGAGATCGGAGAGTTAGGAGCGAACGGACGGAGGACATGGGCGGCCCGATGGGTTATGAATACCGTCTTGTGCGAAAAACGCCCTACCTTACCGCGGCCTGCGTTGCGAAGCTAGTCGATATTCGCCATGACCAGTGTTCCGGCGCCGCCCACCCGAAAAATACCTGAAAGAGCGCAATTCTCGACATTCAGACATGACAAAGCCCCGCTTTGACGGGGCTCGACATTGGTACTACGATAGCCGCGCAACAGCAGGCGCCGCCGGGTCCAGCTCGAAGCGTAAACTTACTGCGAATAGCCGTTGGCTTCGAGCGAGCGGATGCGCTGCTCGAGTTGGACGATATCCGACGACGATGCGAGATACGCTTCGCGGCGGCTACGTTCCGCGGTTTCGAACCAAGTGCTCAGCTTTTCAAGAAGGTATGCAAACATGATGTTCTCCAAGGATCAGATCGAATCCCCGGTGACTGGACATCAGGGATTTTCCGTAGAAGGGTTAACCCGCATTATAGCCCGAAGGTGCAACCTGAACAGTGAAATGCCCGCATGATGGGCATTCCGGTTTGGAATGACGCACTGCTCCGGTGCATTTAGACGCCTGATTTTATTGGTTCTCCCGAGAAGTTTCCGCGATCATCACTGCCCCCCTGATTTCTATGCACGATTAAGGTGCAATTACACAAGAGCTCAATGAATATTGAGTTTCGGTTGCACCTCTTGCTCAACGAACCGTTAAAGCGGATGGCAACCTTGTCCCGAAACCAGATCCGTATCCGCGAGGCGCTCGATGATCGGACATTCGGGCCGCTCGTCGCCGTGGCAATGATCGGCCAGATGCGCCAGGGTGTCGCGCATATCGGTCAGCTCGGCAATGCGGCGATCGAGTTCGGCGACATGTTCGAGCGCGATCCGTTTTACTTCTGCGCTTGCACGCGAGCGGTCGTTCCATAGCGCAAGCAGTCGCCGGATATCCTCGACTAGAAATCCGAGCCGGCGCGCCTGGCGAATAAAGCGCAGCGAATGCACTTCCTGCGGGCCATACACGCGATAACCGGCGCTCGTACGCGCCTTCGCCGCCAACAGGCCGACGCTTTCGTAGTAGCGGATCATCTTCGCCGTAACACCCGACGCGCGGGCCGCTTCACCAATGTTCATTACTGTTTCCCTCATGATTTCGACCGAACTCGAGTCGATCCTACACCTTCCCATGGAGGGAAGGTCAGCGTACCAAACGCGGATCGGCAGGCATAATTCGACTATCCGCAATCTGATTCCGCCGAGGTCCCCGCAATGACAATCGAACTCCATGTAGAAGGCATGAGCTGCGAGCACTGTGTGGCCGCCGTCACGAACGCGATTCGCGAGCACGACGCCGCCGCGCAGATTCACGTGGATCTCGCGACCGGCCGCGTGGTCGTGGACTCGACACAAACGGTCGATGCGCTGAAGGGCGCGATCGACGAAGCCGGATACACGGTCACGTCTGTGCGCTGAGGGCGCGAATCATGTTCAAGGTTGCGGTGATTGGTGGTTCCGGGCTGCTGGGCCGAGCGCTCAACGAAGAACTTGCGCGCCAGGCTGGCTGGCAGATCGTCGCCACCACATTCAGCAGGCCATCGCCGCAGATGGTCGCGTTGGATGTTCGCGATAGCCTTGCGGTCGAGCGTTTCATCAAGCATGTGGCGCCAGATGCCGTCGTGATTGCTGCGGCGGAGCGCCGCCCCGATGTATGCGAGCGTGATCCGGCGCTTGCACGCGCGCTAAATGTTGATGCTGTGCGGACGATCGCCGAGGTGGCGAACCGACGCGGCGCTTGGACGCTATCGATCTCGACTGACTATGTGTTCGACGGCAGGCACCCGCCCTATCGACACGACAGCACACCCGAGCCGCTCAACGCGTACGGACAGAGCAAGCTCGAAGGTGAGCGAGCGCTGATCGAAACGGCTGAGCGCGGATGCGTGCTGCGTCTTCCCCTGCTGTATGGGCCGATCGTCAGCTGGTCGGAGTCGGCCGTGACTAGCCTGGTGCCGGCGATCGCGGCGTCAGCCGCGTCGGACGGTCAGACCGCCACGATGGACGCCTGGGCGATCCGCTATCCCACATTCACGCGCGATGTCGCGGTCGTGATTCGACAGATGCTCGAGCGGCACGCGCGCGGCGAAACGATCTCGGGCATCGTGCAATGGTCGGGCAACGAACCAATGAACAAGTACGAGATCGCTGTGCGCCTTGCGGCAGCGCTGCGAATCAATGCGCATCTGACGCCGCAGCGCACACCCACCGACTCGACGCCGCGCCCGCACGACTGTCATCTGACGTCGAGCCGTCTGGAGGCGCTTGGTATTGGCCGACGCACGCCATTCGACATGGCGATCAGTCAGGTGCTGGCCACGTTTCCGTGGCGAGGACCCGCGAGTCCAGTTTGATCCGGCCGCTTGCGTCCACGAGGGTGATGGAGAAGCAGGGGCCTAGATGGGAGAAAAACCGTCGCTGCGTTCCGGATTTTTCAGGCGTGCGTTTATGGTGCGTAAACGCAGAAACCCCACCGCGAGGGGTGGGGTTTCTGGCCTGGGAGGGAGCCTGACGATTACCTACTTTCACACGGGCAATCCGCACTATCATCGGCGTGGAGTCGTTTCACGGTCCTGTTCGGGATGGGAAGGGGTGGGACCGACTCGCTATGGTCATCAGGCATGACGGGTTGCTGCGTCGCTACGGGTGAGCGCCACAGCCAATCGGGAAGAAGCGTAAAGGATTCGTGTGTGGGGGTTGTGCTGTTTCTGGCACAACATGGATCTCAACCGGTGAAACCCACCGGTTATAGGATCAAGCCTTACGGGCAATTAGTATCAGTTAGCTCAGTACATTACTGTACGTGCACACCTGACCTATCAACGTCCTGGTCTTGAACGACCCTTCAAGGGGCTCGAAGCCCCGGGGATATCTCATCTTAAGGCGAGTTTCCCGCTTAGATGCTTTCAGCGGTTATCTCTTCCGAACATAGCTACCCGGCGATGCCACTGGCGTGACAACCGGTACACCAGAGGTTCGTCCACTCCGGTCCTCTCGTACTAGGAGCAGCCCCCTTCAAATATCCAGCGCCCACGGCAGATAGGGACCAAACTGTCTCACGACGTTTTAAACCCAGCTCACGTACCTCTTTAAATGGCGAACAGCCATACCCTTGGGACCGGCTACAGCCCCAGGATGAGATGAGCCGACATCGAGGTGCCAAACACCGCCGTCGATATGAACTCTTGGGCGGTATCAGCCTGTTATCCCCAGAGTACCTTTTATCCGTTGAGCGATGGCCCTTCCATACAGAACCACCGGATCACTATGACCTGCTTTCGCACCTGTTCGACTTGTCAGTCTCACAGTCAAGCACGCTTATGCCATTGCACTATCAGCACGATTTCCGACCGTACCTAGCGTACCTTCGTACTCCTCCGTTACACTTTGGGAGGAGACCGCCCCAGTCAAACTGCCTACCATGCACTGTCCCCGACCCGGATCACGGGCCAAGGTTAGAACCTCAAACAGATCAGGGTGGTATTTCAAGGACGGCTCCACGCAGACTGGCGTCCACGCTTCATAGCCTCCCACCTATCCTACACAGACCGGTTCAAAGTCCAATGCAAAGCTACAGTAAAGGTTCATGGGGTCTTTCCGTCTAGCCGCGGGGAGATTGCATCATCACAAACACTTCAACTTCGCTGAGTCTCGGGAGGAGACAGTGTGGCCATCGTTACGCCATTCGTGCAGGTCGGAACTTACCCGACAAGGAATTTCGCTACCTTAGGACCGTTATAGTTACGGCCGCCGTTTACCGGGACTTCAATCAGGAGCTTGCACCCCATCATTTAATCTTCCGGCACCGGGCAGGCGTCACACCCTATACGTCCACTTTCGTGTTTGCAGAGTGCTGTGTTTTTATTAAACAGTCGCAGCCACCAGTTTATTGCAACCCCTTCACCCTCTGCGCGCAGGCGCATCAAGCTACCAGGGCGTACCTTATCCCGAAGTTACGGTACCAATTTGCCGAGTTCCTTCTCCCGAGTTCTCTCAAGCGCCTTAGAATACTCATCTCGCCCACCTGTGTCGGTTTGCGGTACGGTCACTGTGAAACTGAAGCTTAGAGGCTTTTCCTGGAACCCCTTCCAGTTGCTTCGCTTCCGAAGAAGCTCGCGCCACACCCTTGAGTCCTGTGCCCGGATTTGCCAAAGCACCCTCTTCAATGCAGCGACCGGGACTTCCAACACCCGGACAACCTTCCGCGATCCGTCCCCCCATCGCATTTCACAATGGTGCAGAAATATTAATCTGCTTCCCATCAGCTACGCATTTCTGCCTCGCCTTAGGGGCCGACTCACCCTACGCCGATGAACGTTGCGTAGGAAACCTTGGGCTTACGGCGAGGGGGCCTTTCACCCCCTTTATCGCTACTCATGTCAGCATTCGCACTTCCGATACCTCCAGCACACTTTCCAGTGCACCTTCGCAGGCTTACGGAACGCTCTCCTACCATGCGTGCAAAGCACGCATCCGCAGCTTCGGTATATGGCTTAGCCCCGTTACATCTTCCGCGCAGGACGACTCGATCAGTGAGCTATTACGCTTTCTTTAAAGGGTGGCTGCTTCTAAGCCAACCTCCTGACTGTTTTAGCCTTCCCACTTCGTTTCCCACTTAGCCATATTTGGGGACCTTAGCTGGCGGTCTGGGTTGTTTCCCTCTTGACACCGGACGTTAGCACCCGATGTCTGTCTCCCGTGATTGCACTCTTCGGTATTCGGAGTTTGCTATGGCGTAGTAATCCGCAATGGACCCCACAACCATGACAGTGCTCTACCCCCGAAGGTGATACACGAGGCACTACCTAAATAGTTTTCGGAGAGAACCAGCTATTTCCAGGTTTGTTTAGCCTTTCACCCCTATCCACAGCTCATCCCCTAACTTTTCAACGTTAGTGGGTTCGGTCCTCCAGCACGTGTTACCGTGCCTTCAACCTGGCCATGGATAGATCACCTGGTTTCGGGTCTACACCCAGCGACTGGACGCCCTGTTCGGACTCGCTTTCGCTACGCCTGCCCTAATCGGTTAAGCTCGCCACTGAATGTAAGTCGCTGACCCATTATACAAAAGGTACGCCGTCACCCCTTGCGAGGCTCCGACTGTTTGTATGCATGCGGTTTCAGGATCTGTTTCACTCCCCTCCCGGGGTTCTTTTCGCCTTTCCCTCACGGTACTGGTTCACTATCGGTCGATCACGAGTATTTAGCCTTGGAGGATGGTCCCCCCATCTTCAGACAGGATTTCACGTGTCCCGCCCTACTTGTCGTACACCCAGTTCTTTCATAATGTTTTCGCCTACGGGGCTATCACCCGCTATGGCCGCACTTTCCAGAGCGTTCGGCTAACACTACAAATAAAGAGTACAGGCTGGTCCCATTTCGCTCGCCACTACTCTGGGAATCTCGGTTGATTTCTTTTCCTGCGGTTACTTAGATGTTTCAGTTCACCGCGTTCGCTTCGCGTAGCCTATGGATTCAGCTACGGATACTCCATTAGGAGTGGGTTTCCCCATTCGGACATCGACGGATCAAAGCTCGTTTGCCAGCTCCCCGTCGCTTTTCGCAGGCTACCGCGTCCTTCATCGCCTGTGATCGCCAAGGCATCCACCACATGCACTTGTTCGCTTGACCCTATAACGGGTGAGTCTCTCTCGAAACGCACTGCGTTACAGGTTGAGTATTCGTGTTGCGCCGTATTCCAAAGCGATCTCTCGATCACTTAAAAATACATCGATACAATCACAACCCTGATTCACCTACTCACGCGCCCATCTCTAAGCACGCTTTCGTGAATCTCTTTACTACTTCTTCCTGATTGTTAAAGAACGACAGCCGATAGCGGGTTGCCCCGTACCGCTCTGACTGGCTCAATCGCCAATGCCAAGTACTCAGCAGCACTTCCTGCTGAACCCTTGGCATTGAAGATTGGTGGAGGATGACGGGATCGAACCGACGACCCCCTGCTTGCAAAGCAGGTGCTCTCCCAGCTGAGCTAATCCCCCAGTCATACACAGATAGTTACCTGTCACTCCGGGGTGGACCAGTCAGCACCACAGACAAGACAGTGGTGGGTCTGGATGGATTCGAACCATCGACCCCCGCCTTATCAAGACGGTGCTCTAACCGACTGAGCTACAGACCCCTGAGTCTGTCTGCGTTTCTTCTTCTAACCACAGCCGATAAGCGTGAGCACTTGCGCAGCAATGCGTAGCTCTGGAAAGGAGGTGATCCAGCCGCACCTTCCGATACGGCTACCTTGTTACGACTTCACCCCAGTCATGAATCCTACCGTGGTGACCGTCCTCCTTGCGGTTAGACTAGCCACTTCTGGTAAAACCCACTCCCATGGTGTGACGGGCGGTGTGTACAAGACCCGGGAACGTATTCACCGCGGCATGCTGATCCGCGATTACTAGCGATTCCAGCTTCACGCACTCGAGTTGCAGAGTGCGATCCGGACTACGATCGGTTTTCTGGGATTGGCTCCACCTCGCGGCTTGGCAACCCTCTGTTCCGACCATTGTATGACGTGTGAAGCCCTACCCATAAGGGCCATGAGGACTTGACGTCATCCCCACCTTCCTCCGGTTTGTCACCGGCAGTCTCCCTGGAGTGCTCTTGCGTAGCAACTAGGGACAAGGGTTGCGCTCGTTGCGGGACTTAACCCAACATCTCACGACACGAGCTGACGACAGCCATGCAGCACCTGTGTTATGGCTCCCTTTCGGGCACCCCCACCTCTCGGCAGGGTTCCATACATGTCAAGGGTAGGTAAGGTTTTTCGCGTTGCATCGAATTAATCCACATCATCCACCGCTTGTGCGGGTCCCCGTCAATTCCTTTGAGTTTTAATCTTGCGACCGTACTCCCCAGGCGGTCAACTTCACGCGTTAGCTACGTTACCAAGCCAATGAAGGCCCGACAACCAGTTGACATCGTTTAGGGCGTGGACTACCAGGGTATCTAATCCTGTTTGCTCCCCACGCTTTCGTGCATGAGCGTCAGTATTGACCCAGGGGGCTGCCTTCGCCATCGGTATTCCTCCACATCTCTACGCATTTCACTGCTACACGTGGAATTCTACCCCCCTCTGCCATACTCCAGCGATGCAGTCACCAATGCAGTTCCCAGGTTAAGCCCGGGGATTTCACATCGGTCTTACATCACCGCCTGCGCACGCTTTACGCCCAGTAATTCCGATTAACGCTCGCACCCTACGTATTACCGCGGCTGCTGGCACGTAGTTAGCCGGTGCTTATTCTTCCGGTACCGTCATCCCCCGGCCATATTAGGACCAGGGATTTCTTCCCGGACAAAAGTGCTTTACAACCCGAAGGCCTTCTTCACACACGCGGCATTGCTGGATCAGGCTTGCGCCCATTGTCCAAAATTCCCCACTGCTGCCTCCCGTAGGAGTCTGGGCCGTGTCTCAGTCCCAGTGTGGCTGGTCGTCCTCTCAGACCAGCTACAGATCGTCGGCTTGGTAGGCCTTTACCCCACCAACTACCTAATCTGCCATCGGCCGCCCCTGCAGCGCGAGGTCTTGCGATCCCCCGCTTTCCTCCTCAGAGCGTATGCGGTATTAATCCGGCTTTCGCCGGGCTATCCCCCACTCCAGGACACGTTCCGATGTATTACTCACCCGTTCGCCACTCGCCACCAGACCGAAGTCCGTGCTGCCGTTCGACTTGCATGTGTAAGGCATGCCGCCAGCGTTCAATCTGAGCCAGGATCAAACTCTTCAGTTCAAACCTGTTACTGTTTTCGGGCTCTCTCGAACCCGGTCGCTCACTCAACGTACTGACGAAGTGTCCAGCCATCTTCCGATGACCAAACCTTCCTTTCATTACTGTGTGAGGCTTCTTGATACTTTTGCTGTCAGCAGATTCCGCAGAATCCGCCGTCGCATTGCGCATCAAGCGCCCACACTTATCGGCTGTTAGTTTTTAAAGATCGGTCCGCACCACCCGCCGCACCTGAACTACCCGGCACCGCTTCGTTTGCGTCGCTGCGTCTGCAGCAGAGAAACGGAATTATGAACAACTTCCGCCAGATCGTCAACAGGTTTTTATCACTCGCCTGACCTGCCCACGCCGCTGAAGTCCCCGCCACCCAAGGGTTCCCGCTTCCCCCGTGCCCGGCATCCGGTGCACGAAAGAGCGGGATTCTAGTCGGCGCAGCCAAAACTTGCAAGCGAAATCCTAGGGTTTTCCTTAGGGCGCCTTTCCCATACGACCCGGATCGTCTATCGCGGGCGTTTTCACTTCGGGCGACAAAGTCTGCGCGCCCGATGCGCCGATCGTCCAGTCATGCAGCACGGTATATGCGACCGCCAACAACGTGGGGCCGATGAAAACACCAAGGAAACCAAACGCTAACGCGCCGCCGAGGATACCCAACATCACCAGAATCAACGGCATATCGCTGTTCTTGCCGATCAGGATCGGCTTGATGACGTTGTCAGACATGCCAACTACCAGCACGCCCCATATGACCAGAAAAATCGCCCAGCCAGTCGAACCACCCTGATACAGCCAGATCGCCGCGGGCAGCCAGACGATGACCGGGCCGCCGGGCACCACCGACAGGAAAAACGTCGCCAGCCCGAGCAGCGCCGGCGCCGGCACACCCGCCATCCAGCAACCGAATCCCGCGAGAACCGCCTGCACGAGGGCCGTACCAAGAATCCCGTAGACCACGCCCTTTACTGTGCTGCCCGCCAGCGCCAGCAGATAGTCGGCGCGTTCACCCGCGACTCGACGCATCCCGGCGTTCAGCCACGCGGCCGCTCCCTCGCCACCGGTATAAAAGAAGAACGCGAGCACGATGCTCAGCGCCAGCAGCCCTAGACCGTGCGTCACCGCCAGCGCCGCCGCCAGAATCCACTTGCCCGCCGGTGCAGCGAGCGTGCGCAGTTGCGCGATCAGCTCAGAATTGCTGCTGGTCACGCGCTCCCAAAAGGCCTCGATGCTCGAACCAACAAGCGGGATCCGCTGTACCCACGGCGGCATATCGGGCAACCCCGACTCGAAAAGTCTTTCCACCAGCGCCACGATCTGGTGAACATGCGCGCCGAACGCGAAACCTGCATAGACGAACGGCCCGAGTACCACGACCAGAATGATCAGCACGATCAAGGTTGCGGCCAGCTTGCGCCGGCCGCCAACCACGTCAGTGAGTCGCCGGTAGAGTCCCCACGAGCTGTAACTGAGGATAGCTCCCCACAGCAGCGCGGTCGTAAAAGGCGCCAGCACCAGCAACGAACCACCCACGAGCACAATCAACGCGAATACCGCGGCAAGTCGTTCGATCAGTTGGTCCGATTTCACGAGGGATCTCCTATTGCGCCAGACCGTGGCAATGAAATGACACACGCCCGTCAGGCGCCCGCTGAACGCCGTCAGTATAGAAGCGAGTCGGGCGCTCGGGGGTCTCTTATACCATCCGGCCAAGGCGATGTGCGTCGCGTGCGACTGTGCTCGTGGCAAGCGCATTTTTGAGATGAAAAACGCCCAAATCGCTCGCGGATTGCCGACCAACCAATATAGCTTCCCGGAAACGACTAGAATATAAGGTTCCGTGCCCCCAATTTTTCCGGATTTATGCGCTCGCGAATCGCCAAACGTCTCCCCCCCGACGCCGACAAGCTCGTCGGTCTCTCGCTCGCGCTTTTCGCGTCGGGCAGCCGCACCGAAGATCGCTTCTGGGAAGCGAGGCTCGACGCGCTGCTGGCCAAAATCGTGCGCAACGCCAACCAGACTACGCTCGATGCCGCGCTCGATCATCTGCAGCAAAATCACCCTGATGCCTACGGCGCGCTGGCTGACATGGCCGAAACGCATAGCGAATCGTTCGTGCTCGAACACGAAGGCGTGTCTTACGAAGCACTGCTCATCGCGGCGCCCGTGCTCGCCTGGACCCGCTACGTGATTCCATCCGGCCCGCTCAAGTCCGAGGCCGCCGACGCGTTGCGCGCGCACCTGCAAGCGCACGTGCTCGCCGCGAACACGCGCGTCGCAATGGCTCCGTTCCTGTACAGCATCGACCAGTTGCCGCGCCATCACGTCGAAACGTGGCGCATCGCCCAGCAACTCGCGCAAGCCGCGGTAAGCGGCGGCAATGCGAAGCTCAACTACGGCGAACTGCCGGAGACCTCGCCGATTCTCGCCGACCCGCGCTTTCTGCTCGCCGTAGTCGCCGCGCCCGTCGGCGAAGCGACGTTCCGCTGGCAGGAAGAAGAGCACGGTAGTCGCATCGAGCGCGGCCAATGTCTCGAGCAATGGGCCAAGCAAGGTGGCGCGAATCTGTCGGTCGTGCTGCCGGGCTGCGAATTTGAATGCCTGCTGCCGGACGCGTACTACTCGGCCTGCCGCGACGCCGACGAAAGTGTGCGTCCGCACACCGTGCGTACCGCCGTGCGTTATCTTTTCGACACAATTGGTACTCCGCCGCAGGACCTGCGCGCGGTGATCGCCGGTTTCGGCGAACGGCGCATTGACGAGTACCGCGTCGGCTTCACGCGCAAGGGCAGCAACGAGGTGATCTACGGAGTCGTGTGGCCACTCTACGGCCGCGAAAATGGAGAACCGGGCATCGACGAAGAGCCGGAGGAAATCACTGGCTCGGACGATCCGCTCGAGGAAATCGTCGCGCTGCTCAAGGAAACCGGCATCACCGACGTGCGCCGCCACGCAGGCCGCTTCGAGCCGGAATATTGCGACGACTGCGGCGTGCCGCTGTATGCGGACCCGCTCGGCGAGATCGTCCATGCGGAAATGCCTGAGGACGCTGAGCCCGCGCAACCCCACTTCCATTAATCCCGACGTCGATCTCCACGCCTTATCGCAAAAAAGCCCCGTGTATGCGGGGCTTTTTCGTTGGATTTCCGCATTTCTTATGCCTTTTGGACAGCCGTCAAAACGAAAGGAATTTGTCATCATAGGCACGGTGACGTATCGCCGTGATCGAGTCAGCTTCACGAGTCGGACAGATGCGTCGCGCTATTTCGCCCGATACATCTGGAGACATGCATGCGCTTCTCGATTCTCAATTCCAACCCGGAACGACGTGATGGACTCAAAGCCTTGTTGCGGCAGATCGACCGGCTGGCGCGCTTTACCGAAGCCGATGAATGGCGTCTGCTCGAACGTCCGTTCAAGCGTTACCGGCCTGATCTCGTCGTAATCGACTGGGAGGACTGGATGTCGGTGGCGCAGGTTCGCGCGTTGCTCAGCCACTTTCCGGATCTGCGCATCAGCGTGCTCACCGACGGGACGGTGCCGGCGCTCGTGCGCGCGCTGATGGACGAAGGTGTGCTTGGCGTCGTCCCACGCGACACCGATCCCTGCCTGATCGTGCGTGCGCTGGAAATGGTGCTGCTCGGCGGTCACTACGTGCCGCCCGGCGCGCTGGCGATCGATCCGCCGCTTCCGACCGACACCACGATCCGTCCGTTCGATGAAGAATGTCCACCGCCCCGCCGCAACAGAATCTCAAGCGGACTGTCACCCCGGCAGGAGCAGATCATGCGCTGCGTGCACATGGGCAGCACCAACAAGATGATCGCGCGCACGCTCGGCATTAGCGAGGGCACGGTCAAAATCCACCTGACCAGCATATTCCAGCAACTCGGCGCGCCCAATCGCGCCGCCGCGGTCGCGCTTTACAACGGCTGGCTGACGAATCATTTGCAAGTTCTGCGCAACAACGGCGAGAGCACTGCGCGGCCTGTCATACGCGGGCAACCTGGCCCAGTTCCGCTACGGCACCGCAAACGCGCGCGCTTCCAGTATCCGTTGCCCGATAGCGACACCAGCACCGCGCTGCCAATGGCAGCGGAACCCGCCGCGTCGTATGGGGATGCACCGCACGACAGGCTCGTGCGGAAGTCAGTCAGGTCGAGCTCCACCTGACGTGGGGCGCGCTGCGCGCAGGCGCTCGAACAACTGCATTCGCGCAGCGTTGAAGGTGGGCTGGCATGGAATCCGCTCCCACCTTTTCTCGTCCAACGAGTAATATGAGACTCATGGGTTTCCTCTACACACCGCTTCCGTTCTGGGTCGCTGTCGGTGGCTGGATTGCCACTGCGATGGTGATCGCGCTCGCGCTGTGGAAAAATCCTTTCAAAAGACTTCAGGACGGCACGCTCCAGCACGTCTGGCTCGCGATCATCGTCGCGGTGTCGGTGCTGTGGGCGAGTAACGCCTGGCTCGACGACGGCACCGTCATGCACCTGCTTGGCGCCACGCTCGTCGTCACGCTGTTCGACTGGGGGCTCGCGCTAATCGCGATGGCAGTAGTCACAGGTCTGGCCGCCGTCGTCTTCGATGCGCCGTGGCAGGGCATCGCGCTGACGTTCCTCGTGTACGGCGCGCTGCCCGTCGGTATCTCGACCTTGCTCCAGCGCATCTGCACCGCGTGGCTGCCGCGCAATCTTTTCATGTTCATCTTCGGCCAGGGTTTCGTTTCACCCGCCATTGCCGTGTCGCTGACCGCCGCGGCAGCGCTCGGAGTTCACATCGCGGTCTCCGGCGGTTCGATGGCGGTGGTGCCGGTCGGCTACGCGCTCAGCGTGCTGCTCCTCGCCACCGGCGAAGCATGGTTCACTGGCATGGCGACCGCACTGATTGCGGTCTACCGTCCCGCGTGGGTCACGACGTACGATGTGCGGCGCTATCGTCTGGGCGGCCCGCGCACCTGAGAATGCGCGCTTTGACGTCGCGCGCCGCGCATCTGTGATAATCAGCGCTTTGTCATTGAAGGCTTACCGAGCGCTTCCACCGGGACAAGACTGAATATTTGTCGCAACATTGAACTCAACCCGTTCGCGGGGCATCTTATTTGCCTCACTTCCCATTAGCGTCTAAACAACTAGATGGATCGCACCAACTTACCGCGCCGATTGCTGCGGGTGATCGGCCGGTTGGCAGCCTGCACAGCGAGTCTCTCGCTGATCTGCGCGGCTCCCGCATTCGCTGATCAGCTCGAACAGCACAACGTCCTCGTCAACAGATTTATCACCGAAATGCACGCGGATCCGCTCGTCGCGGACTGCGCCGCGCATGGCGACTTTGTCGCGAGCACATCGACCGCGTTCGACCACGTCGAATTTCCGTCCAGCTCGTTCGACAGCGCCCATTCATCGGTCACCCCGTGGAACGACTCGTTCGACGAAGGCAAGCAGCGCGTCAAGGTGGACAGCATTGTCACCGTCGAGGGCGTCGGCGTGCGCCAGAACAACTCGGGCGAGCCGGCCGATCTGAAATTCCGCTGCGGCTACGTCGGCTCACAGATGCTCGCGTTCAGCTGGAACGATCCGGTGCCGCCGAACCGAGCGCATAGCGAAGGATCGGGCAAGCACAAGGGCAAAGGCAAGCACGCGGTCGGCGGCAAGTCGTCGAAGAAGTCATCGAATACAGGCTCGGGCAAATCGTCGCGCGCGACGTCGAGCAAATCGGCACACAAGAGCTCGAAGAAAAAGAGCCCGTGACATCTAGCGCTGATCGACTGGCGCGACCGTCCGATCTGCCGCCCCAATAAAAAGCGAGGCACGCACTTTTTCTGTGCGCGCCTCGCTTTTTGTGTCCGTCCGATTCTTTAAGCGAACGTCTCCACGTGGCGCAGAATCGCCTGCAACATCGCGGCGCCAAGCGACGCGCTGCGCTCGCCGTTCCAGCCCACCCGCTCGTCGGGCAGATTCGCGTTGTCCTTGAACGGCATTTCCAACGTCAACGATAGACAGCCGAATTCATTGCCGATGTACTTCGACGCGAGCTTCAACGCATCCTCGCGATACTTGCTCGCCGCATAGCCATACTTGTCCTGGAAATCCGGACTCGCGTGCTTGAACGCCTCGATGAATGCCTTCTGCTCGAGCCCCTGCCGCTCGGTAAAACCAGGCAGCATTTCGGAGCCCGCGACGAACACGTACGGCAGCGCCTCGTCGCCATGAATATCGAAGAACAGGTCGCAGCCCGTCGCGTGAATCGCGTCGCGCACCGCCAGCACCTCAGGACTGCGCGCGGCGTCCGGCTCCATCCATTCGCGATTCAGGTTCGCACCGGCCGCGTTGGTGCGCAGATTGCCGCGCACACTGCCGTCCGGATTCATGTTCGGCACGATATAGAACACCGCGTGATCGTACAGCTTGCGCGCGACCGGATCGCCCGCCCAATCGCCCCAGCCTACAAGGCGCTTCACGAACCCTTCGATAAACCATTCGGCCATCGTCTCGCCCGGATGCTGGCGAGCAATCAGCCAGATCTTCTTTTTCGGTGCGGCGTTGGTGGCTTCATCCGCGGGCGGCGTGCCCAGCGTGAGCAGCGAAAGCGGCCGGCCCTCGACGGTCTTGCCAAGTTCGGTCAGCGATGCGTGCGGCATCTGCTGAACGGCGCCGAGAAACTCTGCATGGCGCTCCTCGCTGTACGGCTCGAAGTACGCGTAGTAGACGCTGTCGAAATCCGGTGTGTGGTCGATCGTCAGCACCTTGCCGTCGTACGAGGCCGGCACGCGAAACCAGTTCACGCGGTCATAGCTCGCGACCGCCCGATAGTCCCGCCAGCCCTCCGCAAACGCGCACGCAGCTGCGTTCTCGAAGGTCAACACGCAGCGCTCGCCCGCCGCGCCCGAGAGGCGAAAATAGAACCACTGCGCGAACTCGGCGTGACTGTCGGGCCGCACGCGCAGGCGAATATTGCCGGCGTCCTCGCAGGACAGCACATCAATCGCGCCTGCGTCGAAATTGCTCGTAATCGATAACGTCATGAGATTCTTCCCTGCCTGAATTCACGCTGCCCGTTGAACGCAGCGCTACCCTCATTCCGCAATGCGGCGGCGAAATACGTACGTGGAATCGTTCGAGGCTTCGGCGTTGAACGCATAGCCTTCAGTATCGAAGTCCCTCAACTGCTCGGGACGATCGAGGCGGTTTTCCACCGCGAAGCGCGCCATCAAACCACGCGCGCGTTTTGCATGGAAGCTGATGATCTTGTAGCGGCCGCCCTTCCAGTCTTCGAACACCGGCGTGACGACCGGCGCGTCGAGCAGCTTCGGCTTGACCGACTTGAAGTACTCGCCCGAGGCGCAATTGACCAGCACGCGCGAGGCCACCGCATTCTCCTTCAACTGCGCGTTCAACGCATGCGTGATGCGCTCGCCCCAGAACGCGTACAGATCCTTGCCGCGCGGGTTAGCGAAGCGCGTGCCCATTTCGAGCCGGTACGGTTGCAGCAGATCGAGCGGACGCAACAGGCCATAGAGGCCCGACAGCACCCGCACATGATTCTGCGCATAGTCGAGATCGGCCGACGACAGCGTCTTCGCATCGAAACCTTCGTACACGTCGCCGTTGAAGGCGAGCACCGCCTGCTTGGCATTGTGCGGGCCGAACTGCGGCGACCAGTCCGCATAGCGCTGAAAATTGAGGTGCGCGAGCTGATCAGAAATGCTCATCAGCGAAGCGATCTGTTGCGGCGACAAACGGCGCAGGCCGTTGATCAGTTCAGCGGCGTCGTCGACGAAATCGGGGATCGTGTGCTTCTTGACGTGCGGTGGGGTGTCGTAGTCGAGCGATTTCGCCGGCGACAGAACGATTATCATAGAGGCTTGCAGGCACGCCGTGCCTGGCGGTCAAAGACGAAAGCCCGATTGTAACGAATGCCCGGTTCCCTCGCCTCAAGCGGCGCGTTGCGCGTCGTACTCGATTCCAATGTGTGGATCGATATTCTCGTATTCGACGACCCGCACACGCGGCCGATCGCCGCCGCGCTCGAAAGTGGCGCCCTTGCCGCGCTGATCGACGCGCGCTGCCTCGCCGAGCTCACCTACGTGCTCGACTATCCGCAATTCGCGCACCGGAACGTCGACAAAGCTGCTGCGCTCGCGGTCGTCGCGCGGCTGGCGCAACTGGTCGAGCCGCCTGAGCCGACCGAGTCCACCGGCAACGCACGGCCGCTGCCCCAATGCAAGGATCGCGACGATCAGAAGTTTCTCGAACTCGCGCATACGGCACAGGCCGACTGGCTCGTATCGAAAGACCGCGCCGTGCTGAAACTCGCGAAACGGATCGCGCGCGATTTCGGCTTCCGGATCGCGCAACCGGCGCCGTTCGTCGAGGCAACCGGCATCGCGCAGAATGCCGGAGGCGAGCCTGTCAGCGCGTGAATCCCGCGGCGCACGGCGTGTCGCGATTCCCTACAATCAGGCTTCGCCCTTCGCAACAACAGTTTCGAGAACCGGCCATCCTCATTGCCCTGCTACCCACGACGCCATGAACGCACCGCACGACACGCCCACGAGCCCCACGTTTCCGTCTCGCCTGCCGAATGTCGGCACGACGATTTTCACCGTGATGAGCGCGCTCGCCGCGGAAAAAGGCGCGGTGAATCTGGGCCAGGGCTTTCCTGACTTCGCCTGCGATCCGCGCATCGTCGACGCGGTCTCGAACGCGATGCGCGACGGCCACAACCAGTACCCGCCGATGGCCGGCGTGCTGCCGCTGCGTCAGGCGATTTCGGACAAGATCGCGAATCTGTACGGCCGGCGCTATGACGCCAACAGCGAAATCACCGTCACCGCCGGCGCCACGCAGGCATTGCTGACCGCAATTCTATGCACCGTCCATCCGGGCGACGAAGTGATCGTGATCGAGCCGACCTACGACAGCTATCTGCCGTCGATCGAACTTGCGGGCGGCAAGCCGGTCTTCGTCACGCTCGACGCGCCCGACTACGCGATCCCGTTCGACAGGCTCGCCGCCGCGCTCACGCCGAAGACGCGGCTCATCATGATCAACACGCCGCACAATCCGACCGGTACGGTGTGGCGCAACGAGGACATGCGCAAGCTCGAGGAGATCGTGCGCGGCACCAACGTGCTGATCCTGTCCGACGAGGTGTATGAGCACATGGTCTACGACGGCGCGCCGCATGAAAGCGTCGCGCGTTATTCGGAGCTCGCGCAGCGCAGCTTCGTCGTGTCGAGCTTCGGCAAGACCTATCACGTGACCGGCTGGAAGGTCGGCTATGTGGCCGCACCCGCCGCGCTCACCGCCGAATTCCGCAAGGTGCACCAGTTCAACGTGTTCACCGTCAACACGCCGATGCAGATCGGGCTCGCTGACTACATGAAGGATCCCGCGCCGTACATCGATCTGCCGGCGTTTTATCAGCAGAAACGCGACTTCTTCCGCACGGGCCTCGCGAATTCGCGCTTCCGGTTGCTGCCGTGCACGGGCACGTATTTTCAGTGCGTCGACTATTCGGCGATCAGTGACCTGCCCGAAGCCGAATTCGCGCAATGGCTGACCGGCGAGATCGGCGTCGCGGCCATTCCGGTCTCGGCGTTCTATCACGAGGCGCACGAGTCGGGCGTGGTGCGCTTCTGCTTTGCCAAGAAGGAAAGCACACTCGCCACCGCGCTCGAACGGCTCGCGCAGCTCTAGGATGCGCCGCGCGATGTCACGAACGAATCCACGTTCCATGCCATCGCGCTCCACGGCATGGGTGTGCGCTTCACACCCATGCGCGCATTACAGCACTGCTGTCACTCCCTCAGGACGCTCGCGACGCGGCGACATAGGCCTTGCGATCCTCGGTCACGCGCTGCGCAGCCGGCCGCGTGTTGATCGTCTTCACGTAGCTCTTCCAGTCGATCCCCGCTTCGAGCAGAAAATCGCGGCCGTAAATAGTCTGCGTCGCCATACCGACGAGCGGCAGGTTCACGTAGCCGGCGGTATCCGCGACGCTGAACTGCTCGCCGCACAGATACGGCGAGAACTTCGCGATTCGCCTGAAGCCGGCGATGTGATGGGTGAGCAGCTTCTCGACGCGCCCCTTCGTGGCGTCGCTGACCGTGCCACCGAAAAACGCTTCCTTGTAGAGATTGCGCGCCGTCAGTTCGAGATGCACATCGACGAAGAAGATCATTTCACGTTCCTTCGCGGCTTGCCACGGATCGGCGGAGAAGATCCGCTTGTCAGGAAAACGCGCGGCCAGATATTCAATGATGCATTGCGACTCGCACAGATCGCCGTGCTCGGTCTGCAGATAGGGCACCTTGCCGAGCGGCGAATGCTCGAGCAGCGCTTGCTCCTGACTCGGCTTCACGAACTGCTCCTCGAACTCGATGCCGTGCTCGAGCAGCACGAACTTGACCTTGTTGTAGTAGTTGGAAAACGCGAAACCGCACAGCTTGATCATCGGGTGTCTCCTTATGTCATGGTGTGTGAGACCGCGCGTCAAAGTCGAGGCAGCGGCTTTCGATCAAATCATCCAAGAAATTGCACGATCGTGCTATTCTAAAATAACCATGGAGTCAGGCATCACAATGAACTCTCGCAATTTCAGCATCGAGACCATCGGCATCGTCGGCACTGGCGCAATGGGCCGGGGCATCGCGCAGATCGCGGCGCTCGCGGGCCTGCGCGTGCGGCTCTACGACACCAACGCGGCCGCTATCGGCGCCGCGCGCGACTATCTCGCGGAGACTTTCGCCAAATTGACGGCCAAAGGCAAGCTCGAGCAGTCGCGCTCGCTTGCCGCGCTCGCCAACGTAAGCAGCGCGCAGGTGATCAGCGAACTGGTCGGTTGCGATCTGGTCATCGAGGCGATCGTCGAAAAGCTCGACGTGAAGCAGGCGCTATTTCGCGAGCTCGAAACCGTGGTCAGCGGGCGCTGCATTCTCGCGTCGAATACGTCGTCCCTGTCGATCACGGCGATCGCCGCGGGCTGCACCGATCCGTCGCGCGTGGTCGGCTATCACTTCTTCAATCCGGTACCGCTGATGAAGGTCGTCGAGGTGATCGACGGGCTGCGCAGCGACCCCGAGGCGGGCGACGCGCTGATGGATCTCGCGCGCCGCATGGGTCACACGCCGGTGCGCGCGAAGGACATGCCCGGCTTCATCGTCAATCACGCGGGCCGCGGCATGAATACCGAGGGCTTGCGCGTGGCGGGCGAAGGGGTCGCGAGCTTTGCCGAGATCGACCGCATCATGCGCGAGCAGGCCGGCTTTCGCCTCGGGCCGTTCGAGCTGCTGGACCTGACCGCGCTCGACGTGTCGCATCCGGTGATGGAGTCGATCTATCATCAGTTCTACGAAGAACCGCGCTTCACGCCGTCGCCGATCACCGGCACGCGGCTCGCGGGCGGACTGCTCGGCCGCAAGACCGGCGAAGGTTTTTATCGCTACCTGGACGGCAAACAGCAGGTGGTCGCCGAAGCACCCGCGCCCACCACGCTGCCGCAAAGTGTGTGGGTCAGCAAACGCTACCGCCCGGCGTATGAGGCCGTCGTGCAACTGGTCGGCAAAGCCGGCGTGAAGCTCGACGAAGGTGCGGCGCCTGCCGCCGGTTCGCTCATCGTCGTCACGCCGTTCGGCCACGACGCGACCACGGCCGCTGTCGACGAAGCGCTCGACGCGAGCCGCGTCGTCGCCGTAGACGCGCTGTTCCCGCTGGCCGGCGCGCAACGCCGCACGCTGATGACCACGCCAGCCACGACACGCGCCGCGCGCGACAGCGCGCATGCGCTGTTCGCCGCCGACGGCGTCCCCGTCACCGTGATCCGTGATTCGACCGGCTTCGTCGCGCAGCGGGTAGTTGCGACGATCGTCAACATCGGCTGCGACATCGCGCAAAGGCAGATCGCGACGCCGCAAGACATCGACCTTGCCGTCACGCTCGGCCTCGGCTATCCGCGCGGCCCCCTCGCGTTGGGCGACGCACTTGGCACCACCACGATCCTGACCATCCTGCGCAATATGTTCGACGTGCTCGGCGAGCCGCGCTACCGTCCGTCGCCGTGGCTCGCACGACGCGCGCAACTCGGCCTTTCGCTCACGCAACGCGACGCCGCCGACATCCAGACGGAGACCCAATCATGAGCGCCGCCCTGCTCGCTTCACGCCCGGCCAGCAGCGAATCCACGCTGGTCCTCACACTGTCGAACCCCGGCGCGCGCAACGCGCTGCACCCGGACATGTACGCGGCCGGCATCGAGGCGTTCGATACGATCGAGCGCGATCCGTCGATTCGCGCCGTCGTGATCACCGGCGCCGACAACTTCTTTTGCGCGGGTGGCAATCTGAACCGCCTGCTCGAAAATCGCGCGAAAGATCCGTCCGTGCAGGCCGACAGCATCGACATGCTCGGACAATGGATTTCGGCAATACGGCTATCGTCGAAACCAGTCATTGCCGCAGTGGAAGGCGCCGCGGCCGGCGCGGGATTTTCGCTCGCGCTCGCCTGCGATCTGATCGTCGCCGCGGACAACGCGAAGTTCGCGATGTCATACGCGCGCGTCGGCTTGACGCCCGACGGCGGCGGTTCGTGGTTCCTCGCGCAGTCGCTGCCGCGCCAGCTGGCCACCGAGGTACTGATCGAAGCCAAGCCGATCAGCGCTGCACGTCTGCACGAACTCGGCGTCGTCAACCGGCTCACGAAGGCCGGCACCGCCGTCGATCACGCGCTCGCCTGGGCCGACGAGCTCGGCTCGATTTCGCCCAATTCGGTCGCGCGCATCAAGGGGCTGATCGCCGCAGCCGGCACGCAGACGCTCGCGGATCATCTGGTCACCGAGCGCGATAACTTCGTCGCGTCGCTGCATCATCGCGACGGTCTCGAAGGCATCACCGCGTTCCTCGAAAAACGCGCTCCGATCTATAAATAAGCGACGGGAGAGCCGCCCGACATGCCCGACTACCAACTGCCGAAACGTCGCCGCATTTTCCTGATGCGTCACGGCGACGTCACCTACTTCGACGACTCCGGCCGTGCGATCGATCCCGAAACCGTGCCGCTGAACGCGAAAGGCCGCGAGCAGGCGAGCGCGGCGGGCCGCGTGTTTGCCGAACAGCAGCTGCGCTTTGATCGCGTAATCGTCAGCGGCTTGCCGCGCACGATCGAAACCGCGCGGCGCGTGCTTGCCGAAACGGGTCAGCAGATCGAACCCGAGATCGAGCCCGCATGGCAGGAGATTCGGGGCGGCCGGCTCGGCAGCATTCCGCAGGAAGACATCGAAGCGGCGTTTCTCGGCGTGTTCGACGGCATCGTGCCGGAGAGCATGCGCTTTCTCGACGGCGAAACGATCGGCGAGCTGTTTGATCGCGTGTTGCCGGCCGTCACGGCGCTGCGCGAGGACACGTCGTGGGACACCGTCTTGCTGGTGCTGCACGGCGGCGTCAATCGGGCAATCCTCTCGCACGCGCTGACGGCCGGCGGCCGCACGTTCTTCGGTCATCTGGCGCAGGCGACCGGCTGCATCAATGCGCTCGATGTCGGCACCGCGCCGCGCGACTGGGTGCTGCGCATGCTCAACTATTCACCGCCGTCGCCGTTGCATCGCGACGTCCGCAACACGACGATGGAAATGCTCTACGCGCAATTCATTCGATACCAGCGTAGCTGACACCGAACTGGAGGAGACACATGGCGCATGCCACGCAGACCGGCGAACCCGCACCCGGCCAGGACTATTCGGCTTTCGAGGGCACCCGCCCGGTCAACGAGCGGCAACGCTTCGACAACGACGCGCTCGCCGCGTGGCTGGCAGGGCACGTCGACGGATTCGAGGGGCCGCTCACGCTCGAGCAGTTCGCGGGCGGACAATCCAATCCCACTTTCAAGCTGATCACGCCGTCGCGCTCGTACGTGATGCGCGCGAAGCCCGGGCCCGCCGCGAAGCTGCTGCCGTCCGCGCATGCGATCGAACGCGAATATCGCGTGATGCACGCGCTCGCCGACACCGAGGTGCCGGTCGCGCAGATGCTCGCGCTGTGCGAGGACGAAAGCGTGATCGGCCGCGCGTTCTACGTGATGGAGTTCGTGGAAGGCCGCGTGCTGTGGGATCAATCGCTGCCCGGCATGACGCCCACTGAGCGCGCGGCGATCTACGACGAAATGAATCGCGTCATCGCGGCGTTGCACAGTGTCGACGTCGCCGCCGCCGGCCTCGTCGATTACGGCAAGCCCGGCAATTACTTCGCACGCCAGATCGGTCGCTGGAGCAAGCAGTATCTGGCATCCGAGACCGAGCCGATCGATGCGATGCATCGGCTGATCGATTGGCTGCCTCAGCATATGCCTGCGGAGACGAGCGGCCGTACTTCTGTCGTGCATGGCGACTACCGGCTAGACAATCTGATCTTCGATCGCAACGAGCCGCGCGTGCTCGCGGTGCTCGACTGGGAATTGTCGACGCTCGGCGATCCGCTCGCCGATTTTGCGTATCACTGCATGGCGTGGCATGTCGACCCGGCACAGTTCCGCGGCATCGCGGGACTCGATTGGGCCGAGCTTGGAATTCCCGATGAAGCACAGTACGTCGAGCGTTATTGCCAACGCACCGGCTTCGAGATTCATGGCGACTGGAATTTCTACCTGGCGTACAACATGTTCCGCATCGCCGCGATCCTGCAAGGGATCATGAAGCGCGCCGTCGACGGTACCGCATCGAGCGCGCAGGCGCTCGACGCCGGCCGACGCGCGAAGCCGATGGCCGAACTGGCCTGGCGTTACGCGCAGAAGGCCCTCTAGACGCAACGGCGCGCGCCCTGCGCCCCCTCATTCGCAGTCCGTTATCCGCGAGGTCTCAGATGAATTTCGATTACACCCCGAAGGTCCAGGCGTTGCGCGAAAAACTGCTCGCCTTTTTCGACGAGCACATTTATCCGAACGAACAGGCGTTCTATGCCGAGATCGCGCGCAATCGCCAGAACGGCAACGCGTGGGTGCCGACCGAACTGATCGAGCAACTCAAGCAGAAGGCGCGCGACGCCGGCCTGTGGAATCTGTTCCTGCCGCAATCGGAGCGCGGCGCCGGCCTGACGAATCTCGAATACGCGCCGCTGTGCGAGATCATGGGCCGCGTGCCCTGGGCCCCGGAAGTGTTCAACTGCAACGCGCCGGATACCGGCAACATGGAGACGATCGAGCGCTACGGCACCGAAGACAACAAGCGCGAGTGGCTCGAACCGCTGCTGCAGGGACAGATCCGTTCGGCGTTTCTGATGACGGAGCCGGAGGTGGCGTCGTCGGATGCGACCAATATCCAGACCAGCATCGTGCGCGATGGCGACCACTACGTGATCAACGGTCACAAGTGGTGGTCATCGGGCGCGGGCGATCCGCGTTGCAAGGTCTATATCGTGATGGGCAAGACCGATCCGGACGCGCCGCGCCATCAGCAACAGTCGATGATCCTCGTGCCCGCCGACGCCGCCGGCATCACCGTGCACCGCCCGCTCACGGTGTTCGGTTACGACGACGCGCCGCACGGCCATATGGAGATCACGCTCGAGAACGTGCGAGTGCCCGCCACCAACATGTTGCTCGGTGAAGGCCGCGGCTTCGAGATCGCACAAGGCCGTCTCGGCCCGGGGCGCATTCATCACTGCATGCGCCTGATCGGTCTCGCCGAACGCGCGCTCGAACTGATGGCGAAGCGCTCGCTGCAACGGGTCGCGTTCGGCAAGCCGGTTGCAGCGCAGGGCGTCACGCAGGAGCGTCTCGCCGAGGCGCGCTGCATGATCGAACAGGCGCGTCTGCTCACGCTGAAGACCGCCTACATGATGGACACCGTCGGCAACAAGGGCGCGCGCGGCGAGATCGCGATGATCAAGGTGGTCGCGCCGAACATGGCGTGTCAGGTGATCGACTGGGCGATTCAGGCGCATGGCGGCGGCGGCGTCAGCGACGATTTCCCGCTCGCGTATGCGTATGCGTCGGCGCGCACGCTGCGTTTCGCCGACGGTCCCGACGAAGTGCACCGCAATGCGATCGCCAAGCTCGAGCTCGCGCGTCATATGGATGCGGGCGCCGCGGCTCGCGTGGAAATGCCGGTCACGCGCGTTTGAGTGTTTCGGCTCGACGCGAGCCCGGCGGCTCACGCCACCGCAAGCAGCATCGCGCGATCTATGCTCTAATTTTCGGCAACGGCGGCGCCCTCATTGCGGCGCCGCTTTGACGAACAAGGAGCCAGGATGATCGACGTCTATAGCTGGGCGACCCCGAACGGCCACAAGATTCACATCATGCTCGAGGAGACGGGCCTGCCCTACACCGTGCATGGCGTGAACATCGGTGCAGGCGACCAGTTCAAACCCGAATTTCTCGCCATCAGTCCCAACAACAAGATTCCCGCGATCGTCGATTCTGAAGGTCCGAAAGGCGCCGATGGCCGGCCGTTCGCGCTGTTCGAATCGGGTGCGATCCTGATTTATCTCGCCGAGAAAACCGGCAAGTTTCTACCGTCGGATCCGGCCGCGCGCTATAGGGTGCTGCAATGGCTGATGTTCCAGATGGGCGGCCTCGGTCCGATGCTCGGGCAAACGCATCACTTCCGCGTGTATGCGCCCGAGCAGATCGAATACGCGGTCAATCGCTACAGCAACGAAGCGCGGCGTCTGTATGGCGTGATGGACACGCAACTCGGCAAGACGCGTTACCTCGCGGGAAACGACTATACGATCGCGGACATCGCCGCGTTTCCGTGGACGCGCTCGTGGCAAAACCAGGGCATCGACCTCGATGCGTTGCCGAACGTGAAGCGCTGGCATGAAGAGATCGCCGCACGGCCGGCGGTGGTGCGCGGCGTCGACGTGCTCGCGTCCGCGCGCGTGCCGCTGATGGACGACAAGGCGAAAGAGATCCTGTTTGGCGCGACGCAGTACGCGAAACACTGATTCAAGGCCGTCTCGCAAACACGGCTCGACACAAACAGAAAAGCGCGAGCGGCAGGCATGCCGGTTCGCGCTTTTTTCATTTCATCTGCGAAGGGCAAACGCTAGAAGTAATGCCGCGTGATGAACTCCGCAACGCACACCGGCCGCTCGCTGCCCTGACGCTCGAGCGTCACGTTCCATGCGAGTTGCACGCCGCCATTCTCCACGTCGGTCACCGATTCCACCGCGAACTTCCCGCGCAACGACGAACCGACCAGCACCGGCGAGATGAAGCGCACCCGATTCAAGCCGTAGTTGACACCCATGCGCTGCTCGATTCTCACCGTTTCGCCGAGCAAAGCCGGAATCAGCGACAGCGTCAGGAATCCATGCGCGATCGGCCCGCCAAAGGGCGATTCACGTTTGGCCCGCTCGGGATCGACGTGAATCCATTGATGATCGCCGGTCGCCTCGGCGAAACGGTTGACCCGGTCCTGATCGACGCTTAGCCATTCGCTGACGAGCGGCTCCGCGCCGATGAGCGCGCGCAAGGCTTCGGCATTGTCGAACGCGACGATTGTCGTCGCATTCGATGTCATGCCGCGACTCCAGGTTCGCGCAGACCGAACATGCCCTTCGAGTTCACCGTGATCACCGTTTCGCCATGCTGATTGATGCCCTCCCAGCGTGTCGACACGATGCCTCGATCGGGCTTGCTCTGCGACACGCGCTTGTCGACGACGACGTTCATCATCGTGATCGTGTCGCCAACTCGTACGGGCTTTAGCCAGCGGATCTCGTCGACACCGGGCGAACCCATCGACGTCGAATCCGCCAATAGATTGCGCACGAGCATGCCCATCATGACCGAGCACGTGTGCCAACCGCTCGCGACGAGGCCACGGAACGGCGATTCGGCCCCGGCAGCTTCGTCGAGATGAAACGGCTGCGGATCGAACTTCTGCGCGAACCCAACAATCTCCTCGCGCGTGAATGTGTGCTTGCCGATTTCACGGCTCGTGCCCACTTCCATGTCTTCGAAACTGAATTTCATCGTGCAACTCCTTTGTTCGCTTGAAGCGGCCGATCAGTCTTCGGCGACGGCAAATCCGGGTAGCGTGGCAAACCGCGCGAGATGATGATCGACGTCGCCGAGCGTGGTCTCGATGATCGCCAGACGCTTGAACAGATGCGCGGCCGCCACTTCGTTCGTGACGCCCATGCCGCCGTGCAGCTGCACCGCCTGTTGACCGACGAAACGCGCGGCCTGCCCGACCCGAACTTTGGCCGCGGAAATTGCGCGACGCCGCTCGTTCGCGTCTTCACTCGCGTAGCGCATCGCAGCCAGATACGTGATCGAACGCGCCTGCTCCGCGTGAATCAGCATCTCGACCATGCGGTGCTGCAATGCCTGGAAACGTGCGATCGGCTGGCCGAACTGCTGGCGCGTTTTCGTGTACTCGACGGTGGCGTGATTGAGCGCGTCGAGCGCGCCGAGCGCTTCCGCGCACAGCAGCAGCGTGCCGTAGTCGGCGATCTGCTCGAGGCCCGCCGCACCCGCATGTTTGCCGGCGAGCCGGCGCGCGGGCGTGCTGCTGAATTCGAGCGTGGCGGCGCGTTGGCCGTCGATCGTGCGGTACTCGGTGACCTTGACTCCGGACGCGTTTCGCGCGACGACGAAAAGCGCGATTTCGCCATCGAGGCGCGCCGGCACGATCCAGTGGTCCGCCTGTGCGCCGTGCAGCATGACCGATTTCGTGCCGCTCAGCATGTGCTGCGCGCCCTGCCCGCTCGCGGTCGTCGCGACCTCGAACAGATCGTAGCGCGCGTGCGGCTCGTGAAACGCCACGGCCAGTTTGCATCCGCCCTGGGCCGTCCGTTCGAGCAACGCGGCGTCTTCGCCGTCATCGGTGCCGGCAATGCGCAGCGCTTCGATGCCGACCGCGGTCGCCCAATACGGCTCGACGACGAGCGCGCGACCGAGTTCCTGCATGACCACGAGCATGTCGATGGGACCGCCGTTGAAGCCGCCCTGCGCTTCGGGCACCGGCAACGCGGTCAGCCCCAGCTCGGCGAACGCGGCCCAGTGTGAAGCCGATACGCCCTGCGCCGAGCGCACGATCTCCTGGCGCGCTTCGAAGCAGTAGCTCTTCTCGAGATAGCGACGCAACGCATCGGCAAATTGTTGTTGTTCGTCGTTGAAAGTGAAGTCCATGCGCCGCTCCTCAAAGTCCGAGAATCATCTGCGCGATGATGTTCTTTTGAATTTCGTTCGAGCCGCCGTAAATCGACGTCTTGCGGAAGTTGAAGTAGTACGCGGCGAGCGGCGCTGCATCGTCGTCACCAGCGAGACAATGCTCGCGTTCGCCTTCCAGGAAGGGCACGTCGAACGGTGCGGCGAGCGGACCGATGGCTTCGAACATCAACTCGGTCAGCCCCTGCTGGACTTCCGTACCCTTGATCTTCAGCATCGATGCTTCCGGGCCCGGACCGCGGCCGCCCGCCTCGTTGGCCACCACGCGTTGCACGGTGACTTCGAGCGCCATCAACTCGATCTCGAGACTCGCGACCTTTGCGGCAAACACCGGATCGTGCAGCAGCGGCTTGCCCTTCTTTTTCTGATTCAGCGAGACTCGCTTAAGAAAGGCCAGCTCGCGCTTTGACGCGCCGACTCGCGCAATGCCGGTACGCTCGTGCCCGAGCAGGTATTTCGCATACGTCCAGCCGCGATTTTCTTCGCCGACCAGATTGTCGACGGGTACTTTCACGTCTTCGAAGAACACTTCGTTGACTTCGTGATCTTCGTCGAGCGTGATGATCGGCCGCACCGTGATGCCGGGTGTTTTCATGTCAATCAGCAGGAACGAGATGCCCTCCTGCTTTTTGGCACCGCTGTCGGTGCGCACGAGGCAGAACATCATGTCGGCATGCTGGCCGAGCGTGGTCCAGGTTTTCTGACCATTGACCACGTAGTGATCACCGACGCGCTCGGCGCGAGTGCGCAGCGACGCAAGGTCGGAGCCCGAGCCCGGCTCCGAATAGCCCTGGCACCACCAGTCCGTGCCATCGAGAATACGCGGCAGATAGTGGCGCTTTTGCGCCTCGTTACCGTACTTCATCAGTACCGGCGCGACCATCGACACACCAAAAGGCAGCACGGAAGGCGCGCCGATACGCGCGCACTCCTCTTCCCAGATATGCCGTTGCGTCGCGTCCCAGCCTGGGCCGCCGTATTCGCGCGGCCACGCGACCGCCGACCAGCCTCGCGTGCCGAGCAGCCTGTGCCAGCTTGCGAAGTCTTCGCGGGAAAGACGTTTGTGATTAAGAACCTTGTCGCTCAGCTCGCGAGGCAGATTCGCTTCGAGCCAGGCGCGGATGTCGGCGCGGAACGCGTCTTCAGCGGGGGAATAGTCCAGATTCATGCGTAGTGTCTCCTGGCCGCCACGATCCGGCTGCCTGGAGCCACTGCGCTATTGCAGCGGTTCCTTCAGCGCAGCCGGGACCGGCAGCGGCATCACTTCAATGCCTTCCTCGACCAAAGCACGCGCATCCTCCGGCGTCGTGACACCGCGAATGCTGCGCGCGGGCGCTTCGTTGTAGTGAATGCGCCGCGCTTCCTCGGCGAAGCGGTCGCCCACGTTCTCAGTCTTCTCCAGTACCTCGCGCAGCGCTCGCATCATCTGCGCCTGCATTTGCTCCACGGCCGCCGGCACCTTCGAGTCGGCCGCGCCCGACAGATTCAGACGCGGCGCCGACGGCAAGCGGCTGACCTCGGTCGCGCCGCAGATCGGACATTCGACGAGCTTGCGGGACTGCTGCGACTCGAAGTCATCAGCCGAAGCGAACCAGCCTTCGAACCGATGGCCATGCGGACACTGTAAATCGAGGACCTTCATGTGGAATCAGGGCTTGCGTGCCAGTTTAGCGCAAAATGAAAATTTGTGAACGGTCGTTCGTAAAACTGTAGAGCCGACGCGCAGTCGCCAGATGCTGTACGGGAATCTGACGCGGGTGGGCGATTTTAACGCTTTACGGCAGGTGCTGCCGAAGGCGTCCCGGCGCGTATGCGGCACCACGCTTGCTCCGCGTTCTCCCGCCCGCTTCCGGACCCCTGCTACGCCACGAGATCTCCGAGTTGACGGCTCACACGTGGTTCAATCTGGCGGGCCTCCTTCGTCAGATTGATCTGTTTTGCCAGTTTCGCCATGTCCGCCACATCGGTCTTGATGGCGTACCCGCCGCGCGCGGTCAGCCATTCGAGCACGTCCGCCAGATGCCACACCGACGCACTGCCTTCGTGGACCGGCGGCGGGAAGTCGATGGGGTGGTTCAGCATCAGCTTGCGCATGTTTTGCCGCGACACACCGGCCACCTCGGCCACGTCGCTCAGGCCCACGAAGTCAGGTCCCGCCTCCACCAGCCGCGCGGACGGCACCGCGCGTTTCACGTCCTTGAGCGCGCTGGCGACAGCCTCGAATGCGCTCGTGCCTTCACGCGTGAAAAGCAGCCCGAGACGACCCGGTTGCCCGACGCCAACTGTGGCGTCGTCGCACCCCATTTCCCCCAACCGTTCGACGATTGCGTCCGCATCGCAATCTTCCGCCGCGAGGCGATATTTCAACGTGAACACATATTCCATACGTTACTCCTGTCTTTGTTTAGCCCAGGTTATCGCGATTGCTGTTCAATACCTACGAACCGACTAACGTCGAGTCGTGCAGTTGTCGACGATGCGCCGCAAGTGTCTGGCGTGATTGCCGGAGTTCTTTGGCGTACTCCAGACGCTCGATATACAGAACTCCCCGCAACGGCACTCGCTGTCCTTGTACGGGCAATAGATTTTTCCCCAAGCATGACCTTTTTCTCCGTCCTGAACGCGCCAGCCGTGCTGCTCCGCGTACGTCAATGCGGTCTCGATCTCTTTCTTCGCGTGCCTTCCTCGAACCATCGACACCTCCAATGTAGTCGTCCCATCGCAGGTTGTCAATCGACAACTTATGATGGGACTGAAATCAGATTACTCCGATGCCGATCGTTCGTTATCCCAAACAAGATCAAGGACCGACACGTGGATCGGAAGGTTCATACTAGCCGGCCGCCGGCATTGCGACGAGCCAGCCGGATGGCATAGGAAACGGCTTATTCTTGTGCCAGAAAGAAACCGAGAAGCCAATGACGAAGCCCCTGCCGGTCATCGACCAACAGGGGCTTCGCTAAACGGCAACGCGGATCAGTGATCCGGCGGAGGCAAACCTATACCGACTCGGGCGCCTTTGTCGGCCACGTGCCCGACAGCACTTTCTCGAGCCAGAACGTACCGATGATGGTCTTCACATCGGTGATTTTGCCCGTGCGCACCCACTCCGACACCTGCTCCACGGTTGCCGTGAAGAGTTCGAGAAACTCGCCGTCGTCGAGCTCGCGCTCGCCCACGGTCAAGCCCCGCGCGAGATAGATATCAATGAATTCGGTCGAATAAGAAATGATCGGGTGAATCCGTGTCAGGTACACGTACTCGCGAGCGGTATAGCCGGTTTCCTCGCGCAGTTCTCGCACCGCGCAGGCCAGCGCGCCCTCGTTCGGGTCGAGCTTGCCGGCAGGATATTCGACCATTACCTTGCCCATCGGATAGCGATACTGACTTTCGAGCAGCACCCGGCCATCATCGAACAAGGGGATCACCATGACGGCGCCCGGATGCTGAACGTATTCGCGCGTCGCCTGTTTGCCGTCCGGCAAACGGACCGTATCGTACTTGACCGTCATGAACGGCCCTTGATGGACCGTTTTGCTGTCGATACAAGTTTCGGTTAGCGCGGCATCGTGATTGGGAAGTTCAGCCATGTGCGGACCTCAGAACAGCCAGGCGCGCGCGACGGCGGCACGCCGTCAGCGGCGTTTGACGAGATATTGGAAGGTAAATCCGGGGAAAGCGAACACGACGAACAGCGCGAACGTGATCGCATAGAACTGCCAGCCCTGCTCGAAGCGGTTTCCCGCGCGCGCTTCGAGCAGCAAGCCCAGCGCGCCGACCGTGAAATACAGCACGATCAATTCGGCAATCCGGAGCCATGCGCTTTTCTTCGCCGCTTTCAACGGCACGGCGGCGAAGAGGCGCTGATTCAGGAACGGCAGGTTGGCGCCGACCAGCGCCAACAGCACGATAAACCAGCCCGCAGCGGACATCAGAGCAGCAGCGTGTGCTGGATTGCCTGCAGGCAGGCGCGCAACAGCGGATCCGGCACGATACCGAGCACCAGCACCGCGACACCGTTGAGCGCGAGCAACGCGCGCGTGCTCGTGTCGGCAAGGATCGGCGACTTGTCTTGCGGCTCGTCGAAGTACATCAGCTTGACGATACGCAGGTAGTAGAACGCGCCGAACAGCGACGTGATCACTGCCAATACGGTGAGCCAGGTCAGGCCAGCGTTCATCGTCGCCTGCAGCACGGCTAGTTTCGCGTAGAAGCCGACTGCCGGTGGAATACCCGCGAGCGAGAACATCATGATCATCATGACGAAGGCAAACACCGGGCTGCGCTGATTGAGGCCTTTGAAGTCCTCGAGCGTGTCCGCTTCGCAGTCACGACGCGCGAGCAGCATGATGACGCCGAAGGTGCCCAGCGTCGTGATCAGGTAGACGATGCTGTAGAACATCGCCGAGCTGTACGCGCTCGCGGCGCCCGTGGTCTTGTCGTCGACCACGCCGGCGAGCAGACCGAGCAGCACGAAGCCCATGTTCGAGATCGCCGAATACGCGAGCATCCGCTTGACGTTGCGCTGCACGATACCGGTGATGTTGCCGACGATCAGCGACAGCGCCGCCAGAATCACCAGCATCTGTTGCCATTCGACCGCGAGCGGCAGCAGGCCCATCACGAGGAAACGCAAGCCCCAGGCAAACGCCGCGACCTTCGGGCCGCCCCCAACCACGAGCGTCATCGCCGTCGGTGCGCCCTGGTACACGTCAGGCACCCACATATGGAACGGCACTGCGCCCATCTTGAACGCCACGCCCGCCACGATGAAGATCACGCCGAACAGCAACACGGTCGGATCGTAGTGGCTCGCGCTGATCGCCTTGAACACTTCGTTCAAGTCGAGCGAGCCGGTCGCGCCGTACAGCATCGAAATACCGTAGAGCAGGAAGCCCGAAGCCAGCGCGCCGAGCACGTAATACTTCATCGCCGCTTCGTTCGACGACGCCACTTCGCGACGCAGCGCGATCACCGCGTACAGCGACAGCGACATCAGTTCCAGACCGAGGTACAGCGTCAGGAAGTTATTGCCCGAGATCATCACGATCTGTCCGAGCAGCGAGAACATGCCGAGCAGGAAGAAGTCGCCACGGAACAGGCTACGGTCTTCGAGGTAGCGACGCGAATATACGATCGTCACCGCATAGCCGAGCGACACCACCGCCTTCATCAGGCTGGCGAACGGATCGACCACGTACATGTGATCGAAGAAGTAATGCACTTGCGGGTCGAACGCATTCACCGCGAACCAGATCCCGGCGACGAGCGTCGAGAAGAACGCGATGAAATACGTGGTGCGGCGACCCTCCTGGCCGACGAACGTGTCGTTGAGCCACGCGATCACAACGGCGAACATCACCAGTGCGTCGGGCAACAGAGCAGTCATAGGGGCGTTTTGCATGGTCTTAAATTCCTCCGCTCGTCGTTACTGAGGCAACGGCAGCTTCGATTGAGCAACGTGGGAGAGGAGGTTTTCCACGGATACGTGCATCACATCGGTAAAGGGCTTCGGATACAGGCCCATGAACAGCGTCAGTGCGGCGAGCACTGCCAGCATGAAAAATTCGCGGCGGTTGATGTCGAACAGGCTCTTCACGTGATCGTTGGCGACCGCGCCGAAGTACACCCGCTTGTACATCCACAGCGTGTAGGCCGCGCCGAGAATCAGCGTGACTGCCGCGCCACCCGCAATCCAGAAGTTGTACTGGACGGCAGCCAGAATCACCATGAACTCGCCGACGAAACCGGAGGTGCCCGGCAAGCCGCAGTTGGCCATCGCGAACAGCATCACGAACGCGGCGAACTTCGGCATCACATTGACGACGCCGCCGTAATCGGCGATCTGACGCGAGTGCATACGGTCGTACAGCACGCCGATCGTCAGGAACATCGCGCCCGACACGAAGCCGTGCGAGATCATCTGCACGATCGCGCCTTCCGCGCCGAGCTGATTGAAGATGAAAAAGCCGAGCGTGACGAAACCCATGTGCGCGATCGACGAATACGCGACCAGCTTCTTCATGTCGGCCTGCACCATCGCGACGAGGCCGATGTAGATAACAGCGATCAGCGACAGCGTGATGACGACCGGGGCCAGAAAGTGGCTCGCGTCAGGCGTGATCGGCAGCGAGAAGCGCAGGAAACCGTACGCGCCCAGCTTCAGCATGATCGCGGCCAGCACGACCGAGCCGCCGGTCGGCGCTTCCACGTGGGCGTCAGGCAACCAGGTGTGCACCGGCCACATCGGCACCTTCACGGCAAACGCGAGGAAGAACGCTATGAATAGCAGCACCTGTGGCGTCATCGCAATCTGCGTGTGCTGCCACGTCGCGAGGTCGAACGAACCCGTCTCGACGTACAGATAGATCAGCGCGACCAGCATCAGCAGGGAGCCCGCCAGCGTGTACAGGAAGAACTTGAACGCCGCATACACGCGGTTCGCCCCTCCCCACACACCGATGATGATGTACATCGGAATCAGCGTCGCTTCGAAGAACACGTAGAACAGCATGCCGTCCGCCGCGCTGAACACGCCGACCATGATCCCCGAGAGGATCAGGAACGCTGCGAAGTACTGGCCGACGTTCTTCGTGATCACTTCCCACCCTGCGATCACCACGATCACCGTGATCAACGCGGTCAATACGACGAACCACATCGAAATGCCGTCCACGCCGAGGTGGTACATGATGTGGAAGCGCTCGATCCAGCTCGCCTGCTCGACGAACTGCAGGTCGGCGGTGCTCGAATCGAAGCTGGTGATCAGCGGTAGCGTGACAAGGAAGCTCAGGACCGAGCCGATCAGCGAGATCCAGCGCGCCGGGGCCGGGTTCTGGTCGTTGCCGATCGCGAGGACCACCAGACCGAAGAGGATCGGCAACCAGATCGCGATGCTGAGAATCGGATAAGCGTGCATGAGTGTCTCTCGCCTTATTTGCCGCCGAGCGTTACAAACAGGGTCAGGAGCCCCAGCATGCCGATAATCATGGCGAACGCGTAGTGGTAGATGTAGCCGGATTGGAGGAAGCGGATCACGCTAGCGAACCAGCCGATAAAGCGTGCGCTGCCGTTGACGATACCGTCGATCACGACCACGTCGCCTTCCTTCCACAGACCCCGGCCAATGGCCACCGCGCCACGCGCAAACACGACTTCGTTGATCTTGTCCATGTAGTACTTGTTATCGAGCAACGTGTAGATCGGGCCGAATGCGCGCTTGATGACAGCCGGCAGATCCGGACGGACCAGATACAGGTACCAGGCGACCAGCACGCCAGCGAGCGCAAGCCACACCGGCAGGCCCGACACCGAGTGCAACCCCATCGACGCCCAGCCCTGGAATTCTTCAGCCATCTCATGCAGCGCCGGATGGTTCTCGCTGATGTAGATCACCTTGTCGAACGCGACGCCGTGCTGAAAGAAGTCACCGAACAGCATCGGACCGACGCCGATCGCGCCGATCACGATCGACGGAATCGCCAGCAGCACCAGCGGTACCCAGACGACCCACGGCGTTTCATGCGGCTCGTGAGCGTGTTGGTCGTGGTCGTCATGGCCGTGTGCGTCATGCGCATGCGCATGTGCATGCGACGCGGCTTCGGCGCCCATCGGCGATTCCGGGTGCTTCGGACCGCGGAAACGCTCCTCGCCGTGGAACACCAGGAAATACATACGGAACGAATACAGCGCGGTCACGAACACGCTTGCGACCACCGCGAAGTACGCGAAACCCGAGCCCGGCAGATGCGACAGCTTCACCGCGTCGATGATCGAGTCTTTCGAGTAGAAGCCCGAGAAGAACGGCGTGCCGATCAGCGCGAGCGAACCGATCAGCGACGTGATCCAGGTGATCGGCATGTACTTGCGCAGGCCGCCCATGTTGCGGATGTCCTGATCGTGGTGCATGCCGATGATCACCGAACCCGCGCCGAGGAACAGCAGCGCCTTGAAGAACGCGTGCGTCATCAGGTGGAACACGGCGACCGAATAAGCCGACGCGCCGAGCGCGACCGTCATGTAACCGAGCTGGGACAGCGTGGAATAAGCGACCACACGCTTGATGTCGTTCTGGACGATTCCGAGGAAGCCCATGAACAGCGCGGTAATCGCACCGATGACCATCACGAAGGACAGCGCCGTATCCGACAGTTCGAACAGCGGCGACATGCGCGTGACCATGAAGATACCGGCCGTCACCATGGTTGCCGCGTGAATCAGCGCGGAGATCGGCGTCGGGCCTTCCATCGAATCGGGCAGCCACACATGCAGCGGGAACTGCGCCGACTTACCCATCGCGCCGATGAACAGGCAAATGCAGGCCACCGTCAGCAGACCCCAGTCGGTACCCGGGAAGTTCAGCGCCGCGAGTTCGGTACGCTTCGCGAAGACTTCGCCGTAGTTCATCGAACCGGCGAATGCGAACAGCAGACCGATGCCGAGCAGGAAACCGAAGTCGCCGACGCGGTTCACGATGAACGCCTTCATGTTCGCGTAGATCGCGCTCTCACGCTTGAAGTAGAAGCCGATCAGCAGGTACGACACGAGACCCACCGCTTCCCAGCCGAAGAACAGCTGCAGGAAGTTGTTGCTCATCACGAGCATCAACATCGAGAACGTGAACAGCGAAATGTACGAGAAGAAGCGCTGGTAGCCGTCGTCGTCGGCCATGTAGCCGATCGTGTAGATGTGCACCATCAGCGACACGAAGTTCACCACGCAGATCATCATCGCGGTCAGCGAGTCGACCAGGAAACCGACTTCGAGTTGCGTCTTGCCGATCGACATCCATTGATAAACGGTCGCGTTGAAGCTCGCGCCGTCCATCACCTGGAAAAAGACGATGACCGACAGGATGAACGAAACCGCGACGCCGAGGATCGTGACCGAATGCGCACCCGCTCGCCCTATCGCCTTTCCGAACAGCCCTGCAACCAGGGAACCGGCAAGCGGTGCCAGCGGAATTGCCAACAGCAGGTTTTCATTGAGTATCGTGGACATAACCGCTTTTCCTGAAATTAACCTTTGAGCTGATCGAGATCCTCGACATTGATCGTGTCGAGACTGCGGAACAGGGTCACCAGAATTGCGAGACCGATCGCTGCTTCGGCTGCCGCAACGGTCAGCACGAAGAAGACGAAAATCTGGCCGTGCACGTCGCCCAGGTAGTGCGAGAACGCGACGAAATTGGTGTTCACCGCGAGCAGCATCAGTTCGATCGCCATCAGAATGATGATGACGTTGCGGCGGTTCAGGAAAATGCCGACGATGCTGATCGCAAACAGGATCGCGCCGAGGACAAGGTAATGGGCAAGGGTCAACATGATTTCTATCTCCTGTCCGCTCAGCTGTTCTTGGCCGGTGCCGAGTCGGCTGCTGCTGCGGCTGCCGCGGCAGCCGCTTCTTCCGCCGCAAGAGTCGCCGCGGTTTTCTCTGACGGCATCTTCACGACGCGCACGCGGTCCTGGGCTCGCACCTTGACCTGGGCGCTGACGTTCTGACGCTTGCTGTCTTTCTTGTGGCTCGTAGTCAGCGCGATCGCCGCGATGATCGCCACCAGCAGAATCAGGCCGGCGATTTCGAACGCGAAGATGTAGTCGGTGTAGATGACCTTGCCGATCAGGCGCGTATTCGACCAGTCGCCCATGCCGGCGGCGGCCGCGGCCGTGTCGTGAAGCGCCGTGGTGGTCGCGCCGTAGCCGTGCCACAGGATCAGCGCGGTTTCGACCACGATGATCGCGCCGACCGCCGAGGCCATCGGCACGAAGCGTTTGAAGTCCTTGCGCAGCACGTCGAGATTGATGTCCAGCATCATCACGACGAACAGGAACAGCACCATCACCGCGCCGACATAGACCAGCACCAGCAGGATCGCGAGAAACTCGGCCTCGAGCAGCATCCAGATCGCGGCTGCGTTGAAGAACGCCAGCACCAGAAACAGTGCGCACGCCACCGGGTTGCGCGAGGTGATCACCTTCAGCCCTGAAACCACCAGGAGCAGCGCGAAGATGTAGAACAGTACGGTCGTGAATTCCATGATTACCGGTTCATCGTTAGGCCATCGTCAGGCATTGTTCTTTGGCACGCGTGGTTGGCAACAGCGGGCGAAACCGCCAGAACCGCCGCACAGGTGCGCCGTGCCGCGGCGCTCAGGCCGCGGCGGTCGGCCCGACAGCAGGCCGTGTTACTGCTTTTACTGCCGCAATTACTGCATCAGCGGGAAAGCGCTTCAACGATACGGCGCGTCGGCGGCCTTGTTGGCGGCGATCTCTGCTTCGTAGCGATCGCCAACGGCCAGCAGCATTTCCTTCGTGAAGTACAGATCGCCGCGCTTCTCGCCGTGATACTCGAGAATGTGCGTCTCGACGATCGAGTCGACCGGGCAACTCTCTTCGCAGAAACCGCAGAAGATGCACTTGGTCAGGTCGATGTCGTAGCGCGTCGTGCGGCGGGTGTTGTCCGCGCGCGTTTCCGATTCGATCGTGATCGCGAGCGCCGGGCACACTGCTTCGCACAGCTTGCACGCGATACAGCGCTCTTCGCCGTTTTCATAACGGCGCAGCGCATGCAGCCCACGGAAACGCGGCGAGATCGGGGTCTTCTCTTCCGGGAACTGCACGGTGACCTTCCGCTGGAACGCGTAGCGTCCGGTCAGCGCGAGGCCTTTCAACAGTTCCGTGAGGAAGAAAGTCTTGAAGAAGTTTTGGATTGCGGTCATAGGTTCGTCCGCCCTTTATTTCCAGATGTTCAACGGCGACATGATCCAGAAGCCGACCACCACGAGCCACACGACGCAAACCGGAATGAAGACCTTCCAGCCCAGACGCATGATCTGGTCGTAGCGGTAGCGCGGGAACGTCGCACGCGCCCAGATGAACACCGACAACAGGAAGAAAACCTTGACGACGAGCCAAACGATGCCCGGGATGAACGACAGGAATCCGAACGGTGCGCTCCAGCCGCCGAGGAACAGAGTTGCAGCCAATGCCGAGATGACGATCATGTTGATGTACTCGGCGAGGAAGAACAGCGCGAACGCCATACCCGAGTAATCAATCATGTGGCCCGCGACGATTTCCGATTCACCTTCCACCACGTCGAACGGATGACGGTTCGTTTCCGCGATGCCCGAGATGAAGTACACGACGAACATCGGCAGGAGCGGCAGCCAGTTCCACGACAGGAAGTTCAGGCCGTGCGACGCGAAGAAGCCCTGCTCCTGCGAGCCGACGATGCCCGACAGATTCAGCGTGCCGGCCGTCATCAGCACGACCACGAGCGCGAAGCCCATCGAAATTTCGTACGAGACCATCTGCGCGGCGGCTCGCATCGCGCCGAGGAACGCGTATTTCGAATTCGACGCCCAACCGGCCAGAATCACGCCATACACGCCAATCGACGAAATCGCCATCGCGTACAGCAGACCCGCGTTGATGTCGCCGAGCACCGCGCCCGCCTGGAACGGAATGACCGCCCAGACCGCGAACGCCGGCACCACTACCATGATCGGGGCGATGATGTAGATCCAGCGGCTCGCCTGGGCGGGCTGGATCACTTCCTTGAGCAGCAACTTCAGCACGTCGGCGATCGGCTGCAAGAGCCCGGCGGGGCCGACGCGGTTCGGACCGAGACGCACGTGCATCCAGCCGATCAGCTTACGCTCCCACAGAATCAGGTAAGCGACGCACAGCAGGATCACGACGGCCACCACCAGGATGCGCACGAGCGCCCACACCGTGGGCCATGCCACACCGAGAAGCTGGGCGCCGCCCGAGTTGATCGTATCGAACAAGCTCATTTACGCCTTCTCCACCACCAGTTCACCGAACAGGCTGCCCAGCGCTGCACCGGCAGGCGTAGCCGCCGATACGCGGACGACCGTCTCCGCAAGATTCGCATCGCGCACGGCCGGCAACTGCACCGCTTGCTCGCCCTGACGAACGCGCACCGCGTCGCCCTCTTTCAAACCCAGTTTGTCGAACAGCGCTGCCGGCAGGCCAACCGAGTTCGCCGTACGGGCCGCCGCGGTCAGATGCAGCGACTCCGCACGACGCACGAGCGCATCGGCATGATAGATCGGCACGTTCGCGAGACGCTCGAACTTGCCTTCCTCCGCCTTCTCGGCCTTGCCGCGCGTTACCGCGACGCCAGTGCGGTTCGACAGACGCGAACTCAGGTCACCGTCGCCGAGCGCTGCCGTACGCACTTCTTCGACCGTGTCGTATTCGAAGCCCGGCGCGCCCAGCAGGCTGCCCAGCACGCGCAACACCTTCCAGGCAGGGCGCGTGTCGCCGAGCGGACGCACGACGCCGTTGAACGCCTGCACCGTGCCTTCCGCGTTGACGAACGAGCCGCCCGTTTCGGTGAACGGCGCGATCGGCAGCAGCACGTCGGCATAGTCCGCGCCCGTCTGGAACGGCGACATGACGACGACCATCTCGGCCTGCTTCAGCGCGGCAAGCGCCTGCGCCGGATTGGCCGTGTCGAATTCCGGTTCGAGATTCAGCAGCAGATAGCCCTTGCGCGGCTGCTCGAACACTTCGCGCGCATTCAGACCGCCTTCGCCCGGCAGCGCGTTCACCAGGTGCGCGCCGACCGTGTTGGCCGCTTCGGTCAGGAAACCGAGCGTAGCGCCGGTTGCCTCGGCAATCCATTGCGCCGTGGCGTGGATCGCCGCGAAGTCCGGATGACGGACCGCTTCGTTGCCAAGCAGCACGACGCGGTGCTCGCCGGTGGCCAGCGATTTCGCGATCTGCTTGTGCGCGTCCGTCGGCTGCGTACCGGTGAGTGCGTCCGGCAGCGCGACGCCGTTCGCTTCGCCCACCGCACCGGCGATGCCCGCGAGGACGTCGAGCCATGCCGACGGCGCCGCGACCACACGTCGCGCCTGCGGGATCATCGCATCGTCGTTGGTGGCCTGGATCAGCGTGAGCGGCGATCCGCCGCGTGCGACCTGGCGCAGACGTGCGGCGAACAGCGGATGATCCCGGCGCAGATCCGAACCGATCACGAGCGCCGCATCGACGTTCGACAGATCGGCGATTGTGCCGCCGAGCCACGGCGCGCCGGTCACGGGCGCCGAGAAATCCGACTGACGCAGGCGGAAGTCCACGTTCGGCGTTCCGACCACTTGCGCGATCTGCTTCAGCAGGAACAGCTCTTCGACCGTGCTATGTGCGCTCGACAGCGCCGCGAGCGCGTCCGCACCGTGGTCGCCCTTGATGCCCTTCAGACCCTTGACCACGTATTCGAGCGCGGTCTGCCAGTCGGTTTCGACCCACTGGCCGCCCTGCTTGAGCATGGGCCTGGTAAGACGTTCGGGGCTGTTGAGGCCTTCGTACGAGAAGCGGTCCTTGTCCGAAATCCAGCACTCGTTGATCGCTTCGTTTTCGAACGGCAGAACGCGCATCACGCGACTGTTCTTCACCTGCACGATGAGATTCGCGCCGACGGAATCGTGCGGGCTTACCGACTTGCGGCGCGACAGCTCCCACGTCCGGGCGCTGTAGCGGAATGGCTTGCTCGTGAGCGCGCCGACCGGGCACAGGTCGATCATGTTGCCGGACAGTTCGGAGTCGACCGTCCTGCCGACGAACGACGTGATTTCCGAATGCTCGCCGCGACCCAGCATGCCGAGTTCCATCACGCCGGCGATTTCCTGACCGAAGCGAACGCAACGCGTGCAGTGGATGCAGCGCGACATCTCTTCCATCGAGATCAGCGGGCCCACGTTCTTGTGGAACACCACGCGCTTTTCTTCGCTATAGCGAGACGACGACTTGCCGTAACCAACCGCCAGATCCTGCAACTGGCATTCGCCACCCTGGTCGCAGATCGGGCAATCGAGCGGATGGTTGATCAGCAGGAACTCCATCACGGCTTGCTGGCCCTTCACCGCTTTGTCCGACTTGGTGCGCACGATCATGCCGGGCGACACCGGGGTCGCGCACGCGGGCACGGCCTTCGGCATCTTCTCTACATCGACCAGACACATCCGGCAATTGGCCGCAATCGACAGCTTCTTGTGATAGCAGAAGTGAGGAATGTAGGTGTCGACCTTATGCGCAGCCTGGATCACCATGCTGCCTTCAGGCACCTCGACTTTCTTGCCGTCTATTTCCAGTTCAACCATGATGGTCAATCTTCCTTAACCTGTTACCGCTCAATCGTTCGCCTGTTCATCGCCCGCTTCGGGCGATGAATCCTGCGGTTGAGGTGTTCGTCTGGTAGTTATTCGTCAGCCAAACCTGTCGGCCCGACTCAGGCTGCCACTGTTTCGGGCGACGCCGCCGTGCCGGCATGACCGCCGACGAGGCAATGCTTGTGGGCGACGTGATATTCGAATTCGTCCCAATAGTGCTTGAGCATGCCCCGAACCGGCATGGCCGCTGCGTCGCCGAGCGCGCAGATCGTACGGCCCATGATGTTTTCCGCGACGGAGTTCAGCAGATCCAGATCTTCCTGGCGGCCGAGACCATGTTCGATACGATGCACCACGCGGTACAGCCAGCCCGTGCCTTCACGGCAAGGCGTGCATTGACCGCACGACTCTTCGTAATAGAAGTACGACAGACGCAGCAGCGAGCGCACCATGCAGCGCGTCTCGTCCATCACGATCACCGCGCCCGAACCGAGCATCGAGCCGGCCTTCGCGATCGAGTCGTAATCCATGTCGGTCTGCATCATCGTGTCGCCCGGAATCACCGGTGCCGACGAACCGCCAGGAATCACGGCCTTGATCTTCTTGCCGCCACGCATACCGCCCGCGAGTTCGATCAGCGTCGCGAACGGCGTGCCGAGCGGAATTTCGTAATTGCCCGGACGCTCGACGTCGCCCGATACCGAGAAAATCTTCGTGCCGCCGTTGTTCGGCTTGCCGATTTCGAGGTAATTCTGCGGGCCGATGGCGAGCAGGAACGGCACCGCCGCGAACGTTTCCGTGTTGTTGATCGTGGTCGGCTTGCCGTACACGCCGAAGCTCGCCGGGAACGGCGGCTTGAAGCGTGGCTGCCCCTTCTTGCCCTCGATCGATTCGAGCAGCGCGGTTTCCTCGCCGCAGATATACGCGCCGTAACCGTGGTGCGCATGCAGCTGGAACGAGAAGCCCGAGCCCATGATGTTGTCGCCGAGGAACCCGGCGCGGCGAGCTTCTTCTAACGCTTCTTCAAAGCGCTTGTAGACTTCCCAGATTTCGCCGTGAATGTAGTTGTAGCCGACCGTGATGCCCATCGCGTACGCACCGATCGCCATACCTTCGATCAGCGCATGCGGGTTGAAGCGAAGGATGTCACGGTCCTTGAACGTACCCGGTTCGCCCTCGTCCGAATTGCAGACGAGATACTTCTGGCCCGGGAACTGACGCGGCATAAAGCTCCACTTCAGACCGGTCGGGAAGCCCGCACCGCCGCGCCCGCGCAGACCCGACGCCTTGACGTCGGCGATCACCTGCTCGGCGGGAATCTTTTCTTCCAGGATGCGGCGCAGCTGCGCGTAACCGCCGCGCGCTACGTAGTCTTCGAGATGCCAGTTGTCGCCGTTCAGGCCAGCGAGAATCAGCGGTTTGATGTGACGATCATGTAAAGCCGTCATTTCGAAAGTTCCTCGAGCAGCTGGTCGATCTTCTCGCGGCTCATGAAGCTGCACATACGATGGTTGTTCACCAGCATTACCGGCGCATCGCCGCACGAACCCATGCACTCACCTTCTTTCAGGGAGAATTTGCCGTCGGGCGTGGTTTCGCCGAAGTCGATGCCGAGCTTCTGCTTCAGGTATTCAGCGGCGCTTTCGGAACCGCCATCCGGACCAAGCTGACACGGCAGGTTCGTGCAGAGCGTGATCTTGTACTTGCCGACCGGCGAGGTCTCGTACATCGTGTAGAAGGTCGCTACCTCCTGCACGGCGATTGCCGGCATGCCAAGATAATCCGCGACGAACTGCATAAGTTCGGGCGACAGCCAGCCATGCTCTTCCTGAGCAGTGGCCAACGCCGACATCACGGCGGACTGTTTCTGATCGGCGGGATACTTCGCGATCGCACGATCGATTTCTTTCAGGCCTTCAGCTGAGATCATTTTCAGACACGACTCTTTCAATTCCTACCGAACGAAAACCTGTCGCACACGTCTTATTGCGACAGACCCGGCGTTCCTTTGCTTGACGCGCGTGGGCGGTGCGACGACCGCAGACACGCGTCGCTGAATACGTCCTAGCGATCCACTTCGCCGAACACGATGTCCTGCGTACCGATGATCGTCACAGCGTCGGCGATCATGTGGCCGCGCGCCATTTCGTCGAGCGCGGACAGGTGCGCATAACCCGGGGCGCGGATCTTCAAGCGATACGGCTTGTTAGCGCCGTCCGAGATCAGATAGATGCCGAACTCGCCCTTCGGATGTTCGACCGCGGCGTACGCCTCGCCCTCCGGCACATGGAAGCCTTCGGTGAATAGCTTGAAGTGATGGATCAGATCTTCCATGTTCGACTTCATGCCGACGCGCGAGGGCGGCGCAACCTTGTGATTGTCCGTCATCACCGGGCCCGGATTTTTGCGTAACCACTCAATGCACTGTTTCGCGATCCGCGTCGATTGACGCATTTCTTCGACGCGCACCAGGTAGCGGTCGTAGCAGTCGCCATTCACGCCGACCGGAATGTCGAAGTCGAGCTTGTCATACACTTCGTACGGCTGCTTCTTGCGCAGATCCCACTCGATACCCGAGCCGCGCAGCATCGCGCCAGTCATGCCGAGCTGCAGCGCGCGCTCCGGGCTGACCACGCCGATGCCGACCAGACGCTGCTTCCAGATCCGGTTGTCGGTGAGCAGCGTTTCATATTCGTCGACGCACTTCGGGAAGCGCGTAAAGAAGTCGTCGATGAAGTCGAGCAGCGAACCCTGACGGTTCTCGTTCATCTTCGACAACGCCTTCGCATTGCGAATCTTCGACGCCTTGTATTGCGGCATCGCGTCAGGCAGATCGCGATAGACGCCACCCGGACGATAGTAGGCCGCGTGCATCCGCGCGCCGGACACCGCTTCATACACGTCCATCAGGTCTTCGCGTTCGCGGAACGCGTACAGGAACACCGCCATCGCGCCGACGTCGAGCGCGTGCGCGCCGATCCACATCAGGTGATTCAACACGCGCGTGATTTCGTCGAACAGCACGCGAATGTATTGCGCGCGCAGCGGCACGTCGATACCGAGCAGTTTTTCGATGGCGAGCACATAGCCGTGCTCGTTGACCATCATCGACACGTAGTCGAGACGATCCATGTACGGCACCGACTGGATGAACGTCTTGCCTTCGGCAAGCTTTTCAGTCGCGCGATGCAGCAGACCGATGTGCGGATCGGCGCGCTGGATCACTTCGCCGTCGAGTTCGAGCACGAGACGCAGCACACCATGCGCTGCCGGGTGCTGCGGACCGAAGTTGAGCGTGTAGTTCTTGATCTCTGCCATGACGTTCTCTTAGTGTTTCAGACCGCCATAGTGATCCTCGCGGATCACGCGCGGCGTGATTTCCCGCGGCTCGATCGTCACCGGTTGATAGACGACGCGCTTCTCTTCCGGGTCGTAACGCATTTCGACGTAGCCGGAGACCGGGAAATCCTTGCGGAACGGGTGACCGATGAAACCGTAATCGGTCAGGATGCGGCGCAGGTCCGGGTGACCTTCGAAGACGATGCCGTATAGGTCGAACGCTTCGCGCTCGTACCAGTTGACCGAATTCCAGATTTCGACGACGGACGGCAGGATCGGCATGTCGTCGTCCGGCGCGAATACGCGCAGACGCAGACGCCAGTTGTTCTGCACCGACAGCAGATGCAGCACGGCAGCGAAACGCGGGCCGTCGTAAGCGCCATCGGCATAGGTTTGATAATCGACGCCACACAGATCGACACATTGCTCGAAACCGAGCGAGCGGTCGTCACGCAGACGCTTTGCCACGTTGAGGTAATCGCTTGCCTTCACGACGATCGTCAACTCACCGACTGCCTCGGTGGTGCTCAACAGGAGGCCGCCAAAGGCCGCCTCGAGGTTCGCTTTCAGGGTCTCGAGTTTGCTTGCCATATTGTGGGGAGGCGTTGGCCTTATTGACGGGCGATGGTGTTGGTGCGGCGAATCTTGGCTTGCAGCTGGATCACGCCGTACACCAGCGCTTCCGCGGTGGGCGGACAACCCGGCACGTACACGTCGACCGGGACGATCCGGTCGCAGCCGCGCACCACCGAGTAAGAGTAGTGGTAATAGCCGCCACCGTTCGCGCACGAGCCCATTGAGATCACCCAGCGCGGCTCGGCCATCTGGTCGTAGACCTTGCGCAGAGCGGGCGCCATCTTGTTGCACAGCGTGCCGGCGACGATCATCACGTCCGACTGACGCGGACTCGGGCGAAACACCACACCAAAACGGTCGAGGTCATAACGGGCAGCCCCCGCATGCATCATCTCGACCGCGCAGCACGCAAGACCGAACGTCATCGGCCACAGCGAGCCGGTGCGCGTCCAGTTGATCAGTTTGTCTGCCGTAGTGGTGACAAACCCTTCCTTCAAGACCCCTTCGATACTCATTTGCTTTCCACTCCAGACGGGGCGGCAAGCCTGGCCACCCACGCAAACCGGCGATTAATCCATCATTCCCAGTCGAGGCCGCCCTTCTTCCAGATGTAGGCAAAGCCAAGCAGGAATTCGAGCAGGAAAATCATCATCGCAATGAAGCCAGTCCAGCCGACATCACGCAACGCCACGCCCCACGGGAACAGGAACGCGGTTTCAAGGTCGAAAATGATGAAGAGAATGGCGACGAGGTAGTAGCGCACGTCGAACTTCATGCGCGCATCTTCGAATGCTTCGAAGCCGCACTCGTACGGTGCGTTTTTCTCGGTGTCGGGCTTGTTCGGACCGAGGATCTTGCCAATACTGACCAGTGCTACGCCTAAACCGGTGCCCACAATAAGGAACAACAAAACGGGGAAATAGGCTGCGAGGTTCAAGACAATCCTCAATCGGTTGGTTCTGAGTGCCGTCAGGAGCATAGCACCCCTGACGCGAAATCACTTCCTCAACGTACATGGCGCAAGTCCTGCGTGCGCCAGAAGTGAAAATGCCAGCCGAAGCGAAGCAAACGGCTGGCATTTAGATAACATTTGGTGCCGACGGCGAGACTCGAACTCGCACAGCTTTCGCCACTACCCCCTCAAGATAGCGTGTCTACCAATTTCACCACGTCGGCACTATATGCAATCCGGGAAAACAACTTATAAAACCCGCGAATCGCTTCAAGACTTGAATTGTAACTTGTCTAAACAGATTGTTCAACGCACAAAAGCGCGTCGGCCGAAAATTTATTTCGGCACACCCGTCGCCGGAACCGACGCAGGCGAAGCCGGCGCTGCAGCCGATGGCGCCGCCGGAGCCGAGCCCGGAGCCGGAGCCGAAGCAGCGACCGGCGCGGTGACTGCCGCGCCCAGCACGCCTGCCGAAGGCTTCACGTGATACGCACCAAGGTAGGTGAGCGCCAGCGTCGTCACAAAAAACAGCGCCGCGAGCACCGCCGTCGTACGCGACAGGAAGTTCGCCGAACCCGTCGCGCCGAACAGGCTGCCCGACGCTCCGCTGCCGAAAGCCGCGCCCATGTCGGCGCCCTTGCCGTGCTGCAACAACACGAGTCCAATGACCCCGAGCGCCGACAACAACTGAACGACGATAATCAACGTTTTCAAATACAGCATCACACTCACCTGAGTCTTTATTTAACCGCGCCGCACACTGCGTGTTGCGCGAAATGGAGTCATCCTCGCCGAGACGCCCTGCTTAACCGGCCAAGCTAGTTGCAGCCGCCGCCTTGCAGATCGCCAGGAAATCCTGATCTTTCAACGACGCGCCGCCAATCAGGCCACCGTCGATATCGAGCTGACGAAACAGCTCTTCCGCGTTGTCCGGCTTCACGCTGCCGCCGTACAGCAACAGCACCTCCGCCGCACCTTTTGCCGCGAGACGCGCGCGCAGGAACGCGTGCACGGCCTGCGCCTGCTCCGCCGACGCACTCCTGCCGGTGCCAATTGCCCACACCGGCTCATAGGCAACGACGAGACGAGCCGCTTCTTGAGCCGACAGCTTCGCGAGCACTTCGTCGAGTTGCGCGCCGACTACCCGCTCGGTCGAACCGGCTTCGCGTTCCTCGAGCGTTTCGCCGACGCAGACGATAGGCGTCAAACCCGCTTCGAGCGCACGCTGCGTTTTGACCGCCACCAACTCGGCGCTTTCGCGGTGATACGCGCGACGCTCCGAGTGCCCGACGATTGCAAATGTCGCGCCGAAGTCCGTCACCATCGGCGCGGCCACTTCGCCGGTATAGGCGCCGTGCGTGAACGCGGACACGTCCTGCACACCCCACACGACCGGGCTGCCTTCGAGCAGCGACTGCGTCTGCGCGAGATAGAGGCTCGGTACGCACACACCGACGCGCACGTCGGCCGGCAATTCATCGGAGCCCTGCGCCACCGCCTGCAACAACGCGGTGTTCGCGGCGAGCCGCCCATGCATCTTCCAGTTACCGACTACCAGTTTGCCTCGTTGTTGTTTCGACATCGTCTCGTGTTGTCCTGTCTTGCCAGTCCTACCTGCTCTGCCGGCGGACTCCGCTAGCGCCTCGCTGCAGGTTGTTCCCTGCGCTCGCGGTCCGCCAGTTGGATTTATCCGGCGCGCGCAAAACGCGCAATTTTACTTCGTGGGGTGGATCGGGTCAAACCGATGCCGTCAAGCGTCCTGACCCCAAGCCAGCACGATCTTGCCAACGTGCGTGCTGCTTTCCATCAGCGCATGCGCGTCGGCAGCCTGGGCGGCCGGAAACACGCGATGCACAACCGGTTTGATGCGCCCGGCTTCGAGATGCGGCCACACGCGCTCCTTCAGTTGCGCGGCGATCTGCGCCTTGAATTCGATCGGCCGCGGCCGCAGCGTCGAACCGGTGACCGTTAGACGCCGGCGCAACACTTCGTTCAGGTTCAGCTCCGCCTTCGCGCCGCCGAGCAGTGCGATCAGGACGATGCGGCCGCCGTCGGCGAGCGCTGACAGCTCGCGCGGCACGTAGCCGCCCGCCACCATGTCGAGGATCACATCGACGCCGCGATCGTTGGTCAGCGACTTGATGACCTCGACGAAATCTTCAGTCTTGTAGTTGATCGCCCGTTCAGCGCCGAGCGCTTCGCACGCGCGACACTTCTCGTCCGAGCCTGCGGTGGCGAACACACGAAAGCCGAGCGCATGCGCAATCTGGATCGCCGTCACGCCGATGCCGCTCGACCCACCCTGCACGAGCAGCGTTTCGTTCGGACCGCCTTCGCCCTGGCCGAGCTGCGCGCGATTGAACACATTGCTCCACACCGTGAAGAATGTCTCGGGCAGTGAAGCCGCTTCGATATCCGACAACCCCGCGGGCACCGGCAGGCATTGCAGGAGCGGCGCGGCCGCATACTCCGCGTAGCCGCCGCCCGCGAGCAGCGCACACACGCGATCGCCGACTTTCAGGCCAAACGGGTTGTTCTTCTCGTCGATTGCGCCACCGACGATCTCGCCCGCCACCTCCAGCCCCGGCAGATCCGACGCCCCCGGTGGCGGCGCATAGCCACCCTTGCGCTGAAACACATCCGGGCGATTGATGCCGGATGCCGCCACCTTGATCAGCACCTCGCCCGCCTTGAGCTGCGGCGTCGGACGCTCCGCCAGCTTGAGGACGTCCGGCGCACCGAATTCGGTGATTTCGATCGCTTTCATCTGCGTCAACTCCAAGATTGGATTGCGTTGCCTACCCGTTGCTGCTGCCCGCCTTAGCGCCGCGTCGCCATCAAATCCGCAACGCAATCCATCCTGCATGAAAAACGGCCGGCGCGCATAGCGCAGCCGGCCGTTTTTTCGCTACCGCATTATTGCGGAGTCGGTTCGCCTTGCGGCGCGTCGTTCAGCAGCGCCTTCGCCGACAGACGCACACGACCCTTTTCGTCCGTCTGGATGACCTTGACCTTCACTTGCTGGCCGTCCTTCAGGTAGTCGTTGATGTCCTTGATACGCTCGTTGGCGATTTCGGAGATATGCAGCAGACCGTCCTTGCCCGGCAGGATGTTCACGATCGCACCGAAATCGAGCAGCTTGAGCACGGTGCCTTCGTACACCTGGCCCACTTCGACTTCCATCGTGATCGCTTCGATACGACGCTTCGCTTCGGCCATGCCTTCGCTGTTCGTGCTCGCGATCGTAACGACGCCGTCGTCCGAAATGTCGATCGTCGTGCCGGTTTCTTCGGTCAGCGCGCGGATCACCGAGCCGCCCTTGCCGATCACGTCGCGGATCTTTTCCGGGTTGATCTTGATCGTGATCATGCGCGGTGCGAACTCCGACAGCTGAGTGTTCGCACCTGCCACGGCAGAGGTCATCTTGCCGAGGATGTGCATGCGGCCTTCCTTCGCCTGCGCGAGCGCGACCTGCATGATTTCCTTCGTGATGCCCTGGATCTTGATGTCCATCTGCAGCGCGGTCACGCCTTGCTCGGTACCCGCGACCTTGAAGTCCATGTCGCCGAGGTGATCTTCGTCGCCAAGAATGTCGGTCAGCACGGCGAAGCGGTTGCCTTCGAGAATCAGGCCCATCGCGATACCAGCGACGTGCGCCTTCATCGGCACGCCGGCGTCCATCAGCGCGAGGCAGCCGCCGCACACCGAAGCCATCGACGACGAACCGTTGGACTCGGTGATTTCCGACACGACGCGGATCGAGTAGCCGAATTCGTCAGCGCTCGGCAGGCACGCGACGAGCGCGCGCTTCGCGAGACGGCCGTGACCGATTTCACGGCGCTTCGGCGAACCGACGCGGCCCGTTTCGCCGGTCGCGAACGGAGGCATGTTGTAGTGGAGCATGAAGCGTTCGCGGTACTCGCCTTCGAGCGCGTCGATGTTTTGCTCGTCGCCCTTCGTGCCGAGCGTCGCGACCACCAGCGCCTGCGTCTCGCCGCGCGTGAACAGCGCCGAGCCGTGGGTACGCGGCAGCACGCCGGTGCGGATTTCGATCGGGCGCACAGTGCGCGTGTCGCGGCCGTCGATACGCGGCTCGCCGTTCAGGATCTGCGTACGGACGATCTTCGCTTCGATGTCGAACAGCACGTTGCCGACCGACGCCTTGTCGGCCGCCACAGTGCCCGCAGCCGCCGCTTCTTCCTCGAGCTTCGCCGAGGTCGCCGCGTAGACTTCCTTCAGCTTGGTCGAGCGAGCCTGCTTGTCACGGATCTGGTAAGCGGCGAGCAGATCGGCTTGCGCGAGTTCGGTCACGCGCGTGATCAGCGCTTCGTTCTTCGCTGCCGGCTGCCAGTCCCACTCCGGCTTGCCGCCTTCGCGGACCAGTTCGTGGATCGCGTCGATCGCGGTCTGCATCTGGTCATGACCGAACACGACGGCGCCGAGCATGACTTCTTCGCTCAGCTGCTGCGCTTCCGATTCGACCATCAGGACCGCACGCTCCGTCCCGGCGACGACGAGGTCGAGCGCCGATTCCTTCATCTGCGCACGCGTCGGGTTCAGCACGTATTCGTTGTTGATGTAGGCCACGCGCGCCGCGCCGACCGGGCCATTGAACGGCAGACCGGACACGGCGAGCGCCGCCGAGGCGCCGATCAGCGCAGGGATGTCGGCGGGGATTTCCGGATTCAGCGACAGCACGTGAATCACGACCTGCACTTCGTTGTAGAAGCCTTCCGGGAAGAGCGGGCGCAGCGGGCGGTCGATCAGGCGCGAGATCAGCGTCTCGCCTTCCGACGGACGGCCTTCGCGGCGGAAGAAGCCACCCGGAATCTTGCCGGCAGCGTAGGTCTTTTCGAGGTAGTCGACGGTCAGGGGGAAGAAGTCCTGGCCCGGCTTTGCGGTCTTCGCGCCGACCACGGTGGCGAGCACCACGGTGTCTTCGACGTCGACGATCACCGCGCCGCTCGCCTGGCGAGCGATTTCACCGGTTTCGAGGCGAACGTTGTGCTGCCCCCACTTAAACTCTTTGACGATCTTGTTGAACATAGTCATTGCATTTCCTCATCGTAATGCCGCGCGGACCAGAAGCGGCGCGGCAACGCCGGGACCGGCGCCGCATGGGAAGAGTCGTGCTATGCCATTCCAGAGAGCCACGCGCTGCGAATGCGCGCGAACCGCTGGAATGACACAAAACTCCGCCCCTGAAGCCCGGCCATATTCCTGTTACTGCCCGTTTTACTGCTGTTTTGCCACCGCTACTGCGTTGGCCATCGACACCGCGCGAACCGGCATACGCCGCGGATCACAGGCCGGGCGCGCCACACAAAGCGCGCCGTGCAAAAACAAAATGCCTGTATCAGCGAAACTGACACAGGCATCTTGCTGAACGACTGGCCGATTACTTACGCAGACCCAGCTTCTCGATCAGGCTGCGGTAACGGTCCGCGTCCTTACCCTTCAGGTAGTCGAGCAGCTTGCGACGGCGGCTCACCATGCGCAGCAGACCGCGGCGGCTGTGGTGATCCTTCGTGTGCTCCTTGAAGTGGGAGGTCAGTTCGTTGATACGGGTCGTGAGCAGCGCGACCTGAACTTCGGGGGAGCCGGTGTCGTTGGCTGCTCGTGCGAATTGCGCGACGACTTCGGACTTCTTGCTTGCTTCAACTGCGGACATGTCAATTTCCTTGATAACTGGACAGGCGGTCACGGAAGAAAGGCCGTGCCGTGGGATACCCGTTTCACAATTTACTGAGTCCCGTTCGTGGCCGAATTGACTGAATCAGCACCCAGCCCAACAACGGGACGCGTATTGTAGCACAGCCCGTCCCGGCCGCGAACCCCGGACTGGCAAGGCGAATTCAGCACCGTTCGCGGTCGCTCAAGGCCGCCGCATCCGACAGACCGTCGGCAATGCCGTGCGCTCGGCCGGCAGCACCTGCACCGTGCGGAACCCATAGCCGGAGCCTTCGTTATCGAAACGCACGCCCGGCGTGCCGGCTTTGTCCATTTGCATCACGTAAAGGGGCTGGATCAACTGGTGGTCGTCGGCGCGCATCCACGATGCGTGAAAGCCGTTATCGAAGCGAATGCCTTCGAGCGCTTTCGCGACCGCCGTCGGATCGGCGCTGCCCGCGCGGTTCATCGCGGCGGCAAGCGTTTCGATCATCAGTGGCATGCGCAGGACCGGGTAGTCGTCCTGGGCGGCAGGAAAGCGCGCGCGGAACGCCGCGTACCAAGCGTCGGATGCCCTGCCGCCGACGTTCGGATGCCACTCCGCCACTGCGATGACGTGACCCACGCCCGCGTCGCCGAGCGCGGCCGGCGCGCCGAGGCTGTTGCCGTAGAACGTGTAGAACTTCGTGTCGAGGCCCTGCTCGCGCGCCGCCTTCACAAGCAGCGTCAGGTCGTTGCCCCAGTTGCCGGTGATCACCGCATCGGCGCCGCTCGCGCGGATCTTCGCGATATACGGCGCGAAGTCCTTCACGCGGCCGATCGGGTGAAATTCGTCGCCGACCACCGCGATATCGGGACGCTTGCCCGCAAGCGTCGAACGCGCGAGGCTGCTTACGTCGTGGCCGAAGCTGTAATCCTGGTTCAGCAAATAGACCTTCTTCACGGCCTTGTCGCGCTCGATCACATCGGCGAGCGCGGCCATGCGCATGCCCGCGTGCGCATCGAAGCGGAAGTGCCAGAAGCTGCAGTCCGCGTCGGTGAGCGCGGGGTCGTCGGCGGAGTAGTTGAGGAACAGTTCGCGGTTGTCCGGTTCGCGGCTGTTCTGCTTGTCGATCGCGCCGATCAGCGCAGCGGCGACCGCCGAGCTATTGCCCTGCAGGATGTAGCCGATATGGCGGTCCGCGGCCGCGCGCAATTGCGTCAGCGCTTCTTCGGTGCTGCCCTTGCTGTCCAGCACGACGAGTTCGAACGGATGCGCGCCGTCCGCGAGCTTCACGCCCCCGTGCGCGTTCACCTGTTCGACGCCGAAACGAAGATTGCGCTCGACCGCCGCGCCCGCGTTCGCGAACGGGCCGGACATGCCTTCGATCAGCGCGAGCTGGATTGGCGCGCCGGTGGGCTTGCCGGCCGCCGTCGGGTTTGCCGCCGTCGCTGCGTGCGTCACGCTCGCCGCTGCCATCGCCATCGAAATCGCTGTCAGCGCCAGCGCCGCCGTCCGTTGCCACATCGCCATCATTGCGTCCTGCCTGAATCTCTCGAAGCGCGGATCATAGGACGCCGCATATGAAACAGGCAAGCCGGGGCAACCGTTACCGTTGTAGCGCCGGGCACGGTCCCGCGGTGCGATTCTTTTACTGCGGCACATGTCAAAATGATGCGTCTCGATGCTAAAAATCCTTACTCGAACGCCATCGGAGGAACACATGTTCAACCGCCACCACCACACGGCGGCCTCTGTCGCGACGCCGGCCGGCGCCCGTCTACGCCGCGCCGCGTTCGTCTGCCTCAGCGCACTCGCGCTCGGCGGCTGCTTGCAGCCGTGGCAGCAATATCAGCAGGGCGCGGACGTCTCGACGGTCGTCGCTCGCCTCGGTCCGCCGCGCGAAACCTACGATCTTCCCGACGGCGGCAAGCGTCTGATGTGGCCGACCCAACCGATGGGCGAAACCACCACCGCCGCCGACATCGACGCGGCCGGCAAGATCGTCAACATGCGCCAGGTGCTGCAGCCCAACGAGTTCTATCGCGCCGAAATCGGCAAATGGACGCGCAGCGACGTGCTGGTGAACTTCGGCCGTCCCGTCGAAACGTCTTACTTCCCTATGATGAGGCGCGAAGTCTGGACCTATCGCTATCTCGAAGACAACGTCTGGTACATGCTGTACAACTTCTATTTCGACGACCAGGGCATCTTGCGCCTCACGCAAAAGACCCCCGACCCGCTCCACGAACCCGATCGCCGCAGCATGTTCTGATAGGACTGACCGCCGTCTTCGGACGCAGTACCAAAATCTCAAAAAGCCGCCTCCGATAGGCGGCTTTTTTATTTTTTAAGCATAAAGACAAATTTTATCCTGCCTGCGTCAACCTTTTCTTGACGGAAAGGTTATTGTAAACACCTTTCGGGCACCGGCTCGCGATCAACCGCGCGGCCGCTGTCACAGTCCGGTACCAGATCAACTGTCTCTCTTACGGAGCTGCCACGATGAACCGCCCCAAACATCTGCTGGTTGCCAATGTCGCATGGGCGCATGAAACCGCAACGCGCAATCCGGCATTTTTTCGCGATCTCATGCACGGACAGAATCCGCACGTTCTGTGGATCGGCTGCTCGGACAGCCGCGTGCCCGCCGAAACGATCACGCATTGCGAGCCCGGCGATCTGTTCGTCCATCGCAACATCGCCAACCTGTTTCATCCCGACGACGACAACGCCGCGAGCGTCCTCGAATACGCGGTGCGGGTGCTCAAGGTCGGCCATGTGATCGTCTGCGGCCACTACGGCTGCGGCGGCGTGCGCGCCGCACTACTACCACCAGACCCCGCGCTGCCCCACGTGAGCCGGCGTATCGCGCCGCTCTGCGCACTCGCGAACACGCATCGCGCGGAACTGGACGGCGCCGCGACCGAGTCCGGCCGCGTCAACCGCCTCGCCGAGCTGAACGTCCTCGAACAGGTGCGGCAGCTACGCGCGAGCCCGATCGTCCGCGAGGCTGACCCGGCGCCGCTCGTGCACGGCTGGATCTTTGCGCTCGACGACGGGCGCATCAAGGTGCTCACCTCCGGCTATGCCGCCGACGACGCGATGACCTGCGCGACCGCCGCGCATAGCGCTGCCTAGCGAAGCACTTCGCCCGTCGCCCTACCTCTCGCTCTTCGACACCATGAATATTCAAACCTCTTTCTCCACGCTCCAGCGCGACGTGCTCGCCGGAACGGCCGTTTTTCTGGTGGCCCTGCCGCTTTGCCTCGGCATTGCCCACGCATCGGGCGTCGAGCCGATCGCGGGGCTCCTGTCGGGCATCATCGGCGGGCTCGTGGTGGCCGCGCTGAGCGGCTCGCGTCTGAGCGTCAGCGGCCCGGCCGCGGGGCTCGTCGTGATCGTCGTCGACGGCATCGCGCGGCTTGGCGGCTTCTCCGCTTTTCTGCTGGCCGTACTGCTGTCGGGCGTCATCCAGTTCGGCTTCGGCATGCTCAAGGCCGGCCGGTTCGCCGCCTACGTGCCGTCGCCGGTTATCAAGGGGATGCTCGCGGCCATCGGTGTGCTGCTGATCCTCAAGCAGTTTCCCGTTGCGCTAGGTCTGGTTGGGGCGAATGCCGCCGTCAAGTCGGCAGCAGCAGTCCCAATGCCGCCCGGCGCGATCTCGCTGACTGCCGTTCTGATCACGCTGCTGTCGCTAGCGATCCTCGCCGGCTGGGAAACACGCGCACTGAGGCGCTTCGCTGTCGTGCGCATCATGCCCGCGCCGCTTGCGGTCGTGCTGCTCGGCATCGGCGCAACGCTTGCGCTAGATCTCGTCGCGCCATCGCTGGCACCGCCCGCCGAACGACGGGTCGCATTGCCGTCGCTCGAATCGTTCGCGGCACTGCAGGCCGCGCTCGAGTCGGCCGACTTTGGACCACAGTTCGCCCAGCTCATCAATCCCGACATATGGCGCGTCGCGATCACGATCGCAATCGTCGCGAGTCTCGAAACGCTGCTGAGCCTCGAAGCGGTCGAGCAGATCGATCCGGAACGTCGCCGCGCGCCGCCCGATCGCGAACTCAAGGCGCAAGGCGTGGGCAATCTGATCGCGGGTGCAATCGGCGGCCTGCCGATCACTTCGGTGATCGTGCGCAGCTCCGCGAACGTGCATGCCGGCGGAAAAAGCCGGCTCTCGGCGATCGTTCATGGCGTATTGCTTCTCGTCAGCGTGCTCGCGCTCACGAGCGTGATCAATCTGATCCCGCTCGCCTGCCTTGCCGCGATCCTGATCTTCACGGGGTTCAAACTCGCGAAGCCGTCGTTGTTTACCGGGCTCGCGCGGCAAGGATTCGCGCCATTCGCGCCGTTTGTCGTCACACTCGTCGGTGTGCTCGTCACCGATCTGCTGATCGGCATCGTGCTCGGCATACTGTGCAGCATGCTGTTTGCGCTGTACGCGAACCTGCGAGGCCCGATCGTGCTCGCGCAGCATGGCGATCACTACCTGCTGTCGTTTCGCAAGGACGTGTCGTTTCTCGGCAAGGTGCCGCTCAAGCACTATCTACAGCAGATTCCGGATGGTGCCACCGTCGTCGTCGATGCGACGCGCGCCGATTTCGTCGATCACGACGTGCGCGAGCTGCTGAACGCATTCGTCGCGGATGCGCCTCACCGCGGGATCACCGTCGACGTCAGATATCAGGTCCGCGAGCAGGCGCGCGCAACGCGCGGTTGGTCGCTGCGACGCACGGCGGCGGAGTAGTTCCGGAGAATCGCGTCGCCGGACCAGCGCGATGGCGGCGAAAAAAAGCCCCGTGTGCGGAACATCACGGGGCTTTTCCTTCGATCTGCATACGAGATTGCGCGCTACCGGCGCGGCATGCTGGCGTTACTCCGAACGCTGCGGATTCAACTTGTCCGCATTCGAATAGAGCTTGTTGAGCGCCGAGAAATACGCCTTCGCGGATGCCGCGACGATATCCGGATCGGTGCCCACGCCATTGACGATACGCCCGCTCTTCGACAGCCGCACGGTCACTTCGCCCTGCGCCTGGGTGCCGGTCGTGATCGCGTTGACCGAGTACAGCAGCAGCTCGGAGCCGCTGCCCACTTCCGTTTCGATCGCGTTGAGCGTCGCGTCGACCGGGCCGTTGCCGTTCGCTTCGCCGGTGATCTCCTTCCCCTCGACCGCGAACACGACCTTCGCATGCGGCTGCTCGCCGGTTTCCGAATGCTGCGACATCGACAGGAACTTGTAGTGCTCCTTCTCGTGCGCCTCCGCCGATTCCTCGTTGACGATCGCGATGATGTCTTCGTCGAAAATCTCCGCCTTGCGATCGGCAAGCTCCTTGAAACGCGCGAACGCGGTGTTCAATTCGGATTCGCTATCGAGCGCGATGCCGAGTTCCTGCAAACGCTGCTTGAACGCGTTGCGGCCCGAAAGCTTGCCGAGCACGATCTTGTTCGCGCTCCAACCCACGTCTTCGGCGCGCATGATTTCGTAGGTGTCGCGCGCCTTCAGCACGCCGTCCTGGTGGATGCCCGACGCGTGCGCAAACGCGTTCGCGCCGACCACCGCCTTGTTCGGCTGCACGACGAAGCCGGTGATCTGCGACACGAGCTTCGAGGCTGGCACGATCTGCGTCGTATCGAGGCCGACGTCGAGCCCGTAGTAGTCCTTGCGGGTCTTCACCGCCATCACGATTTCTTCGAGCGACGTATTGCCCGCGCGCTCGCCGAGACCGTTAATCGTGCATTCGACCTGACGCGCGCCGCCAAGCCGCACGCCGGCAAGTGAATTCGCGACCGCCATGCCGAGATCATTGTGGCAATGCACGGAGAACACCGCCTTGTGCGAGTTCGGAATGCGCTCGCGCAATGTCTTGACGAGCTGGCCGTAGAGTTCCGGTACGCCGTAGCCGACCGTGTCCGCGATGTTGATGGTGGTCGCGCCTTCGGCGATCACCGCTTCGAGCACACGGCACAGAAAGTCCATATCCGAGCGGCTGCCGTCTTCGGGCGAAAATTCGACGTCGTCGGTGAACTTGCGCGCGAAACGCACCGCGAGTTTCGCCTGCTCGAACACCTGCTCGGGCGTCATGCGCAGCTTCTTCTCCATGTGCAGCGGCGACGTCGCGATAAACGTGTGGATGCGGAAGTGATCGGCCGGCTTCAGCGCGTCGGCGGCACGCTGAATGTCCTTGTCGTTCGCGCGCGCAAGCGAGCAGATCGTGCTGTCCTTCACGAGGCCTGCAATCGTATGGATCGCGTCAAAGTCGCCGTTCGAGCTGGCCGCGAAGCCCGCTTCGATCACGTCTACTTTCATCCGCTCGAGCTGCTTCGCGATGCGGATCTTCTCGTCCTTCGTCATCGACGCACCGGGCGATTGTTCGCCGTCACGCAGCGTGGTGTCGAAAATGATCAGTTTGTCGGACATGTCGGGCCTCCTCGGGAGTCGTTCAGATGTGGGAATTCGTTTTGGAATGGGACGATGGGCGCCGCCGCTGGCGAGGTAGGGCGATCGCGATGATCGCGACCGGAGCTGACGGAACGCAAAAACGCATGAAGGCGTGAAAAAACGTGATGGCGCGGCGCAGCGAACAGTCTCGCCGACCAGCCATGATCGGCCACGCCAACGCAGTTATCCGACGACTATAGCGGCATTCCAGTTACCGCGCAATGCGCGCACGGGCGGCCTGCAGCATGATCCCAAGCGAAGTAGTAACGGGACAAACCAACGAAAAACGGCAGCCCGTGGGCTGCCGTTTTTTTGTATCTCACCGCGATATAGCGCGGCTTGACGCATCACCGGTCGTGCGACATCGAACGCGCCGGATTGGCCTTGCCGCGCACCGCCTGGTAAGCCCAGAACACGTAGCCGGACAGACCGTAGAGCACGAACAGACCGAACAGCATCAGCGGCGGATCGGACGACACGAGCACAAACGCGACCACCACCAGCAGGATCACGCCGAACGGCACGCGATGGCGCACGTCGAGCGCCTTGCCGCTATAGAACGGCGCGTTCGACACCATCGTCACGCCCGCATAGATGGTCAGCACGAATGCGACCCACGGCAGCCAGACGAGCTTCAGCGGCACGCGGTTGTCGGTGGCGAGCCACACGAAACCGGCGATCAGAGCCGCCGCGGCCGGGCTCGGCATGCCCTGGAAGAAACGCTTGTCGACCACGCCGATGTTGGTATTGAAGCGCGCGAGCCGCAGCGCCGCGCCCGAGCAATAGACGAACGCCGCGAGCCAGCCCCAACGGCCGAGATCCTTCAGGATCCACTCGTACATCACGAGCGCGGGCGCAACACCGAACGACACCATGTCCGACAAACTATCGAACTGCTCGCCGAACGCACTTTGCGTATGCGTCATGCGCGCGACGCGGCCGTCCATGCCATCGAGCACCATCGCGACGAAGATCGCGATCGCCGCGATCTCGAAGCGCACGTTCATCGCCTGCACGACGGCGAAGAAGCCGCAGAACAACGCGGCCGTGGTGAACGCATTCGGCAGCAGATAGATGCCGCGTTTTCTGAGGAACTGCTGACGTTGCGCACGCCGGCTGTCGGCGGCCGGCGACTCCGCGACCACCGGCTTGTTGCGGCGAAACGGACGCGGCAGCGGTCCGCTGGTGCGGGGTCGACGCGGTTTGAATGCGGCCATTCGGACAACCTCCTGTATGCCGCTTTACAGCTCGGCGAGGATCGTGGACGACGCCGATACCTTCTCGCCGATCGACACACGCGGACGGCTGCCCACCGGCAGATACACGTCGACGCGCGAACCGAAGCGGATGAATCCGTAACGCTGGCCGCGGCTCAGCGGCTCGCCTGCACGGACGTAGCAAAGGATGCGCCGCGCGATCAACCCCGCGATCTGCACCGACGTGACCGTCTGGCCACCGGCCATTTCGATCACGACCGCGTTGCGCTCGTTTTCGAGCGACGCTTTATCGACCGCCGCGTTCAGATACGCGCCGGGGAAATACTCGACCTTCGAGATCGCGCCATCGACCGGCGAGCGCTGCGAGTGCACGTTGAACACGTTCATGAAGACGCTGATCTTCAGCGCTTCGCGATTCGCATAAGGATCATGCGCGGTTTCGACCGCGACGATACGACCGTCCGCGGGACACAGCACCGCGTTGGCCTGCGTCGGAATCGGACGCGCCGGGTCGCGGAAAAACTGCACGACGAAGATCAGGATGAGCCAGAAGAGCCACGCAATGCCGAACCCCGCGAAGGCGTGAACCAGTAGTGCAACGACGGCCGCGATGGCGATGAACGGCCAGCCTTCTCGCGCGATGATCGGATGAGGGTAATTCATGGATGGCTTCTGTATTTTTGTAAAACCGTAGGATAGCAAAAGCCGCCCAGGGTTCAGCACCCTTGGACGGCTTTTTGACTGATCCGGCCGCCGCGCCGAAGCGCCGCGCCGGACCTCGTGGCGTCGGGACGTTTAGTTCTTCGACTGGTCGACGAGCTTGTTCTTCGCGATCCACGGCATCATCGCGCGCAGCTTCGAACCGACCTGCTCGATCTGGTGCTCGGCCGTCAGACGGCGACGCGACTGCAGCGTCGGTGCGCCCGCCTTGTTTTCGATGATGAAGCTCTTCGCGTACTCGCCGGTCTGGATGTCGGTCAGCACGGCCTTCATCGCCTTCTTCGTTTCAGCGGTCACGATGCGCGGACCCGTCACGTACTCGCCGTACTCGGCGTTGTTCGAGATCGAGTAGTTCATGTTCGCGATGCCGCCTTCGTAGATCAGGTCGACGATCAGCTTCAGTTCGTGCAGGCACTCGAAGTACGCCATTTCCGGCGCGTAACCCGCTTCGACCAGCGTTTCGAAGCCGGCCTTGATCAGGTCGACGGTACCGCCGCACAGCACAGCCTGCTCACCGAACAGGTCGGTTTCGGTTTCTTCGCGGAAGTTCGTTTCGATGATGCCGGCACGGCCGCCGCCGTTAGCCGCTGCGTACGACAGCGCGATGTCGCGCGCCGCGCCCGACTTGTCCTGCGCAACCGCGATCAGGTGCGGCACGCCGCCACCTTGCGAGTAGGTGCCGCGAACCGTGTGGCCCGGCGCCTTCGGCGCGATCATGATGACGTCGAGGTCGGCACGCGGGATGACCTGGCCGTAGTGAACGTTGAAGCCGTGCGCGAACGCGAGCGCTGCGCCCTGCTTGATGTTCGCGTGGACTTCCTTCGCGTACACGTCGGCGATCTGCTCGTCCGGCAGCAGCATCATGACGACGTCCGCGCCCTTCACCGCCTCCGCGACTTCCTTCACTTGCAGGCCGGCGTTTTCAGCCTTGCTCCACGAAGCGCCGCCCTTGCGCAGACCGACCGTGATGTTCACGCCGCTTTCCTTCAGGTTCAGCGCGTGCGCATGGCCTTGCGAGCCATAGCCGATGATGGTGACCTGCTTGCCCTTGATGAGGGAGAGATCGGCGTCCTTGTCGTAGAAAACTTTCATTTCGGTTCCTTGGCTAGATTCGATGATTCAGAGAAATTCAGGTACTGCAAATGTTGGTGTTGTCAGCCGGGCGAAACCCCGTTGCCCGGCCTTGCGATCGTGACGTCAGACCTTCAGAATGCGCTCGCCGCGACCGATGCCCGAGCTGCCCGTGCGGACCGTCTCGAGAATCGCCGTGGAATCGAGCCCCTCGATGAAGGCGTCGAGCTTGTCGCTCGCCCCCGTCAGTTCGATCGTGTAGGTCTTTTCGGTGACGTCGATGATGCGGCCGCGGAAAATGTCCGACATCCGCTTCATCTCCTCACGTTCCTTGCCGACCGCCCTCACCTTGATCAGCATCAGCTCGCGTTCGATGTGGGCGCCCTCGGTAAGGTCGACCACTTTCACCACCTCGATCAGGCGGTTCAGATGCTTCGTGATCTGTTCGATCACGTCGTCCGAGCCAACGGAGACGATGGTCATGCGCGACAGCGAACGGTCTTCGGTCGGAGCCACCGTCAAGGTTTCAATGTTGTAGCCGCGTGCGGAGAAAAGACCCACCACGCGCGACAGCGCGCCCGGTTCATTTTCCAGCAGGACGGAAATGATGTGTCTCATGTTTCGCTTCTTCCAGATGTTGTGTCGATGTCTGCGAGCGGAGCGGCGCCGCTTCGTTTGCCCTCGCCCTTTGTGAAGGCGCGCATCACGAAGCCGGCGCTGGATTTATCCAAACGCCCCGTCGTTAAAGATCTTCCGAACCCATGAGCATCTCGGTGATGCCCTTGCCGGCCTGAACCATCGGCCAGACGTTTTCGGTCGGGTCGGTCTGGAAGTCGAGAAACACCGTGCGATCCTTCAGGCGCAGCGCTTCCTTCAGCGCCGGTTCGACGTCGGCCGTGCGCTCGATGCGCATGCCCACGTGACCGTACGCTTCGGCGAGCTTCACGAAGTCCGGCAGCGCATCCATGTACGAATGCGAATAGCGCTTGCTGTATTCGATCTGCTGCCACTGGCGCACCATGCCCAGATAGCGGTTATTCAGCGAAATAATCTTGATCGGCAGGTCGTACTGCTTGCAGGTCGACAGCTCCTGGATGCACATCTGGATCGATCCTTCACCGGTGATGCACAACACATCGTCGTCCGGGTGGGCCATCTTCACGCCCATCGCGGCCGGCAAGCCGAAGCCCATCGTGCCGAGGCCGCCGGAGTTTATCCAGCGACGCGGCTTGTTGAACTTGTAGAACTGCGCGGCCCACATCTGGTGCTGGCCGACGTCGGAGCATACGAACGCGTTGCCGTCGGTCAACTCCCACGCCTTTTCGACCACGTACTGCGGCTTGATGATGTCGCTCTTGCGGTCGAACTTGAGGCAATCTTTCGCGCGCCAGCCTTCGATGTCCTTCCACCAGTCGGCGAGCGCCGCCGTATCCGGCCCATGCTCGGCCGTCTGCAGCTGCTCGATCAGCTCCTTCAGCACTTCCTTCACGTCGCCGACGATCGGAATGTCGACCTTGACGCGCTTGGAAATCGAAGAAGGATCGATGTCGATATGGATGATCTTGCGCGGCCGCGACGCGAAGTGGTTCGGATCGCCGATCACGCGGTCGTCGAAACGCGCGCCGATCGCGATCAGCACGTCGCAGTGCTGCATCGCCATGTTGGCTTCGTACGTGCCGTGCATGCCGAGCATGCCGAGGAATTTCTTGTCGCTCGAGCGGTAGCCGCCGAGACCCATCAGCGTATTGGTGACGGGGTAGCCGAGCAGATCGGCGAACTGGTTCAGCTCACGCGACGCATCTGCGAGGACGATGCCGCCGCCAGTGTAGATATACGGGCGCTTCGCCGACAGGAGCAGCGACACCGCCTTGCGGATCTGACCGGAGTGGCCCTTCGTGACCGGGTTGTACGAACGCAGCGACACGCTCTTGATCGGTTCGTACTGGCAGGGCGCCTTCGACACGTCCTTCGGAATGTCGATCAGCACCGGGCCGGGACGGCCGGTCCGGGCGATATAGAAGGCTTTCTTGACGGTGGCGGCGAGATCGCGCACGTCCTTCACGAGGAAGTTGTGCTTCACGCAGGGACGCGTGATGCCGACCGTGTCGCATTCCTGGAACGCATCCTGGCCGATCGCGGCAGTCGGCACCTGGCCGCTGATCACCACCATCGGGATGGAATCCATGTACGCGGTGGCGATGCCGGTCACCGCATTGGTGACGCCGGGGCCGGAAGTGACGAGGCACACACCGACCTTGCCGGTGGAACGCGCATACGCGTCGGCGGCGTGGACCGCGGCCTGTTCGTGGCGCACGAGGACGTGCTGGAATTTGTCCTGCTTGTACAGCTCGTCGTAAATGTAGAGTACCGAGCCGCCGGGATAGCCCCAGATGAACTCGACGTCTTCGTCGGCCAGTGCCTTCATGAGCACGGTGGCGCCGATAGAGTCAGCTTCGTGAGGGGGAGTCGTATCCGACGTGGAGAATTCCGCGCTGGGCATATTCATTGATTGACCTTTCGAATTTTCGGCAAAAAATTGATCGGGTGCTCTCTGCCGGGCTTGTGGCTCGGGTTCAAGCGGCGCGTCCAGTTGACCGGTGAGCTTCTTGGGCTGCACCTCAATTGAGACAAGTCACTTATGTTGCGAACCTGCGAAGATAGCGGGTACCGCGTTCGCGGTCAAGCAAATATTGCCATCGGATCGCGCGCCAGGACACGCGATCGGGCGGATCGTCGATTGTCATGCAAATGCAAGCTCGCGCAGGTTTCGCCCCTGGCGGAGCAAAAGTTTGTTAGCATCCGCGAGTTTTACGACATTTTTCGACCGATTACGCGCACGCTTGCTGCGCCGACCCCCACACGGATGGCATCAGACAAGGAACTCGCCGATTTTCTGGCGGGCGTCGAAAGACGCGCGTTCAAGCAGACGGTCTACGCCGTGCGGGACGACGATGCGTCCCTCGACATCGTGCAGGACGCGATGATCAAGCTCGCCGAGAAATACGGCGACCGTCCGGCGGCCGAACTGCCGCTGCTGTTTCAGCGTATTCTGCAGAATGCGACGCACGACTATTTTCGTCGTGCCAAAGTACGCAACACTTGGGTTAGTCTGTTCTCGTCGCTCGGCAATGCCGACGACGACGAATTCGACCCGCTGGAGACCTTTGAGGCCGAAGCGGGTTCGGTCGGCGCCGAGAGCAATGAACAGAAGCTCGAACGCGAGCAGGTCCTGCAGTTGATCGACGACGAGATCCAGAAATTGCCGGCACGTCAACGGGAGGCGTTTCTCATGCGTTATTGGGAGGATATGGATGTCGCCGAGACTGCCGCCGCAATGGGCTGCTCCGAAGGCAGCGTGAAAACGCACTGCTCCCGGGCCACGCACACGCTGGCGCAAGCGCTCAAGGCGAAAGGAATTACGCTATGAGCTCCCTCGAAAACACAGAACTCGAGTTTGCGCGTCAGTTGCGCCGCGCGCTCGACGAAAACACCGCCAGCCTCCCACCCGCCACTGTCGACCGGCTGGCCGCCGCTCGCCGCGCCGCGCTGGCACGCAAGAAACCCGAACCCGTCAGTGCGCCGGTGTTCGCGCCCGCGTTCGCCGGCATGCCGGCCGGGATGGCGGGCCTGCCGCAGCGAGGCCTCGAGCAGCGCCGCCGCTCGCCGCTGCGGCGCTTCGCCCTCGCGTGGCCGCTCGCCGCGCTGCTCGTGAGCCTGATCGGCATTGCTTACTGGGAAGACCACCAGCGCACCGCCGAGCTCGCCGATATCGATGCCGCAATGCTTAGCGACGACCTGCCGCTCAATGCGTATCTCGACCACGGCTTCAACGCGTATCTTTCACGCGCCCACTGAGCGGGAGATTCTTCGGGTGAGTTACAAACGCGGCCTGGCCGTTGTTTTCGGATGCACGATCGCGGCCCTGGTGTCGTTTGCCGCGACGTATCCGCGCTTTCACCCGAACCCGTCAGTCGCGAGCAATCCGTCGCCGGGCGCCAACGTCGTCGCGCATGCCCCCGCCCCTGCACTGTCCGTCGAATTGCCCAGCCTGCCGGGCAGCAACAGCCCGCTCGCGTGGTCGCGCCTGAGCGCCGCCGAGCATGTCGCGCTGGCGCCATTCGAATCGCAGTGGGACTCGTTTGGCGACGAACGCAAACGCAAATGGATCAAGATCGCGTCGAGATACGCGAAGATGTCGCCGGATGCACAAAAACGCCTACATGAGCGCATGAGTGAATGGGTGCGCATGACGCCAGACCAGCGCCGCGTTGCCCGTGAGAACTATCAGGTTTCGAAGGAGTTGCCGCGCGAAGCGCGTCAGAACGCGTGGAAGGCGTACCAGCAGTTGCCCGAAGAAACTAAGGAGCGGCTTGCTGCGAGCGAGCACAAGCGTCGTCCTAGCGTCGTCAGCGCACCGCCGTCGGCTCACAAAGAGATCAAGGGCATCGACCGGCTCGTGAACGCGCGCGAGCACACCGCCGGCGCCAGCGATGCCGCAGCGGCAAGCCCTGCGCCCGCCGCCTCCGGACCGGCCGCGGCCCCGCTGCCGTCGCCTCCCGCGGTTCCGGCGGCGGGCAGCTTCGTGCCGGCGACGCCGGTGCCGGTATCCCCGGCCGAAGCGCCGGCGATCTTCCGCGGATCCTGATTGCGCTCCCGAGCCCATTTCGTGTCCCGACCGCTCGCCACCTCGCCCTTACCCGTCGCCACACCAGGCGTCGCGGCGCCCACCGTCCGGCGGCGGCTCGCGGCACTGTTCTACGAAGCCGTCATTCTGTTTGGCATCGTGTTCCTCGCCGGTTACCTGTTCAGCACGCTGACGCAGCAGCGCAACGGACTCACGCATCACAACCTGCTCGCCGCGTGGATCGGCCTTGTGGTTGGCGTGTACTTCGTCTGGTTCTGGACGCATGGCGGCCAGACGCTGCCGATGAAAACCTGGCGGTTGCGGGTTGTTGGCGCTGATGGCGCGCCGGTTTCGGTTGGACGGGCGGTTGTCCGCTATGTGCTCGCCTGGCTGTGGTTTTTGCCGCCGCTGGCGGTGCATCCGGCGCTTGGGTTGCGGGTGCCGCAGACGCTTGTTATCGCGGGTGTCTGGTTTGTGCTGTGGGCCGCGAGTGGGCGGTTTGATTCGCAGCGGCGGTTTTTGCATGATCGGCTTGCGGGGACGCAGGTAGTGACGGTGCGCTGAGCGCGCATGGTCTCTGTTTTTGCGGTGTTGGCCTTTCCTTGCTTTGTTGTCGGTCTATTAGCGTAGCCCCTGTGCGGGGCGGCACCTACTTTCTTTGCTGCTGCAAAGAAAGTAGGCAAAGAAGACAGCTCAAACCGCAAGCTCTTAAGCGGGCTCCTCGGTCTGCATGAGGTAGTGGTGCATCTGGAATCCGTGCTCCCGCACATTCGGCGGCAGTGACAAGGCCGTCATACTTCCGGCGGCGCTACGCGCGCCGAATCCCCGCTCCAAAACCATCGCCGTTGGTTCTCCTGGCAGACCCGTCCGCGACGCACGTAGTGCGGAGTGGGAGCGGATGATGGCTTTGTCACCAGCGTGGAATGTGCGGGGGCACAGATTCCAGATGCACCACTGCCCCCTCCAAGCCAGGGGACCCACTTAAGAGTTAGCGGTTTGAGCTGTCTTCTTTGCCTACTTTCTTTGCAGCAGCAAAGAAAGTAGGTGCCGCCCCGCACAGGGGCTACGCCAATAGACCGACAAGAAAGCAAGGAAAGGCCAACAAAGCCAGAACAACGAAAAAAAAGCCCCCGCCAGCCCCCCTCCGTAATAAGAACTTCTCATGACTGTCACGCGCCAGTCACGCGCGCCCGGCCCAATACGGGCACCGCCACTCGACGCGTGAGCCATGGACCCCAATACGTCCGCGACTTCCCTGTTTCGTCAAACCGGCCCGAGCGTCGACCCCGTCACGTTCCGGCCCGCCCCGGGTTCTACTCATCACGGCCTGCCGCTACCGGCGACGCCGGCCCTCGATGCCCACGCCGACCACCCCGACGACGGCCACGCCGATCCGCACCGCTATCGCACGATCTGGCTCTCGGACATCCACCTCGGCTCGAGCGGCTGCCAGGCGGGCTATCTGCTCGACTTCCTGCGCCACAACGAATCGGAGTACCTGTACCTCGTCGGCGACATCATCGACGGCTGGCAACTGAAGAAGGGCTGGTACTGGCCCCAAGCGCACAACGACGTCGTGCAGAAAGTGCTGCGCAAGGCGCGCAAAGGCACCCAGGTCATCTACGTGCCCGGCAATCACGACGAAGCCGCGCGTCAGTTCTGCGACCTCGCGTTCGGCGACATCCACGTGCGCGGCGAAGCGTTCCACACGACGCTCGCCGGCAAGCGGCTGTGGATCGTGCACGGCGACCTGTTCGACGGCGTGATCCAGCACGCGAAATGGCTCGCCTATCTCGGCGACACGCTCTACACGATGATTCTCGTGCTGAACCGCTGGTTCAACCGGATCCGCAGCAAGCTCGGCTTCCCATACTGGTCGCTGTCGCAATACCTGAAGCATCAGGTCAAGAACGCGGTCAACTTCATCTCGTCGTTCGAACACGTGATGACCGACGAAGCACGTCGCCGCGGCTGCGACGGCGTCGTCTGCGGGCACATCCACAAGGCCGAGATGCGCGAGATCGACGGCGTGCTCTATTGCAACGACGGCGATTGGGTCGAGAGTCTGTCAGCGCTCGTCGAGACGTATGAAGGCGAACTCAAGGTGATCTTCTGGACCGCCCTGCGCGCGCCCCAGGCGGGCACGCAAAAAGCCCGCGCCACCGCCTGAACGCCTCCACCCTCCACTTCCACAGGGCCCGCAGCGATGAACAACGCGATGAAGATCATGATCGTCACCGACGCATGGGAGCCGCAGGTCAACGGCGTCGTGCGCACGCTGAAGAACACCCGGCGCGAACTGATTGCGCTCGGCCATCAGGTCGATCTGCTGACACCGCTCGAATTCCGCACCATACCGTGCCCGACTTATCCGGAGATACGCCTGTCGCTGCTGCCGCGCCGCAGGCTGCGCGAGCGCATCGACCGCTTTGCGCCCGACGCGTTGCACATCGCGACCGAAGGTCCTCTCGGCATGGCTGCGCGCGCGTATGCGCTGGAGCACAAGCTGCCGTTCACGACCGCGTACCACACGCGCTTTCCCGAGTACGTGCAGGCGCGCTTTCGCATCCCGCTCGCGGCAACCTACAAGTTTCTGCACTGGTTCCACAAGCCGTCGCTCGCGGTGATGGCGCCGACGCCCGTCGTCAAGCTGGACCTCGAAAAGTTCGGCTTCACGAACGTCGTGCTGTGGACGCGCGGCGTCGATCTCGAGATCTTCCATCCGATGAACTCGAAGGTGCTCAACACCGCGCGTCCGATCTTCCTCTACGTCGGACGCGTTGCGGTCGAGAAAAACGTCGAGGCATTCTTGCAGCTCGATTTGCCCGGCTCGAAGTGGGTCGCGGGCGAAGGCCCGGCGCTCGGCGAGCTGAAGTCGCGCTATCCGCAGGTCAACTATCTGGGTGTGCTGTCGCAGGCCGAGCTCGCAAAGGTCTATGCGGCCGCCGACGTCTTCGTGTTTCCGAGCCGCACCGACACGTTCGGGCTCGTGCTGCTCGAAGCGCTCGCGTGCGGCACGCCGGTGGCCGCGTATCCGGTCACCGGCCCGATCGACGTGCTCGGTGACGGCGGCGCCGGTGCGATGCACGAGGATCTGCGCGAAGCCTGTCTCGAGGCACTGAAGATCGATCGATCGCATGCGCGCGCGTGGGCTGAGCGCTTCTCGTGGGCGGCCGCGTCCGCGCAATTCGCCGCGCATCTGAAGCCGCTGCGCGGCGCGACGTATCGCGAGGAAAGCGCCGCCGCGTGATGCGGCGCGCCCGGAGCTATCCATGCGAAGCAGCCGATCCAGCGCGGAAGGCGCGTCGAACGGCGCGCTGCGCGCCGTCGAGTCGACCCGCGACTCCTCGAGCATCGAACCGTTCGATGACGTACGCGAGCCGGGCGTGACCGAGCATGCGGATGCCGTGCACCGGCTAAAAGGCGCCAAGGCGATGAACAGCGGCGCGAACGTCGCGGGGGGCGCGCAACATCACGCCAGCCACGACTCGACCCACGACGCACCCGCCGAACCTCTCAGCCCCGACGACCCGCTCGCCCCGCTGCCCTTCAACCCCTACAAGGGCAACCGCGGCCTCACGCGCGCGTGGCACGCGATGAAAAACTCGCTCGCCGGCTTTCGCGTCGCGATTCGCGAGGAAAGCGCGTTTCGTCAGGAGCTCACGCTCGCCGCGATCCTGATTCCGTGCGGCCTCGTCGTGCCCGTCGACCCCGTGTCGCGCGTGTTGCTGCTCGGCTCGGTCCTGCTCGTGCTGATCGTCGAGCTGCTCAATTCGAGCGTCGAAGCGGCGATCGACCGGATCTCGCTCGAACGTCACGAGTTGTCGCGCCGTGCAAAGGATCTTGGCAGTGCGGCCGTGATGGTCGCGCTCGGTATGTGTGTGATGACATGGGGTGTGATCGTCGGGCCGCTCGTCGTCGGCTGGGTGCGCGCGTGGCTTTGAGATTCGATGCGGGTTGAAGCGCCCGCATCAGCGCACGCTCCGCCTTGTCTTACAGAATGAAAATCCGCGCAGGCGGTTGGGTATTAGAACGCTCGGTTTATAATCGTTCGATGGTCTGACAGGAAAGCGTCGGCGTAGTCGCAACACCGCCTGACGTCGTCCTGCCCTTTCGGGGGGCCCGCCGCATGGCGGCGGGTTCGGGAGCGCTCAAAATACCAACCGCATCCGGGTGGAACACGCAGCAGCGGCACGCCGCCGCGCGCCCAGCCCGGCATAACCAGGGCCGGACGACATGGAAGCCAAACCTCCCCGCCGCACGCGCGAACGGATTCTCGAACTGTCGTTGAAGCTGTTCAACGAAATCGGCGAGCCGAACGTCACGACGACGACCATCGCCGAGGAAATGGAGATCAGTCCAGGCAACCTGTACTACCACTTCCGCAACAAAGACGACATCATCAACAGCATCTTCAGCCAGTTCGAGCAGGAGATCGAGAAGCGTCTGCGTTTCCCCGACGACCATCGCGCGACCATCGACGAAATGTGGTCGTACCTGCAGTACATGGTCGATTTCACATGGCGCTACCGCTTCCTGTACCGCGACCTGAACGACCTGCTCGCGCGCAACCGCACACTCGAGACGCACTTCAAGCAGATCATCAGCCACAAGGTGCGCTTTGCGAGCCAGTTTTGCGAGCAGCTCGTCGCCGACGGCGAAATGGTCGCGACGCCGCAGGAAATGCAGGTGATCGCGACCAACGTCGGCGTGATCGGCACGTACTGGCTGTCATATCAGTTCGTGATGAATCCGCGCAAATACAACGAGCAGGAAGCGATCCGCGAGGAGCTGCATCAGGTGAGCGTGCAGATCGTCTCGCTGATGGCGCCGTACCTGCGCGGTCGCTCGCGGCAACTGTTCGACGACCTTGTCACGGGCAAGCTACCCAAGCGCGAGTTCTACGACTACCTGCCGCCCCGTGAAGGCGCCGCCCCTCGCAACGAATCGAAGGACAGTTGAGCATGAAGTCGGTGTGTGTGTATTGCGGCTCCTCGATGGGAGCCCACCCGTTGTATGCGCAGGCCGCGCGCGCGTTCGGCCGCGCGCTGGTCGAAGCTGATCTCGCGCTCGTCTACGGCGGCGGCAAGGTGGGGCTGATGGGTGTGATCGCCGATACCGTGATGGCCGAAGGCGGTCGCGCGATCGGCGTGATTCCCGAGCTGCTCGTCAGCAAGGAAGTCGGACATAACGGCCTGACCGAGTTGCATGTGGTACCTGACATGCATCATCGCAAGAAGATGATGGCCGAGCTGTCCGACGCGTTCGTCGCGATGCCGGGCGGCGCGGGCACGCTCGAAGAGCTGTTCGAGGTCTTCACGTGGGCGCAGCTCGGCTACCACGGCAAACCGGTTGCACTCCTGAACACCGCCGACTTCTACGAACCGCTGATCCGCCTGCTTCAGCACACGGTCGACGAAGGCTTCATGAGCAAGACCTATCTCGACATGCTTCAGATCGACGCCGATCCGGCTGCATTGATCGGCAAGCTGCAACGCTACGCGCCGCCCGCACGCGACAAGTGGACGGCGGTTCAAAGCGACGCGATCTGAATCCCGGCTCAAACCTGAGCGAAGCGCGCGGCGCGCGTCACCCGAACGATGAGGTTGCGATGACGAAAGCTGTTCTGATCACCGGCGGCAGCCGCGGCATCGGCCGCGCCACCGCGCGTCTCTTGGGCGCGCGCGGCTGGTGCGTCGGCGTGAACTACGTGCGCGACCTCGCGGCCGCGCAGCAGACGGTCGCCGACGTCGAACACGCGGGCGGCCGCGCGGTACCGATCGCCGGCGATGTCGCGAACGAAGCCGACGTGACCGGAATGTTCGATACGCTGCAGCAGACCTTTGGCCGCATCGATGCGCTCGTCAATAACGCCGGCATCGTCGCGCCGTCGAGCCAGCTCGCCGACATGGACTTCGCGCGCCTGAAACGCATGTTCGACGTCAACGTGCTCGGCGCGTATCTGTGCGCGCGCGAAGCGGCGCGGCGCATGTCGACCCAGCGCGGCGGCGCGGGCGGCGCGATCGTCAATGTTTCATCGGCGGCGGCGCGGCTCGGTTCGCCGAACGAATACGTCGACTATGCGGGGTCGAAAGGCGCAATCGACACGATGACGCTCGGCCTCGCGAAAGAACTCGGCCCGCAGGGCGTGCGCGTGAATGCGGTGCGTCCGGGCCTGATCGACACCGAGATTCATGCGAGCGGCGGCAAGCCCGAGCGCGCCGCGCAACTGGGCGTGACCACGCCGCTCGGCCGCCCCGGCCGCGCGGACGAAGTCGCCGAGGCGATCGTGTGGCTGCTCAGCGACGCGGCCTCGTATGTGACGGGCGCGCTGTTCGACGTCGCCGGCGGCCGCTAAACGAAAGCCGCGTTCAATAGGACGCAAGCCTCAAACGCGAAGCGCGGTCCGCTGCGGCCGCGTTTTGACAGCGCCTTTTTCCACCTCCTCTCCTCCTACGAATTGCCATCGATCTGTCGGCAAACCGATACCGCCGCGAATCGAATGCGCACGTCTACCCTTGACTGTAATCCTCCGTAATAATGCGACGCTACAATCGCCCAGATCATATGCATTCGCAATGCAAAACATAAGTACGAGGCCAACGCCCCTGCGTACGCTGACCAGAGATTTCCATGCAAGACAAGCAGTCCACGCGATGGCGCGCGCGCAACGCGACCGCAACTGCCTCGACCTCGGCCGCACCCGCAGGCGGCGCGCCTGAGGCCGCGCTTTCCGCCGACACCGCTCAAGCATCCAGCTCCGCCGTCTCCGCCGAGCCCGCCACACGCGGCTTGCAGCGCTGGCGCACGCTCGCGGCGATCCGTCCGCTGCTGTGGCTCGTCGCGCTGGCGATCCTGTGCGCCTGGCTCATGCCCGGCATTCTCGGTCACGAGCCGTGGAAGCAGGACGAAACCTACACGTTCGGCATCATCCAGCACATGCTCGATACCGGCGACCTCGTCGTGCCGACCAATGCCGGCCAGCCCTTCGTCGAAAAGCCGCCGCTCTACGACTGGGTCGCCGCCTGCCTCGCGTGGATGTTTGGCCGCTATCTGCCGCTGCACGATGCGGCGCGGCTCGCGAGCGCGCTGTTCGCGGGCCTGACGGTCTACTACACCGGGCGCATCGCGCGTCGCGCGGTCGATGCGTCGAACTGGTTCGACCTGCGCGTGATCGGTACGCTCGCGCTGTTCGGCGGCACGCTCGTCGTCGTCAAGCACGTGCACGACATGATGACCGACGTCGCGCTGATGGCCGGCGCCGCGCTCGGCTTTTGCGGACTGTTCGAACTCGTGCTCGTGCATCTGCGCGACGACCCGCGCGCCGCGTCGTATTTCCCGCCGCCTGCCAACCCGCTCGATGCCCGCGAGCGGCGTCACGCGATCATCAGCGGCGCGACGATGTTCGGCGCCGGCGTCGGTGTATCGCTGCTCACGAAGGGGCTGTTCGTACCGCTCGTGTTCGGCGCGACCACCGGCGCCGCGCTGCTGCTCTATCCCGCGTGCCGCAGCCGCAGTTTCGCGGGCGCGCTCGGCCTCGCCGCGCTCGTCTTCGCGCCGTTCGCGCTGATCTGGCCGATCTGCTTCTACCTGCGCTCAGAGGCGCTCTTCAAGGTGTGGCTGTGGGACAACAACGTCGGGCGTTTCTTCGGTTTTTCGGTCGCCGAACTCGGCTCCGAAAACGAGAGCCGCCTGTTCGTGCTGCGCACCGTGCTGAGCGTCGGCTTTCCGGTCGTGCCGCTCGCACTGGCCGCCCTCGCCGGCGGTGCCTGGCGGCGCTGGCGCGATCCGCGCGTCGCGTTGCCGCTGCTGTTCGCGGGCATCGGTTTCGCGGTGCTGCAAAGCTCGGCGACGGTTCGCGAGCTGTACATCCTGCCGTTCATCGCGCCGCTCGCGCTGGTCGCGATGCAGGGCGTCGAGCGCTTGCCGGCGCGTTTGCATACCGGCTGGGACATGACGAGCCGCGTGCTATTCGGCAGCGCGGCCGCGCTCGTGTGGATCGTCTGGTCGATCATGACGAGTCCTGCAAGCACGCATGCGTCGCTGCATCTGCTCGGCCGCTGGCTGCCGCTCGACTGGGTGCTGCCGATCACATCCGCGCTGATCGGCAGCGCGCTGCTGCTGACGATCGGCTGGCTGTGGCTGCTGCCGTCGTTCAAGTACGCGGGCAAATGGCGCGGCGCGCTCAGCTGGTGCGCGGGCGCGATGCTCGTGTGGGGGCTGGTCAGCACGCTTCTGCTGCCTTGGCTCGACTACGCGAAGAGCTACCGCTCGGTGTTCCAGGACCTCGGCGCGAAGATGGATATCGAATGGAACGACGGCGACTGCATGGCCAGCACCGGACTCGGCGAATCCGAAGCCCCGATGCTCTACTACTACACGGGCATCGAGCATCGGCCGAGCGAAGATCCGCGCACTACCGCCTGCACCTGGCTGATCGTGGAAAGCCGCCACGACAACGCGCGGCAGCCGGCCGGCGAATGGCAGCTGTTCTGGACCGGCGCGCGGCCGGGCGATTCGGATGAACTGTTGCGGGTGTTCGTGCATACACCGGCGGTGGACAAGCCGCACGGCGACGAGTAGAACCGCAGACCGCGTCGCGCAGGCTGAGTGCCTCGCGCGCGGGTCCGCGTTGATTCAGAACGACGAACCGGGTTCGCGCAGAAACGCGGTCTCCTCGTCGCTCGATTGACGCCCGAGCGACACGTTGCGATGTGGAAAGCGCCCGAACCGCTCGATCACTTTCGCATGGCGCAGCGCGTGCTGGTAGTAGCCGTCACCGTCAGGCTCCGCCGCGAGCTGTTTGAACAGACGCAGCGACTCCTGCTGGCTCGCGAGCGTTTCATCGTGCTCGAACGGCAGATACGCGAACGCACGATGCTGCGTGCCCGGCAACAACCGGTCGGCGCCGCTCGCGATCATCCGTTGCGCGGTATCGAGCGCCTTGCGGTCGGCCGCGAAGGCACGGGGTGTATTGCGATGGCAGTTGCGCGAAAACTGATCGAGCACGATGACGAGCGCCAACGCGCCCAACGGTGAGGCCTGCCATGCGTCGAGTTCCCCCGCGTTCGCCTCGTCGATCAGGTCACCGAAACGTTCGCGCAGCCTCGTATCGACCGCGTCGTCGCGCTTGAACCAGAGCTTGCGCTCCTTGCCGTAGTCCGGCGAATCCGGCGCACCGAACCAGTAGTCGAGCACTTCGCGCGCCCGCGGCGCGAGCGCCGCGTAGTCGGCTTCGACCGAGTACGGGATCGGTGTGGAATGCCGCGGCGTGTCAGCCATTGCGGTTGCGCATCCAGTCCGCGGTTTCGAAGAACGAGCCGAGCAGACGCTCGCGCAGCGGCTCCGGCAAGCCGACATCCTCCATGGCCCACGCCATGCATCTCAACCACTGGTCGCGCTCGCCCGAGGCGATTGCGAACGGCAAATGCCGCGCGCGCAGACGCGGATGGCCGAAGCGGCTGATGTAATGATCGGGGCCCCCGAGCCAGCCGCACAGGAACCAGAACAGCTTGTCGCGCGAACCATCGAGCGACGCCGGATGCAGCGCGCGAATCCCTGCGAAATCCGCCTCGAGATCCATCAGGTCGTAAAACCGGTCGACCAGTTCGCGCACGCGCGCCTCGCCGCCCACCAGTTCGAAGGCCGTCGGCTTGTCCGAGGACACTTCGTCGTTCAAATCGCTCATACCCTGCTCAACCGCAAAAAAAACCAGAAAGAATACTCACGCGTCGCGCAGCGATTGCAGCGCGGGCCGCGCCAACACATGCCGCAGACTCAGCCACCCGCCGACGCCCGCACACGCGACTCCAGCGGCAACACCCGCCGGCAGCAGCCACGGATCGAAATCCAGATAGAACTCGAACACGTGCGTTGCCAACAGCGAGCCGACGATCTGCGCACCGAGCGCCGCCATCAGTCCGGCGAGCGCGCCGACCGCAACGAATTCGGCCACCTGCACCGCACGCACCTGACGATGCGATGCACCCAACGCGCGCAGCAGCGCGGATTCTCGCATACGCTCGTCGCGCGTGCCGGCGAGCGCCGCGTACAGGACCAGCACACCGGCCGCGAGCGTAAACGCGAACAGGAACTGCACCGCCCCTATCACCTGTTGCAGGACGCGCTGCACCTGCGCGAGGATCGGGCCGGTGTCGATCGCGGTGAGATTCGGATACGCGGCGATCAGGCCATCGATCGTCGACTGTTTGTGCGCCGGCAGATGGAAGCTCGTGATGAACGTCGCCGGGAAATCCTGCAACGAGACGGGCGGCATCAGCACGAAGAAGTTGACCTTGAACGACCCCCAGTCGAGCTTGCGCACGCTCGTGACCGGTGCGTCGACCGTGAGGCCCGTCACGTCGAAGCGCAGCACGTCGCCGGGCTTCACGTTGATCAGCTTGGCGAGACCCTGCTCGATCGAGATCTGCGGCTTCGTCGTATCGCCGAACCAGGTGCCCGCCGCGATCCGGTTGTCCTCAGGCAGCTGCGTCGTGTACGACAGGTTGAACTCGCGGTCCACGAGGCGCCGCGCGTCCGCGCCCTTGAACGAGTCCGGGTTGACCGCCTTGCCGTTGATCGCGACGAGCCGGCCGCGCACCATCGGCGAAAGCGCCGCGCCGGCGATGCCGTGCGCGTCCAGATACTGCGTGACCGCGTCGCGCTGATCGGGCTGGATGTCGATGATGAACTGGTTGGGCGCGTCGGGCGGCGTCGATTTGCGCCAGCCCTGCACGAGGTCGTTGCGCGTCATCGCGATCAGCAGCAGGCACATCAGGCCGATGCCGAGCGCGGTAATCTGCAGCGCGCTCGTGCTGCTGCGCCGCTCCAGCGACGCCAGCGCATAGCGCCAGCCGACGCCCGCATTGACGCGCTCACTGCGCACCACGTGTGCCGCGCCCCACAGGACCAGCCGGGCGATGCCCGCGAACACCAGCAGCCCGCCCGCGAAACCGCCCGCGACGATGCCGCCGAGCTTCAATTCCCCGGCGGCGAGAATCAGCAGCCCCGCGAACAGCACGATGCCAAATGCGTAGGCGGCCCACGCCGTGCGTCCCTCCTCACCCCATTCACGGCGCAGCACGCGCACCGGCGGCACGCGCGTGAGCGGCAACAGCGGCGGCAGCGCGAAGCCGAGCAGCAGCACGAGACCGGCGGCGATGCCTTCGAGCGCGGGCCACAGCGTCGGCTGCGGCAGCACCACGTCGATCAGGCCGCCGAGCCACGTCAGTAGCGCGAGATGTCCGAGATAACCGAGCGCCACGCCGAGCACGCCGCCCATCACGCCGAGCCCGACGAATTCGAGCGTAAACAGCGCGCGCAGCGCGGCCTGGCTCACGCCGAGACAGCGCATCGCCGCGCAGCTGTCGAGGTGCCGGCGCATATAGCGGTGCGCGGCCATCGCGATCGCGACCGCCGCGAGCAGCGCGGTCAACAACGACACGAGCGTCAGGAAATGGCTCGCGCGATCAAGCGTCTGGCGCACCTGCGGCTGGCCGTCCTGCAACGACTCGAGCGCGACGCCGCGCATCTTGCCGCTGTCGACGTGGTCATGCGCGAACTGCGCGAAGCGCGCGACCGCGTCGTCGGGGCCGGCGACCAGCAGCCGGTACGTGACGCGGCTGCCATATGTGATCAGGCCGGTCGACTGCACCTCGTCGGCGCGCAGCATCAGGCGCGGCGAAAAGTTGACGAACGAAAAGCCGCGGTCGAGCTCGCGCGTGATCAGTGCGCCGACCGTGAAATTGCGATTACCGACCTTCACCGCATCGCCGATCTTCAGCTTCAGTGCGTCGAGCAACTCCTCATCGACCCACACCGTGCCCGGCGCCGGAATCGACGTCGCCGGATGATCAGCCGCGCCTGCTGCCGGCGCGATCCGCAATGCGCCGCGCAGCGGGTAGTCCGGCGACACCGCCTTGACGGCGGCGAGCCGCGACGCCGGTTGCGCGCCGGTCGAATTGATCATGCTCGGGAAGATCGCCGTGGTGGCGGTGCGCAGGCCGAGTCTGTGCGCCTCGGCAGCGAATTGCGGATCGACCGGATGATCGGCGCGCACGATGAAGTCAGCCGCGATCATGCGCCGCGCGTCGCGCTCGAGCCCCTGATGCAGGCGATCGCCCAGAAACCCGACGCTCGACAACGCCGCGACCGCCAGCACGAGCGCGAGCAACAGCATCGTCAACTCGCCCGCGCGCCAGTCGCGCGCCGTCATCCGCATGGCCTGGCGCACCAGATCGATGCCGCCGAACCGGCGCGCGGCCCTCGCGTCAACGCGCGCCCTTGAACCCGCCTTAGATCCTGATAGTGCTTCGCTCAATCGTGCCTGCTCCTCGCAAATCGCGACACCATGTGCGTGGCCATGCCGCGAAAACTGCCCTGCACGCCACGCCACAACCGCGGCAATGCCCACGCCGCGAGCAGCAGGAAGCCTACCATCAAGACCAGAAACGCGAGCGGCGCGAACAACGCGAGCAGCACGCCGCCGAACGCGAGGCCGTCCTCGGCGGTCGACGTGACGACGTTCGACACCGGCTCAGGCGACAGATTGATCAACGCGCGGGTGCCCGCCTTCGCGAGATGCGCGGTGCCGGCGAGCGTACCGCCCGCGAGGGCGGCGACGGCCAGCAGCGCCGGATCGGCGTGGCCGAGCGCGCCGGCGGCCAGCACGGCGCCGGCCGGAATGCGGATGAAGGTGTGGATCGCGTCCCACAGCGAATCGAACGCGGGGATCTTGTCGGCGAGGAATTCGGCGAGCGTCAGCACGGCCGCCGTGCCGATCACCCACGGCGAAGACAGCGCGGACAAGGTGTTCGGCAAATGAATCAGGCCAAGACGTTCGAACACGCCGGCCAGCAGGACCGTCAGATAGAGGCGTAGACCGCTGCCCCATGAAAGGCCCGCTGCAAGCGAAAGTGATTCAAGCATGGCCGCCTCCACGCGTTTTGTGCGTGCCGGGCGCCGCGGCGGAAACAAGCGGGCGTTCCGCGCCGAAGCCGTCAGACTCGCCAGGCCGGCCGCGCCAGCCAGGCCGCGGACAATCTCAGGGTCGTTTCTGTCTCATTATAGCGACGATAATTCGCAGAACATCGAGCCGCGAATCCTCGCTGTGGTTTGCCAGCAATGGTCGCCGCGAGCCGAGCGGCCGCGGCCGTCGAGTCAGTGCCCCGACGACAGCTTCAGCCCGACGAGGCCGATCACGATCAGCGACGCACTGGCGACGCGCGCGACCGTCAGGGCCTCGCCCATCATCATGACGCCAAAAATGAACGCGCCTACCGCGCCGATCCCTGTCCATACGGCATAGGCCGTGCCGAGCGGCAGCTGGCGCATCGCGAGCGCGAGCAGCACGAAGCTGCCGAGCGCGGTCACGACCGTGAAGACGGACGGCCAGAAGCGGGTGAAACTTTCGGAAGTTTTGAGACCGGCCGCCCACGCGACTTCGAGCAAACCGGCAATCAATAGAAGAAACCAGGACATCGAAACAGCTCCATGAAAAATGGGGCCGTCCCCGATGATTGATGAAAGCGTAAGGTCGTCCTTACGTCAGGAGATTATAACGGAGCGCCATCCTGGCCGAACTCACGCCGCGCCCACCAGACGGTAGCCGACGCCCGTCTCCGTGACGATATGTTCCGGCTGCGCCGGGTCGCGCTCGAGCTTGCCGCGCAAATGCGCCATGTAGATGCGCAGATAGTGGTGGCTCTCGACATGCGACGGCCCCCACACGTCGCGCAGCAACTGCCGGTGCGTGAGCACGCGGCCGGCGTGCCGCACGAGTGTCGCGAGCAGCCGGTATTCAATCGGTGTCAGATGAATCGCGGCGCCGTCGCGCGTGACCTGGCGCAGCGCGAGGTCAACAGTGACCGCGCCGAAGCGCACCTGCGGCGATTCGCCCGCGCCGCCGTGATTGCGCCGGCGCAGATGCGCGCGGATCCGCGCGAGCAGTTCGGACACGCCGAACGGCTTGGTCAGATAGTCGTCGGCGCCGGCGTCGAGCGCGGCGACCTTCTCGCTTTCCTGAGTACGCGCCGACAGCACGATCACCGGCAGCTCGCTCCAGCCGCGCAGCTCCCGGATCACGTCGAGGCCGTCGGTATCCGGCAGGCCGAGATCGACGATCACGAGGTCGGGCTTGCGCGTCGCCGCTTCGACGAGCCCCTGCTTGCCGGTCTCGGCGTCGTACACGGTGATGCCCTCGCCTTCGAGCGCGGTACGCACGAAGCGACGAATCTGCTTTTCGTCTTCGATCAGGACGACGGTGATGCTCAGGTCACTCATGGGTGGGTCGGGTGAGCGGATTGAGGTCGGCGGCGGCGGCGGTGGTGACGCCTTCGTCTTCGAGCGTATCGGGTGCGGCGGGCGGCGTCTTCACCGGTAGCGTGAACCAGAAGCGCGCGCCTTCGACGTGGCCATCGGCGGCAATCCGGTTGAGCGCGCCGATTGTACCGCCGTGCGCCTCGACGATCGCGCGGCAGATTGCGAGCCCAAGGCCGATGCCCGGTTTCGCCGACTCCTTCTCGCCGCGCGTGAATTTCTCGAACACGCGCGCTTCCATGCCGGCGGGCAGGCCGGGGCCGTTGTCATCGATCGTGATGCGCACGAACGACGCGCCGTCAGCGTCGATCTGCTGCGCGCCGATCGCGAGCGGCGTGCCGGACGGAGTGTATTTGGCCGCGTTCTCGAACAGGTTCGAGAAGAGCCGCTCCATCAGCACCGCGTCGAGATGCAGCAGCGGCAGATCGGCCGGCAGCGTGACCTGCACCCGACGGTCCGCGAGCACGCGCTTGCAGGCGCGCAGCGCGGCGCCGACGGTCTCCTCGAGCAGCGTCCATTGCTGGTTCAGTTGCAGGCTACCGGCCTGCAAGCGTGCCATGTCGAGCAGGTTCGTGACGATGCCGGTCATGCGCAGCGCCTCTTCGTGGATCGCGTCGACGAGTTCGTCGCTGCGCCGCGCGACCGATGGCGCCTCGGTCGACGCGGCATCCAGCTCGTGAGCCCCTCGCCCCTGCCGCCCTTGCGCGAGCATCGACGAAAACCCCACGATCGTCGTCAGCGGCGTGCGCAGATCGTGCGAAATCGCCGACAGCAGCGAATTGCGCAACCGTTCCGATTCCATGTTCACGAGCGCATCGCGCGCGATATCGACGTAGTGCACGCGTTCGAGCGCGAGCGCGATCTGCGCGGCGAACGCATCGAGCATGCGCCGCTGCTCGGGCACGGTCAGCTCGCGCTCGTCGCGCACGACGACCGCGAGCACGCCGCGCGTGCGCATCGGCGCCTTCAGCGGCAAATACAGCGCCGCCGCGGCCGGCAAGGTGTCGGTGCCGTGACCGGCCGGCTTCTGCTGGTCGTAGACCCACTGGCCGACGTCGAGATCGAGCGCGTCGCCTTCGAGCGTGATCGCCGCGTCGGGGTCCTCGATCTTCTGTTTGACCGTATCGACACTGTCGGGCAGCAGAATCGCGACGCGCGCGCCGAACACCTCGCTCACGTGCCGGGTGCCGATGCCGACGATCTGCTCGGTGGTCAGCGCCGCGGCGAGTTCGCGCGTCATCTCGTACATCACGCCGGTGCGCTGCTCACGGCGTCGCGCGACGCTCGCCTCGCGGCGCAGGCTCGAAGTCAGATGGCTGATCACGAGCGAGGTCAGCAGCATGGTAAAGAACGTCAGCAGGTACTGCGTATCGGAGACCGACAGCGACATGCGTGGCGGCACGAAGAAGAAATCGAACGCGGCGACGCTCGCGAACGACAGCACGACACCCGGCCCGCGCCCAAGCTTCACCGCGGTAAAGATCACGCCGAGCAGATACAGCATCACGAGGTTGGTCAGATCGATGTGGTCGATCAGCTGGCTCGACAGCAGCGTGATCGCCGTGCCGATCGCAAGCGCGAGCGCGTACGCGCGCGGCGGCGAACGGCGCTCGCGGGCCGCGCTCAACGCCTCGCGCCACGCGTTCGCGGTCGTGCTCAGCAGACGCCGCTGCTCGCCGCCATCGCGCTCCGACGACACGCGAATCAGCGTGAGATCGAGATCGCCGCTTTTCTCAGCGATGCGCTCGCCGAGCGGCCGACGCAGCCAGCGGCTGATGCCCGTGCGCGACGATGCGCCCGCCACCAGTTTCGATACGTTGCGCGCCTGCGCGTAACCGATCAGCGCGTCGAGCGCATCGGTGGCGGCAAGCGTCGCGGTTTCGGCGCCCAGCTCGGCGGCGAGCTTCAGCGCGTTCAAGGTGCGTTCGCGGCGCGCGTCGGGCAGCCGCTGCAACGCGGGCGTTTCGACGTAAACCGCGAGCCAGTCGGCCTTCAGGCTCGCGGCGAGGCGCGCCGCCGAGCGCACCAGCGCCGGCGCCTCCGGACCGGGACCGACGCACACCAGCAGCCGCTCGCGCGCCTGCCAGATACGCTGGATCGACCGGTCTGCGCGGTACTCACGCATCTGCGCGTCGACGCGATCGGCCGTGCGGCGCAGCGCCAGTTCGCGCAGCGCGATCAGGTTGCCCTTGCGAAAGAAGTTGCGCACCGCGCGCTCGGCCTGCTGCGCCATGTACACCTTGCCGTCGCGCATGCGGTCGAGCAGTTCCTCGGCCGGCAGATCGACGAGCGTGACTTCGTCGGCATGGTCGAACACGCGATCGGGCACCGTCTCCCACACGCGGATACCCGTGATCTGGCCGACCACGTCGTTCAGGCTCTCCAGGTGCTGCACGTTGACGGTCGTATAAACGTCGATACCCGCGTCGAGCAGTTCGTAGACGTCCTGCCAGCGCTTCAGATGACGCGCGCCCTGCACGTTCGAATGCGCGAGCTCGTCGACGAGTATCAGTTGCGGCTTGCGCGCGAGCGCGGCGTCGAGATCGAACTCGCCGAGCTTGCGGCCGCGATACTCGATCTGCGCGAGCGGCAGCACGTCGAGCCCTGCGAGCAGCGCGGCAGTTTCGCTGCGCCCGTGCGTTTCGGCAATGCCGACCAGCACATCGACGCCTTCTTCCTGGCGGCGGCGCGCGGCCTGCAGCATCGCATAGGTCTTGCCGACGCCGGCCGACGCGCCGAAGAAAATTTTCAGCCTGCCGCGCTGACGTTTTTCTTCGTCGCGCTGCAGCTTGTCGAGCAGTTCGTCTGGATCGGGGCGGTTCATGCTCAGTGGTTCTGATAGTCGTGCGAGCGGCGGTGTCTGCATGGTGGCACGGCCCGCGCCGGCCCGCAAATGGCGGCGCGGCGCCACGCGGACGCCGCTGTTTTATCGATGGACCGCAAGCGCGGTCCTGCGCGGTCCTCTTGCCTCTGCGTCGACGCGTTGCGTCGGCGTGTCAGCCGCGCTTCATTTCATCGAGCGCGAGATTGAGCTTCAGCACGTTCACGCGCGGCTCGCCGAGCACACCGAACTGGCGCGCCGTCGTGTAGCGCTCGACGAGCGCCTGCACGTCGTTCGGCGCGAGGTGACGCGCCTGCGCGACACGCTCGATCTGATACGCGGCGGCGGCCGGACTGATCTCCGGATCGAGCCCGCTGCCCGACGACGTGACCAGATCGACCGGCACCGGCTTCGACATGTCAGTGCCCGCTGCCTTTAGTGCGGCGAGCCGGCCCTTGATCTCGTCGAGCAGCGCCGGATTGTTCGGCCCGAGGTTCGAGCCGCCCGAGTTCAGCGGGTTGTACGGCATTGGCGTCGTCGCCGACAGCCGGCCCCAGAAATACTGCGGCGCGTCGAACTGCTGGCCGATCAGCTGCGAGCCGACCACCTTGCCGTTCTGCTCGATCAGGCTGCCATTGGCCTGTTCGTGGAACGCCGCCTGGCCGAACGCGGTCATCACCGCGGGATAAGCGAGTCCGGTGATCACGGTCAGCACCGCGAAGATCACGATCAGCGGACGAAACAGATTTTTCATGATGGATCTCTTTCCCTTTTCATTTCCTGGTCACTGCGTGGCGGGCGCTGCGCGCTCACACCCAGCCGAACGCGGCGAGCACCATATCGATCAGCTTGATGCCGATGAACGGCACGATGATCCCGCCGAGGCCGTAGATCAGCAGATTGCGGCGCAACAGGATCGCCGCGCCGAGCGCGCGATAGCGCACGCCCTTCAGCGCCAGCGGAATCAGCAGCACGATGATCAGCGCGTTGAAGATCACCGCCGACATGATCGCGGAGGCCGGAGTCGCCAGATGCATCACGTTCAGCGCATTGAGCGCCGGATACGTCGACGCAAAGGCGGCCGGAATGATCGCGAAGTACTTGGCGACGTCGTTGGCGATCGAGAACGTGGTCAGCGAACCGCGCGTCATCAGCATCTGTTTGCCGATCTCGACGATCTCGATCAGCTTGGTCGGATTCGAATCGAGGTCGACCATGTTGCCAGCCTCTTTCGCCGCCTGCGTGCCGGTGTTCATCGCGACCGCGACGTCGGCCTGCGCGAGCGCGGGCGCGTCGTTGGTGCCGTCGCCGGTCATCGCGACCAGACGCCCTTCGGCCTGGTGCGCGCGAATCGTCGCGAGCTTCGTTTCAGGCGTCGCTTCGGCGAGGAAGTCGTCGACGCCGGCTTCGGCCGCGATCGCGGCGGCGGTCAGGCGGTTGTCGCCCGTCACCATCACGGTCTTGATGCCCATCTTGCGCAACTCGGCGAAGCGCTCCTTGATACCGCCCTTCACGACGTCCTTCAACTCGATCACGCCGAGCACGCGCGCGCCCTGCTCGCCCTTCTCGGCGACCACGAGCGGGGTGCTGCCGCGTCGCGCGACATCAGCGACCGCATTGCTGACTTCGTTCGGGAAACGGCCGCCGTTCACTTCGACGTAGTGCTTGACCGCATCGGCTGCGCCCTTGCGAATTTCGCGGCCGTGCGTCCCCGGGGGAGTCCCCGCGGGCGACAGATCGACGCCGCTCATGCGCGTTTGCGCGGTGAACGCGAGAAAAGTCGCGTGCAATGAGCTCATCTCGCGCTGGCGGATATTGAAGCGCTGCTTCGCGAGCACGACGATGCTGCGGCCTTCCGGCGTTTCGTCGGCAAGCGACGACAACTGTGCCGCATCGGCAAGCGCTTCTTCGCTCAGACCCGGTGCGGGAAGGAATTGCGACGCCTGGCGGTTGCCGAGCGTGATCGTGCCGGTCTTGTCGAGCAGCAACACGTCGACGTCGCCAGCCGCTTCGACGGCGCGGCCCGAGGTCGCGATCACGTTCGCCTGCATCATGCGGCTCATGCCGGCCACGCCGATCGCCGACAGCAGGCCGCCGATCGTCGTCGGAATCAGACACACGAGCAGCGCCACGAGCGCGGTGATCGTCACCACGTGGCCAGCCTTGGCGGCCTCGACGGAGAACATCGAGAACGGCAGCAGCGTCGCGGTGGCGAGCAGCATCACGATCGTCAGCGCGACGAGCAGGATGGTCAGCGCGATTTCGTTCGGCGTCTTCTGACGCTTCGCGCCTTCGACCATCGCGATCATGCGGTCGAGAAACGCCTCGCCCGGGTTCGCGGTGACGCGCACGACGATCCAGTCGGACAGCACGCGCGTGCCGCCCGTCACCGACGAAAAGTCGCCGCCCGACTCGCGGATCACCGGCGCCGATTCACCGGTAATCGCCGATTCGTCGACCGACGCAACGCCGTCGACCACTTCACCGTCGGCCGGAATCACGTCGCCGGTTTCGACCAGCACGACGTCGCCTTTACGCAGATCCGACGCGGTCATGACGCGGATCGGCGACTTCGGATGCGGCTCGTTGAGCTTCTTGGCCATCACGTCTTTCTTCGCGCTGCGCAGCGACGCGGCCTGCGCCTTCGATCGGCCTTCGGCGAGCGCCTCCGCGAAGTTCGCGAACAGCACCGTGAACCATAGCCACAGCGTGACCGCGAGAATGAAGCCCGCGGGCGCCTCGGCCTGGCCGCCGAGCGCGGCGATCCACAGAATCGTGGTCAGAATGCTGCCGACGTACACGCAGAACATCACCGGGTTGCGAAACTGCGTGCGCGGCGTGAGCTTTCTAAAGGAGTCCACGATCGCCGGGCGCACCAGCGCCGGGTCGAACATGGACCGCGTAGCGTTATGTTCAGTCATTGAATCCTCGAATTTCCGTGTGCGCTTGCAGGCTTCGTCCGTACAAGCGCCGGTTCGGTCATGGGTTCGCGGCCGCGCGTCACTGCACGCCCATCATCATCAGATGCTCGACGCCAGGGCCGAGCGCGAGCGCCGGGACGTAGGTCAGCGCGCCGACCAGCAGCACCGTGCCGAGCAGCAGCACGACGAACAGCGGTCCGTGCGTCGGCAGCGTGCCGCCGGTGACGCCGATGCGCTTCTTCGCGGCGAGCGAGCCGGCGATCGCGAGCACCGGCACGATCGTGCCGAAGCGGCCGAACCACATCGCGATCGCGGTGAGCCAGTTGTAGAACGGCGTATTCACCGTCAGACCCGCGAACGCGCTGCCGTTGTTGTTCGCGACCGAGCTGAACGCGTAGAGGATTTCGGAGAAACCATGCGCGCCGGGGTTCGAGATGCCGGCCTTGCCCGCATCGGTCAGCACCGCGATCGACGTACCGACCAGCACGAGCATCGGCGTGAGCAGCACGACGATCGACACCATCTTCATCTCGTACGCTTCGATCTTCTTGCCGACATACTCAGGAGTACGTCCGATCATCAGTCCCGCGACGAACACCGCGAGCAGCGCGAACACGAGCATCCCGTACATGCCGGAGCCGACGCCGCCGAAGATCACTTCGCCGAGCTGCATCAACAGCATCGGATACAGGCCGCCGATCGGCGTCAGCGAATCGTGCGTATTGACGACCGCGCCGCACGACGCCGCCGTCGTCGCCACCGTAAAGATGCCCGACTGCGCGATGCCGAAGCGCGTTTCCTTGCCTTCCGCATTGCCGCCCGCCTGCAGTGCGCTCGCAGACTGATCGACGTTGAGCACGGTGAACGCCGGATTACCGCTTTGCTCGGCGCTGATCTCGCCGAATACGCAGACACCGAACGCGATCGTCATCGCGGCGAGCACGGCCACGCCCTGCCGGCGGTCGCCGATCACACGGCCGAACACGAGCGTAAGCGCGGCCGGAATGATCAGGATCGAGAAGATCTGCACGAAGTTCGAGAACGGCGTCGGGTTTTCAAACGGATGCGCGGAGTTGGCGTTGAAGAAGCCGCCGCCGTTGGTGCCGAGCATCTTGATCGCTTCCTGCGACGCGACCGGACCCATCGCGATGGTCTGCGTCTTCGCCTGGGTGTCGACGGTCACCGGATTACCCTTCGCGTCCTTGACCGGATTGCCTTGCGCGTCGAGCTTCGGCGCGGCGTAGGTGGTGGTCTGCAGCGTCGGCACGTCCTGAAACGCCTTGAAGTTCTGGATCACGCCCTGGCTCATCAGCAGCGCCGCGACGAGCGCCGCCATCGGAATCAGCACGTACATCGTCACGCGAGTGATGTCGACCCAGAAGTTGCCGATCGTCTGCGCGGTATGACGCGCGAAGCCGCGAATCAGCGCCATCACGACGACGATGGCAGTCGCGGCCGACATGAAGTTCTGCACCGTCATGCCGAGCATCTGCGTCAGATAGCTGACGGTCTGTTCGGGCGTGTAGTCCTGCCAGTTCGTGTTGGTCACGAAGCTGACCGCGGTGTTGAACGCGCTGTCGACCGACATCGCGCCGAACTGCTGCGGATTGCCCGGCAGCCAGCCCTGCACGCGCAGCAGCACGTACAGGAATGCCACGCCGAGCACGTTGAACGCGACCGTAGCAATCGCGTAATGCTTCCAGCCCATTTCCTGCGATGGATCGACACCCGCGATGCGGTAAAGCAGCCGCTCGAGCGGCGCACCGAAGCGCACCACGCGCGAGCTGCCGTCCATCACGGCACCAAGATAGCTCGCCACCGGCACCGCGGCGGCCAATAGCACGACGATAAAAAGACTCGCCTGCAGGACATTGTTCGCGTTCATTCAATGTCCTCCGCGCGCAGCAGCGCATACACGAGATAAATGAAGAGCAGCGCGGTGGACGCGCCGGAAAGCCAAAGCATCCAGGTCATGAGCGGTCTCCCTGCCCACGACGGAACTGCATCAGCTTCTCGCAGCCGCCAATCAGCCCAAAGGTCAGCGCGGCGAATACCACGAGCCCCCCGACATACAGCACATCCATTTTTCTTCCCCATTGACGGATTTTGGATACATGCAACGATATGCCGCTCCGCCTAAAGGGCTGGTCAAAGATGGCCGGGTGCGCGTAAAAATCGCGTAAACGGCAAAGGCCGTTTCATCGCACGATGAAACGGCCTTTCAGATGACGCGGATCGCTGACTGAGTTAGCGGTTCTTCTTTTACGGCAGCAGGATCGTCGACCCGGTCGTGCGCCGTCCTTCGAGATCCGCATGCGCTTGCCCGACGTCAGGCAGCGCATAGCGCTGATTGATGCTCGTCCTGACCTTGCCGGAAGTCAGCACGTCGAACAGCTCGGCCGACATCGCCTCGTAATCGCTACGTTTCGCGATATAGGTGAAGAGTGTCGGGCGCGTAAAGAACAGCGAGCCGCGCCCCGCGAATTCCGACGAATCGATCGGCGGCAGCGGACCCGACGCGTTGCCGAAGCTCACGAACAGGCCGAGCGGCGCGAGGCAGTCGAGCGACTTTTCGAAGGTGTCCTTGCCGATCGAATCGTAGACGACCGGCACGCCCGCGCCGTTGGTGATCTCGCGTACACGCTTGGTGAAGTTCTCGCGCGTATAGACGATCGCGTGATCGCAGCCGTGCGCTTTCGCGATCTCGGCTTTTTCGTCGGAGCCGACCGTGCCGATCACCGTCGCTCCGAGCGCCTTCGCCCACTGGCACACCAGCAGACCGACGCCGCCCGCCGCGGCCTGAATCAGGATCGTGTCGCCGGCCTTCACCCTATACGTACGGCGCAGCAGATACTGCGCGGTCAAGCCTTGCAGCATCACCGACGCAGCCTGCTCGTCGCTGATCGCATCGGGCAGCTTGACGACCTGCGCGGCCTGCAGCACGCGCTCCTGCGCATAGGCGCCAGGCGGCCGCGCGACATACGCGACGCGATCGCCGACCTTCAGACCGCTCACGCCCGGGCCGACCGCGCTGACCTCGCCGGCCGCTTCCATGCCGAGCCCGCCCGGCATCGGCAGCGGATAGAGGCCCGTGCGGAAATACACGTCGATATAGTTGAGGCCGACCGCCGTCTGACGGATGCGGATCTCGCCCGCGCCGGGCTCGCCCACCTCGACGTCGACCCATTTCATTACGTCGGGGCCGCCGGTTTTGTCGAATCGGATTGCCTTGACCATCATGTCTCCTTGATCTGCCTGGAAAGTTTTCTGGATGTCGGTCTGGATCTCCGTGCAGCGACGCGCGGGCTTACGCCTCGCCGGCAAGACGCAGGGTCAGCACGTCGAGCACCATGCGCGCGGTGGAGATGTTCGTCGCGCACGGAATGTTGTGCACGTCGCACGCGCGCACGAGCGCGTTGATGTCCGGCTCATGCGGCTGCGGCGTCATCGGGTCGCGCAGGAAAATCACCATGTCGACGCGCCCTTCGGCGAGCTGCGCGCCGATCTGCAGGTCGCCGCCGTGCGGGCCCGACAGCATGCGCTCGACCGTGAGGCCATGCGCGTCGCTGATGCGTCCGCCGGTCGTGCCGGTCGCGACGATCTCACAGCGCGCGAGCGTGGCAGCGTATTCGCCGGCCAGTTTGACGATGTCGTCCTTCTTGTGATCGTGCGCGATCAGCGCAATGCGGGTGGTCATGACGTAAGACTCCTCAAGCCGTAGTAACTATCGTTGTTGTGGTGATGTGTGTCGTTCGCGCGAGGCGCGCTCAGAATGTACCGGGGTAAGCGCCGCCGTCGATCAGCCAGTTCTGCCCGGTGATATAGCCCGCATGCACGCTGCACAGGAACGCGCAGGCCCGGCCGAATTCATCGCGATTGCCGAACCGCCCGGCGGGGATCGTTTTCATGCGCTGCTTGCGCGCTTCGTCGACGGAAATGTTGTAGGTCTTCGCTTGCGCCTCGAACGTTACCCCGATGCGGTCAGTGTCGAACAGCCCCGGCAGCAGGCTGTTGATCGTCACGCCGGTCGGCGCGACCTTGCGCGCGAGGCCCGCGACGAAACCGGTCAGCCCCGAGCGCGCGCCGTTCGACAGACCGAGCACGTCGATCGGTGCCTTCACCGCCGAGCTCGTAATGTTGACGATGCGCCCGAAGCCGCGCGCGCTCATCGTGTCGATGGTCTGACGGATCAGCTCGATCGGCGTCAGCATGTTGGCTTCGAGCGCGCGAATCCAGTCTTCGTGCGTGAAGTTGCGGAAATCGCCCGGCGGCGGCCCGCCCGCGTTGTTGACGAGGATATCCGGCTGCGGGCATACGGCGAGCGCGGCCGCGCGGCCTTCGGGCGTGGTGATGTCGCACGCGACCGTCTTCACCTCGACGCCGCTCTGCTTGCGGATTGCCTCGGCGGTCGCTTCAAGCGTCTCGGTGGTGCGCGCGACGATCGTCAGGTTGACGCCCTCGGCGGCGAGCGCTTCAGCGCAGCCGCGCCCCAGACCCTTGCTCGCCGCGCAGACGAGCGCGGTACGTCCTGCGATTCCCATGTCCATGTGTCTATCCTCGTGGCGAAGTTTCCCCGATTCTAGAAGAATCAGTGCCGGACTGTGCCGCGCCGCTGCAATCTCAGGTATCGCCGGGCGCGACTCTTTCGGTAAACTTGCGCGGTGGCGCGCTTCTCCTGCCCTCCGCCCCGCTTCCTGGTGCTGACAGGACGACCGGGTGGGCGCGCCGAACCGATCCACCTTGCCGCCGCCCGCGAGCCCGCCATGACCCAGGACAGCCGTTTTCCCAATCTTTTCATCCTCGATCACCCGTTGATCCAGCACAAGCTGTCCCATATGCGCGACCGGGACACGTCGACGCGCACGTTCCGCGAACTGCTGCGCGAAATCACGCTGCTGATGGGCTACGAAATCACCCGCAACCTGCCGATCACCACGCGCCGCATCACCACGCCGCTCGTCGAAATCGACGCACCCGTGATCGCCGGCAAGAAGCTCGCGATCGTGCCGGTGCTGCGCGCTGGCGTCGGCATGTCGGATGGTCTGCTCGAACTGGTGCCGTCGGCGCGGGTCGGCCACATCGGCGTGTATCGCGCGGAGGACCATCGGCCGGTCGAATATCTGGTGCGCCTGCCCGATCTCGAAGACCGCGTGTTCATCCTCTGCGATCCGATGGTCGCGACCGGCTACTCGGCCGTGCACGCGGTCGATGTGCTCAAGCGCCGCAACGTGGCCGCCGAAAACATCATGTTCCTCGCGCTCATCGCCGCACCCGAAGGCGTGCAGGTGTTCCAGGACGCTCACCCGGACGTCAAGCTGTTCGTTGCGTCGCTCGACTCGCATCTGAACGAGCACGCGTACATCGTGCCGGGTCTCGGCGACGCGGGCGACCGGCTGTTCGGCACGAAGAACTGACGCAAGGGCTCTGCAGGGGCGGCATTGCGACGCCGCTGCCCGGCAACTGGCCCCGCTTTCGAGCGGATTCCGCCGCCCCGGGCACACCGCCGCGCCCCCCCTCTATTTCATTTTCGCTTCAAATTCATTGCGTCTGCGCCCTGTTTCGCGCCGCGGCCCCCTCTGCCGCACCCGCGCGGCGTGATAAAATTCGAATCCGCTTGACGAGCGGCTCGTCCCGCACGATCACTCGCACCACCGTCCGCCATTTCGACTGGCGCACCACGCCTTCGCATCAGGTCATGCGGCGCCTGGCCGCGCAAGCTGCCCCGCCCCCACCGCGCTGCGGCCCCGCCCGGCCGGTCACGCACGAAACGGCACGAACACCCAGCGGCGGGCAAGTGTGGAACGACGTGCGGGAACAGCCGGGCTCAGATCGGCGGCTGCGGGCAGGTTGGGGACGGAGCCCCGCCGGGAGCCTTTCACCAGACGGTTTGACATCGAGGCGCAACACGCGAGGCGCCCGACATCGCAACGACAATTGCACTATGCGTGCGCCCCGTTGGCGCGCGCGACGGAGAAAAGTATGGCGGGTCATTCGAAATGGGCCAACATCAAGCATAAGAAAGCAGCGGCCGATGCCAAGCGCGGCAAGGTCTGGACGCGGCTCATCAAGGAAATCCAGGTCGCGGCCCGTCTGGGCGGCGGCGAAATCGACTCGAACCCGCGTCTGCGGCTCGCGGTCGATAAGGCGTACGACGCCAACATGCCGAAGGACAACATCAACCGCGCGATCCAGCGCGGTGTCGGCGGCGCGGACGGCGCGAACTACGAGGAAATCCGCTACGAAGGCTACGGCATCGGCGGCGCAGCGGTGATCGTCGACACGATGACCGACAACCGCACCCGCACCGTCGCGGAAGTGCGTCACGCGTTCTCGAAGAACGGCGGCAACATGGGCACCGACGGTTCGGTGTCGTTCATGTTCGATCACGTCGGCCAGTTCCTGTTCGCACCCGGCACCGCCGAAGACGCGCTGATGGAAGCCGCGCTCGAAGCGGGTGCCGACGACGTCATGACGAACGAGGACGGCAGTATCGAAGTGCTGTGTCCGCCGCACGATTTTTCGAAGGTGAAGGCTGCGCTCGAAGCAGCGGGCTTCAAGGCCGAAGTGGGCGAAGTCACGATGAAGCCGCAGACCGAAGTCGAATTCACCGGCGACGATGCCGTGAAAATGCAGAAACTGCTCGACGCGCTGGAAAATCTGGACGACGTGCAGGAAGTCTATACAAACGCGTCGATCGCCAGCGAATGATGGGACGCGGGGCATCGTTTGCCCTTGCTGTTGATGGTTTATTGCACGGCTGAGCACACCGCTCGGCCGTTTATGGTTTTCAAGTCTCGGGGATTCACATGAAGTTACTCGTCGTCGGTTCCGGCGGTCGCGAACATGCGCTGGCATGGAAGCTCGCGCAATCGCCGCGGGTCCAGCTCGTCTACGTCGCGCCGGGCAACGGCGGCACCGCTCAGGATGAGCGTCTGCTCAACATCGACATCACCGAGCCGGCCGCGCTCGCGGATTTCGTCGAAAAAGAACAGATTGCATTCACGCTGGTCGGGCCGGAAGCGCCGCTGGCGGCAGGCATCGTCAACCTGTTCCGCTCGCGTGGCCTGAAGATCTTCGGGCCGACCAAAGAGGCCGCCCAGCTCGAAAGCTCGAAGGATTTCGCTAAAGCGTTCATGAAGCGCCACGGAATCCCGACCGCCGAATACGAAACCTTCGCTGACGTCGCCGCCGCGCACGCGTATCTGGACGCCAAGGGCGCGCCGATCGTGATCAAGGCCGACGGCCTCGCCGCCGGCAAGGGCGTCGTGGTCGCTCAGACGCTGGAAGAAGCGCACGCAGCGGTCGACATGATGCTGTCGGACAACAAGCTCGGCGACGCCGGCGCGCGCGTCGTGATCGAGGAGTTCCTCGGCGGCGAGGAAGCGAGCTTCATCGTGATGGTCGACGGCAAGCACGTGCTCGCGCTCGCGTCGAGCCAGGATCACAAGCGTCTGCTCGACGGTGACCAGGGCCCGAACACGGGCGGCATGGGCGCCTACTCGCCCGCGCCGATCGTCACGCCGCAACTGCATGCGCGCGTGATGCGCGAAATCATCCTGCCGACGGTGCGCGGCATGGAGAAGGAAGGCATCCGCTACACCGGCTTCCTGTACGCGGGCCTGATGATCGACGCGCAAGGCAACCCGAAGACGCTCGAATTCAACTGCCGGATGGGCGACCCCGAAACGCAGCCGATCATGGCGCGTCTGAAGGGCGACTATTCGAAGGTGGTCGAACACGCGATCGCCGGCACGCTCGACACCGTCGAGCTCGAATGGGACCGTCGCACCGCGCTCGGCGTCGTGCTCGCCGCGCACAATTATCCGGACACGCCGCGAAAGGGCGACCGCATCAACGGCATTCCCGCCGAAACCGCGGATTCGGTCACATTCCACGCCGGCACCACGCTGGCGGATGGCAAGCTGACCACCTCGGGTGGGCGCGTGCTGTGCGTCGTCGGTCTCGCGGATTCAGTGCGTACCGCGCAGACGGCCGCCTATCAAACGATCAACCAGATCGCGTTCGACGGCATGCAGTATCGCCGCGACATCGGCTATCGCGCGCTCAATCGCAGGCACGACGGCAAGTAAGCAGCGCTTGCGCTGGCTGCCGTACGCGCGACAGCACGCGCCGCGGTCAGCGCACGGTCGGCGCCTCAGGCGGCGCGGCGCGGGCACGCTACACTGCATCTTTCGCGCTCGTCGCGACACACGGGCACGGAGCCCACGGATCGACGGAAGCGGCAAGCCGCCACTCCACATCCGCCTCCGGCTCCCGCACAATCCGCATGAGCGGTCCGAGCGCACAGGCACCCAGCCCGGCGCGAAAGCGTCCGTCGCCCTCTTTCGAACAACCCGCGGCACGACGAGCGTGCCGCCCTCAGCACCTGCATTCATGAGCAATTCGAGCTACGACGCACAGGCCGTGCGCAGCTGGCTGCAAGGCCTGCAATCGCAAATCGCGGACACGCTGGGCGCCTTCGACGGCACCGCGTTCGCGACCGACGCATGGCAACGCGCGCCCGGCGAGAAGCTGCGCGGCGGCGGCGTCACACGAATTCTCGAAGGCGGGAAGTTCTTCGAGCGCGCGGGCATCGGCTTCTCGGACGTCGCGGGCGACGCGCTGCCGGGCTCGGCGAGCGCCGCGCGGCCGCAACTGGCCGGGCGAGGCTTCGAAGCGATGGGCGTGTCGCTCGTGCTGCATCCGCACAATCCGCACTGCCCGACCGTGCACATGAACGTGCGTCTGCTCGTTGCGACCAGGGAAGGCGAAGAGCCGGTGTTCTGGTTCGGCGGCGGCATGGACCTGACGCCGTACTACGGCTACGAGGAAGACGCGCGGCATTTCCACCAGATGTGCCGCGACACGCTCGCGCCGTACGGTGCGGACCTGTACCCGCGCTTCAAGCGCTGGTGCGACGAATACTTCTTCCTGAAGCACCGCAACGAGCCACGCGGCATCGGCGGGATTTTCTTCGACGATTTCTCGGCGCCGGGCTTCGACGAGTCGTTCGCGATGCTCAAAAGTGTCGGCGAAGGCTTTCTCAAGGCGTACCTGCCGATCATCGAGCGACGCCGCAACACGCCTTACGGCGAAGCCGAGCGGGCGTTCCAGGCCTATCGGCGCGGCCGCTACGTCGAGTTCAATCTGGTCTTCGACCGTGGCACACTGTTTGGGCTGCAGAGCGGCGGACGCACCGAATCGATCCTGATGTCGATGCCGCCCGTGGCGAACTGGCGCTACGACTGGCAGCCCGAGCCGGGCACGCCGGAAGCGCGTTTGTACAGCGATTTCCTCGTGCCGCGCGAGTGGGTGTGACGCGCCACAAGTCTCGCTTACAGTCACGACAAAGGATGCTCACCTGAAGCCGAACGCTCACCCCGTCGCCTTGCCTCGCCGGATCGGTCTGCTGGGCGGCACTTTCGATCCGATCCACGACGGCCACCTCGCGCTCGCGCAGCGGTTCGCCGAGGCGTTGCGGCTGACCGAACTGGTGCTGCTGCCAGCCGGCCAGCCGTGGCAGAAGACCGACGTGTCGCCGGCCGAACATCGACTCGCGATGACGCGCGCGGCGGCCGCTTCGCTCGCGCTGCCGGGCGTGACGGTGCGCGTCGCGACCGACGAAATCGAGCACGAAGGCCCAACTTACACGGTCGACACGCTAGAGCGCTGGCGCGAACGCGAAGGCGACGACGCGTCGATCACGCTGCTGATCGGTGCGGATCAACTGGTGCATCTCGACACGTGGCGCGACTGGCAGCGTCTCTTCGGGCTCGCGCATATCGGCGCGGCCACGCGGCCCGGCTTCGACCTCGCGTCGATCGGCCCCGCGGTGTCCAGGGAAATCGCCGCGCGCCGCGCGAGTGCCGACGTGCTGCAGGCCACGCCCTGCGGCCATCTGCTGATCGACACGACGCTTGCGTTCAACGTGTCGGCCACCGATATTCGCGCGCATCTGCGCGAGCAGGTCAACCAGCGGCTCGCCCACGCGGGTGCGGGCGGCGCAGCACAGGATCAGGCCGCGAGTCACGTCCCCGCCGCGGTGTGGGACTATATTCTTCAACATCATCTGTACCACCGGTAACCCCATGGATATTCGCAAACTGCAGCGCGTGATCGTCGACGCTCTCGAAGACGTCAAGGCGCAAGACATCAAGGTGTTCAACACCACCCACCTGACCTCGCTGTTCGATCGCGTGATCGTCGCGAGCGGTACGTCGAACCGGCAAACCAAGGCGCTCGCATCGAGCGTGCGCGAAGGCGTGAAGGAAGCCGGCGGCGAGATCATCAGCACCGAGGGCGAGGACATCGGCGAATGGGTGCTGGTCGATTGCGGCGACGCGATCGTCCACATCCTGCAGCCGGCGCTTCGCCAGTACTACAACCTCGAGGAAATCTGGGGTGACAAGCCGGTGCGCATCAAGCTGTCGACGCCGAATCCGTTCGGCGGCGCGCACGCAAGCGAGCCCGACGACGAGGAAGAAGAGGAAGCGCCGGCCGCGAAGCCCGCGCGCAAGGCCACGGCACGCCGCAAGTAAGCGGGACGTGCCAGCCACATTGCATCTTTCCTCGCGATGAAACTGCACATCCTCGCCGTCGGCCACAAGATGCCGGACTGGATCGCGACCGGCTTCGATGAATACGCGAAGCGCATGCCGCCCGAGCTGCGCATCGAGCTGCGCGAGATCAAACCCGAGCAGCGCTCGTCGGGACGTTCGGCCGAAAGCGTGATGGCCGCAGAGCGGCAGAAGATCGAAGCCGCGTTGCCAAAGAACGCACGCATCGTCGCGCTCGACGAACGCGGCAAGGACTGGACCACAATGCAGCTCGCGGGCGCGTTGCCGGGCTGGCAACAGGAAGGCCGCGACGTGGCCTTTCTGATCGGCGGCGCGGACGGGCTCGATCCCGAGCTGAAGGCGCGGGCCGATATGATGCTGCGCGTGTCGAGCCTCACACTGCCTCATGCGATGGTGCGCGTGCTGCTGGCCGAACAGCTTTACCGCGCGTGGACCATCACGCAAAATCATCCCTATCATCGCGCGTGAGCGCATGAGCGAGGCGCGGCGACGCGTTGCCCTCGTTCGTTGCCGATGGCGCGTCGCGGCTGCTGTGCCCGTCGCGCCTGAACCTGTCGCTGCCACATTGCGCCATGGGTCGGCTTGTGTCGATGCGTTCGCGCATCGATCGCCTCCCCCTCACGCCATCCGTTTCCCGCTCCATCGAGACCCGTTCATGCCCACGCCCTCCGCTTCGCTGCATCCGTTCGTCTACCTCGCCTCGCAAAGTCCGCGCCGCCAGGAGCTGCTGCAACAGCTCGGCGTGCGTTTCGAACTGCTGCTGCCGCGCCCCGATGAAGACGCCGAAGCGCTCGAAGCCGAACGGCCTGGCGAGCACGCGCGCGACTACGTGCAACGCGTGTGCATCGCGAAGGCACATGCGGCGCGCGCGCGGCTCGTCGACGGCGGCCACGTGGCGCGGCCAATCCTCGTCGCCGACACCACCGTCACGATCGACGATACCATTCTCGGCAAGCCCGTCGATGCCGACGACGCGGTCACAATGCTCACGCGCCTCGCAGGCCGCACGCACGAAGTGCTGACCGCGCTCGCCGTGATCGATGCCGACGGCGCATTGCTGCCCGCGGCGCTGTCGGTCTCGAAGGTGCGTTTTGCTGCAGTGCACGCAGATGCCCTGTGTCGCTATGCAGCGAGCGGCGAGCCGCTCGGCAAGGCGGGCGCTTATGGCGTGCAGGGACGCGCGGCGGAGTTTATTGAACATATCGACGGGTCCTATTCGGGTATCATGGGTTTGCCGCTTTTTGAAACCGCTGCCCTCCTGCGCGCAGCGCGCATCGACTTCTAGAACAAAACCATGAATGAAGAAATCCTGATCAATGTCACGCCGCAGGAAACGCGCGTCGCGCTCGTTCAACAGGGCGCCGTCCAGGAACTTCATGTCGAACGAACGCTGTCGCGCGGGCGCGTCGGCAATGTCTATCTCGGCAAGGTCGTGCGTGTGCTGCCGGGCATGCAATCGGCGTTCATCGACATCGGCCTCGAACGTGCCGCGTTCCTTCATGTCGCCGACATCTGGCATCCACGCATTGCCGGCGAAGCACAACATCAAACGCCGCATCAGCCGATCGAAAAGATTGTCTTCGAAGGTCAGACGCTGATGGTGCAGGTCGTCAAGGACCCGATCGGCACGAAGGGCGCGCGGCTGTCCACGCAAGTGAGCATCGCCGGGCGCACGCTCGTGTATCTGCCGCAGGAGCCGCACATCGGCATCTCGCAGAAGATCGAAAGCGAGGCCGAGCGCGAGGCCGTGCGCGCGCGTCTGACCGCAGTGCTGCCCGCCGATGAGAAAGGCGGCTACATCGTGCGCACGATCGCCGAAGACGCGACGAGCGAAGAACTCGCCGCCGACGTCGCGTATCTGCGCAAGACATGGGCGACGATTCTGTCGCAGGCGCAGCGCATGCCGCCCACCAGCCTGCTCTACCAGGATCTGAATCTCGCGCAGCGCGTGCTGCGCGATTTCGTCAACGATGAAACGTCGCGCATCCAGGTCGATTCACGCGAGACCCATCAGATGCTCGCCGATTTCGCGGCCGAGTTCACGCCGGCGGTACCGTCGAAACTGCACCACTACACCGGCGAGCGGCCGCTATTCGATCTGTACAACATCGAGGCAGAGATTCAACGCGCGCTGTCGCGTCGCGTGGACCTGAAGTCGGGCGGCTACCTCGTGATCGACCAGACCGAGGCGATGACGACGATCGACGTGAACACCGGCGGTTACGTCGGCGCACGCAACTTCGACGACACGATCTTCAAGACCAATCTCGAAGCCGCGCACACGATCGCGCGGCAATTGCGGCTGCGTAATCTGGGCGGCGTGATCATCATCGATTTCATCGATATGGAAAACGTCGAGCATCGCGACCAGGTGCTGGGCGAGCTGAAGAAGGCATTATCGCGAGATCGCACGCGTGTGACGGTCAACGGCTTCTCCCAGCTCGGGCTCGTGGAGATGACGCGCAAGCGTACGCGCGAGTCGCTCGCGCATGTGCTGTGCGAGCCGTGCCCGGTTTGTCAGGGCAAGGGGCAGGTGAAGACAGCGCGAACGGTTTGCTATGACGTGCTGCGCGAGATTCTGCGCGAGTCGCGGCAGTTCAATCCGCGCGAGTTTCGCGTGATCGCTTCGCAGCAGGTGATCGATCTGTTTCTCGAGGAAGAGTCGCAGCATCTGGCGATGCTGATCGATTTCATCGGCAAGCCGGTGTCGTTGCAGGTGGAATCGAATTTGAGTCAGGAGCAGTACGATATTGTTTTGATGTAGATTGATTGCAGATAAACCCCAAACCCCGCACGCGTTGCGGGGTTTTTCATTTTGGCTGTCGATCGACTTTCCCGAGGGGTAACGTCCCTCACACTCCGCGCCCCATCGCATACGCTGGCGCCCGCGTTAAGGTTCGCGGTGGCGCTTGCCGGCAGCCTGACCACGTCCTCACAACGCAACCTATATTCACAGGGCATTGAAACAATATCCCGAAAACATGACCCGTCAGTGATCTGTTAGGTTTACGCCGTTGCGCAGGCTTGATAAACACCGCGCAACGTTTGAACAGGTATAAGACTTCAGGGATTGACGCACGACCCGTCGCCGGAGCTGGTCGGTTACGAAGGCCCGCCGGTTCAGCAGGCGCACGGTCGACCGGGACAACGATCAGGTTGGCCGACCCACGGACTGCGCAAAGTATGCTTCGTTGTGCATAGGAATAACATCAACGCCGGTAACAACTCATGCCAAAGTGTGAAAATCGCCGCTGCCCCATCTGTTACCCGAACTGGCGAGAAGAAGAAGCTGCCGCGAAGAAAAAAGCCGAAGACGATCGACAGGACTGCGTCGACTGCTGGCGGTTTTATCAGAAACAGGCCGAAGCGATTGTTGCCACGGAGGATCCGATCACACGCAACCGCCGCATTAATGCAGCCTATGCAAACCTGTGGCTGGATGATCGCCGTTTTCAATGGGCAGGGCTCGCGGCCTTCGCGTCAAAGCAAGTAGGCTGCGGGCTACTCAACGCCGCTGAGATGATCGGCAAATCGGCTTCGGACAGTGCTGCCAATTTGCGCAAGGTAACGAGTGTTGGCCCTGCCGCATGGATGATGGCCTACGGGACGCAGTCTGCAGCGGGTGCTGCGACCGCTGAGGGCACTGCGAAGGTCTATCAGATGCTGGCAAAGGGCAACATGTCGCTGTTTCTGGACGTTTGGCCCCTGCACATGTTCTACAAGAAGTTTGGGCTAGAACGGCTCAAAAGATGCCTGCCAGAACGACAGGCATTGCGCGGGTCGGTCGTATGGCCGATCGCGGATCGTCTTCTCTTCGCTGAAAGCAAACCGGAGGTGCTACTTGCATTTCAAGCGATCGATGCGGGAAACATTGCAGAAGGCGTGGCATTGCTTGCCCGTCACGAGCAAATCAACATTCTGCAACCGGCGATGTACAACGATCCATCTTTCGCGCTGCTAATGCGCGCCAACCAGTTCGCATGGGCACTGCATATTCCGACCGGATCTTCGCGAGAAATCCAGCTTACCTTTGCGAATCAGTGTACGGTGACGGGGGCCAACGCCAAGAACGTACGTTTCAGTAATCAGCCGCTCGCAAATCTTGCGGACCCAGATCAGCGTATGTCATTCGTTATGCGAGCCGCACAGCGCTTCGACCAGTTGCTACACGATCCGCTTCAGAAATACGACGTTGAAAACTCCCTTTATCTCATCGCGCATCCAAGGTAAACATGCTGAGTCGAAAAAACAGGTGGCCTGGATATCTCGTTTGCGCTGTAGTTGGGTGCGCTGCCGTATGGGAACTACTTACATTGGCGGTGGAAAAGCCTGTTGATGAAGTCGCTCTTACACTTGGCGAGCCTTACGAACAAGTACGCAGGCAATCCCACTCAACGCTTCCATCGCTAACCGAAGAGAATTCCATCAACTTGTACGTGAGGCGTCCGGCAATCTTCCGCCTTACTGATCCGCGATACGGTTTCGCCACTCCGGCAGCGAAATTTCTAAGTCTCTATGCCAATCAGCAAGGCAACGTAACACTCGTCACCTTGTCGCCGCAGGTTGAAACATTACCGCTTGACGAATCAATGGCGATCCTCACGGACCTACAGAACCAATTCAGACGGGGTGGGTGGACACCGCTTCACTCTTCGACCAATCGCCCCATCGAAGACACTCCTGGGACGCGCAATGCTATTCGGGCGTGCAACGCACCAACAACACGATGGCAGGCCGACAACAAATATCAGGTTTCGCTCAATATCCGATGCTTTCGGACTGACGACCGGCCAAACGACGAGCGGTACTTGATTACCCTCGACCTTAATTTTCCTGTATTTAAAGACAACCCCGACGACTGATGTGGCATTCGAAACGCGCATCCAAGATAAGCATGCTGATTCGAATAATCAGGTGGCCCGGATATCTCGTTTGCGACGTAGTTGGCTGCGCAGTCGTATGGGGTATCTATGCGATGGCGAAGCCCGTCGATGAAGTTGTGCTCACGCTCAGAGAGCCCTATGAACAGATACGAGAGCACTCGCGATCGACGCTGCAGGTTGCAGCCGAAAACAACCCCTTCAATCTGTACAGAGGGCGCCCGACAATTTTCTGGTTCGGCGATCCGCAATTCGGCTTCGTCCACCTGCCAAGTTCCTGACGCGTAGCGCGCAGACGTTAAACCAGCGCATTCCGCGGTGCAATTGGTACCAACTGACGACGCTACACGCCACGCGGCAGCGCCGCCTCAATGAACACCGCGCACAGCGCTTCCATGCCCTTCGCATCCTCCTCGTCGAAGCGCGCGATGACCGGGCTATCGACATCCCACACGCCAATCAGCGTGCCATCGGGCGCGACAAGCGGCACGACGATCTCCGATTGCGACGCCGAATCGCACGCAATGTGGCCGGAAAATGCGTGCACGTCGCGCACGACCTGGGTCTGACGGGTTTGCGCGGCCGTCCCGCAGACGCCCTTGCCGAGCGCAATGCGCACACACGCGGGCTTGCCCTGGAACGGGCCGACCACCAGTTCGCGGCCGTCGTGAAAATAGAAGCCGGCCCAGTTCAGATCGCTCAACGAATGAAAGACGAACGACGAGAAATTCGCTGCATTGGCGATCCAGTCGGTTTCGCCGGCGAGCAGCGCGCGTGCCTGCGCGACCAGTTCTTCGTATTGCGTAGCTTTGGGCAGATGCGAGGTGGAGGAAACTTCGAACATGACGACGTCCGTGATTGGTGCGGGATAGAAGGCGGTGAGGCGTGAAGTGTAAAGCAGGCGCAATCCCCGCGCGCGCGTCGCGGGAAATGACGGAAGGCCCCCCCTACTGATCGACCCCAATAATCACGCTCGACGCCTTGAAAATCGCCGTCGCCGCCTTGCCGCTCGCGAGGCCAAGACGCTCGACGCTGTCGTTCGTAATGATCGCCGCGATCTGCGCGCCGCCCGCGCTGATGGTCACTTCCGAATTGACGGCGCCCTTTGTCACCGCCGCGACGGTTCCCTCAATGCAGTTGCGCGCCGACACCTGCTGCCTCGCGACATCGACCATCACGATGACCGACGATGCCTTCACGAGCGCAAACGCCTGCTTGCCGGTCGCAAGTCCCAGCGACTTCGCGCTGCCGTGCGTGATGATCGCGACGATCTCGAGACCGTCCGGCGTGCGCAGCGTGACTTCGTCGTTGACTGCGCCGTGTGTGACGTCGATGACTTCACCGCTGAACTGATTGCGTGCGCTGGTTTTCATGGCGTGCTCCCTGTCGATTCAAGCGCGTGGCGACGCGCGGGTTGGACGGATAAAGCGAGTTTCAAAGAAGCCGCAAGCCCCGCCGCTCAATATCGAAGGCGCCGCGGGCATCGCCGACATCGTATCATCGTGCCCTTGAACCCCATACGCCGAATCTTTATGCCCGTCGCCGTTCTTTCCCGCCGCGTCTGCCGCACCGTCGTGCTGTGCGCCGCCGTCGCGACGCTGGTCGCGTGCAGCACGCCGACGCCACCGCGCGACACCCACGCGTTCGTCGACAACGTCACGCTGTTTCCGCTCGCCCATTACGACCAGAACGTCGATCACTGGCTCGCCCCGGATAGCCCCGACTACGATCGGCCGTTTATCAGCGCCGCCGAGCAGCGCGCGCATTTCGACGCGCTGTTCGCGCGCTACTTCGGAACGGGCGCGAACGCGCCGTCGCCATGGAATCCCGCCTGGGTAACGACGCGCGTGTTTCGCGAGCAGGGCGAGGACATTGCCGCACTGCAACAGCGCCGTATCGACAAGTTCGACAACACCGGCAAGCATGGCAGCGTAATCGGTTACGGCGAAAACTTCCGGCCGCACGACAAGGCGTGGATCGACGCGATCGCGCGCAACATCAATGTCGCCCAGTTCACTCAAACGCCGGTCTATCAGCCCGAGCGGCGCGCAATCGCGACCGGCAACCTGATGGTGCGCGAGCTGCCGACCACCGATCCGTCGTTCTACGACCATCATCTGGCCGGCGAAGGCTATCCGTTCGACAACCTGCAGATCTCGGCGGTGCGACCGGGCACACCGCTCTATGTGCTCGGCAGCAGCGTCGACGGTGCGTGGCACTACGTGCAGACGCCTGACGTGCAGGGCTGGGTGCGCAGCGACGGCGTCGCGTTCGCCGATGATCGTTTCATCGATCAATGGCGCGCGGCGGCCGGGAAGTCGCTGGGCGCGGTGATCGTCGCGTCGGCGGCGGTGAACGACAGCCGCGGCGTGTTCCGCTTCGACGCGCCGGCCGGGACGATGCTGCCGTTGGTGGCGGAGGCTCCGTCAGCATCGACGACGACCGGCGACAATCTGGCCACGCGCCAGCTCCTCGTTCCCGCGCGCGACGTCGACGGCCGCGCGCTGATCCGCACCGCGTCGCTCGACGCCACACAGATCACGCCGATGCCGCTCGCCGCGACGCCGCGCCATCTCGCGATGCTATTGAAGGCGCTGATCGGCCGGCCGTATGGCTGGGGCAATAGCGGGCTCTACAACGACTGTTCGTCGGAACTGCAAAGCATCTTCGCCGCGTTCGGCATGTGGCTGCCGCGCCATTCGTCGACGCAGATGAGCGCTGGCCGCATAGTCGACCTGTCGGAGTCGACGCCCGCCGAGCGGCTCGACTATCTGGCGCGGCACGGCGTGCCCTTGCGCACGCTGATCTACATCGGCGGCCACGTGATGCTGTACCTCGGCAACACGACGCGCGACGGCGTCACGGTCCCCGTCGTCTATCAGGACGTGTGGGGCTTGCGCCCGGCCGACAACAGTCGCCGCGCGGTGATCGGCGGCTCCGTGATCCTGCCGCTCGACGAGCACATTCCCGAGGACGCGACGCTGCAGTCGCTCGCCGCGACGCACACGTTCCAGATCAGCATCCTCGGCGAGCCGGCGGGCAGCGCCGCGCCGCCGGCGGACGAGGACAATCCGGCCGGGTAAATGGGGGAGATGGCGAGGGCGCCCTCGCCCTTGCCCGCGCCGATAAATATTTTTTTCGGGGTGTCGATCCGACGGTCACGAACTCGTCGTAACGTTGAAGACCCAGCTCACGCAGCCGGTCTTTCCACTGAGGAACCGTTACTTCAAGGAGTCACCGTCATGTCCAGCGCTGCCGTCAAACCGATCCCGGACGGGATGCACTCGCTCACGCCGTACCTGATCTGCAAGAACGCCGCCGAAGCGATCGCGTTCTACACGAAAGCCTTCAACGCCGTCGAACAAATCCGTCTGCCGGGCCCGGATGGCAAGGTGATGCACGCGTGCCTGAAAATCGGCGACTCGATGCTGATGCTGACCGACGAATGGCCCGAGCATCAAACCTTCGGCCCCAACACGCTGAAGGGCACACCGGTCACGATTCACCACTACGTGCAGGACGTCGACGCGAGTTTCAAGCAAGCGGTCGAAGCCGGCGCGACAGTCACGATGCCCGTCACCGACATGTTCTGGGGCGACCGCTACGGCCAGGTCAAGGACCCGTTCGGCCACAGCTGGTCGCTCGCGACGCACAAGCGCGACCTGAGCGCAGAGGAGATCCAGCAGGCGATGGCCGGAATGAAATGTTCGCCCGAAGAGCACAAGTGAGTGGCCGGTGGACCTCGTGCGAACGCGCAACGAGGCCCACCGTCAGCAGTCCAGAAGGAGCAACGTCATGCAGAAAATCGCGCCGTGCTTATGGTTTGACGGCAACGCCGAAGAAGCCGCGGATTTCTACACGTCCGTGTTTCCGGCTTCGCGCATCGCTACCACGCTGCACTACACGGACGCCGGCCCGGGACCGGAAGGCAAGGTCGTGGCCATCGTCTTCGAACTGGAAGGTCAGGAGTTCATGGCCCTGAACGGTGGCCCGCAGTATCCATTCACGCCGGCCATCTCGCTGTTCGTGCATTGCGACTCGCAGGAGGAAGTCGACCGCTACTGGTCGAAGCTACTCGACGGCGGCGGCGAGCCGTGGGTCTGCGGCTGGCTGCGGGACCGCTTCGGCGTGTCGTGGCAGGTCGTGCCCAATGTGTTGACCGACATGCTGCGCGACCCGGATCGCAAGAAGGCCAGCCGCGTGATGGCGACGATGATGAAGATGGTCAAGCTCGATATCGCGCCGCTCGAGGCGGCATATCGCGGCGAGTAGGACGGCGCACGGCGCGTGCGCGCGCCTCGCACGCGCACCCTTTTTGATAGGATCGAACTCGCCCCAAACACGTCGAGACAACAACGGTGCGCGTCAACCATCAGGCCTTCTTCTGCTCGCTGTTCATCGCGCGTCTCGCCGATCAGATCCTGCTCTTTCTGGTGCCACTCGTCGTGTTTCAAACGACGCGCCAGGTCTCGTGGTCCGGTCTCGCGTTCTTCATCGAAACGTTGCCGCGCTACCTCGTGTTCCCGTTCTTCGGCGCACTATGCGACCGCTTCGCGCCGCTGCGTCTGATGCGACTGAGCCAGGCGGTGCGCGCGCTTGCATGCTTCGGCGGCATCGCCGCGTATGCGCTGTTCGGCGGCATCGGCTGGCTGATCGCGCTGTCGGCCGCGTGCGGTGTGCTGACGAGCCAGGGGCTCGTCGCGCGTGAGGTGATGCTGCCGCAGATCTTCAGCACGCAGCAGATCCAGAAGGTGCTTGCGTATTCGCAACTGGCCGACCAGCTTGGATTCGTGCTCGGACCGATGCTCGCCGCGCTGATGCTCGGTGTGTGGCACTGGGAATGGGTAGTCGCCGCGACCGGCGTGCTGTTTCTCTGCGCCGACGCCGCGCTGTTCGTCTGGCAGCGACTGAGCGGCTTTCGCACACCCTCGCAGTCGCCGGCGCCCGTCACGCACTGGACGAGGCCGCTGTGCATCGCGCTCAATCACGTGTGGACGCTGCCGGGGCTGAAGAAGGTCATCATGCTCGCGGCCGCGGAAAACCTCGTGATTGGCGTGACGCTCGCGACATCGGCGGCGATGGTGACGGGCTTGCATGCGCAATCGAACCGCTACTACGCGGGTCTGCAAACGGCTGGCGCGATCGCCACGGTGCTGGTGCTGCTGACGGTCGCGCGAGCCGGCTGGCCCGCGCGCGTGCTCGGTCTCGTCGCGTTCGTGACGATCTGCGCGGGCGGCGTGATCGCGGGCGCGAGCGCGTCGCCGTGGGGCTATGCGCTCGGCTTCCTGTTGATCGTCGGCTTCGACAAGATGTTCAACGTCTACATCCGCAGCGCGCGTTTGCAGATCATTCCACCCGAGGACTACGGCAAGACGATCGGCGTAGCGATCCTGCTCAACAATCTGACGCAGCCGCTCGCCGGCCTGCTCGTCGGTGTGTTTTCCGCGCGCACGCAAACCGGCCCGCTGATCGTCGCGCTGTCGCTGACGATGGGCGGCATCGGCGCGGCGGTATCGATCGGCTCGGCGCTGCTGCGCCGCAAGCGCGCGTGGGCGCTTGAAGAGTGACGGCGTTTCGCTACCTAACGAAGCGCGCAAAGTTACCCACAGTTTTTGTTGGCAAATCTGTGCATAACTTCCCGGAAAAATTCGCAAACCGTTGATACGGCTGTCGTTTTTTCGTCTGCATCGAAGGTGCGGCAGCGCACTGCAATTTCCGATTAAAAGACTGTGCACCCTTGCGGTGCAATTAGCCGTATTTCAGGTCGGATATTCGTTAAAAAGAAAAGGCATACGCGTAGCGTAATAATTTTGCATCGGTGACAATGCGTCTGACTGCTCTGAAGCGACTGAGCGGACGCACCAGACTGGTGAACTCGACCGTTCCCCTAACACGGAAATCGGCAAAAGGCGCCGCTTCGCTTCGCATAAGCGCATTGCATAAACTCGATATGAAATCAGATCCGGATTTTTATCCAAAATAATTAATTCAACAGACCAAGCTGGTTAAATTCATTTGTTAAATCAAAACTGTCAAATGCGATCGGAGTACCGCGCATTCAACCAGAATGCTTCGCCTGTCGAATACGGAATGTCGAAGGGACGGCGACGCGCGCTGAAGACGCTGTCGTGGCTCGCGATCGCCGCGCCCGCGGGCTGGGTCGCGAGCCGCCTGCCTTGGCAGACGTGGAGCGCCGACTTCCACACCGCGACCGGTGAGGTGCACGACGAGTTGCTCACTGACGGCTCCCAGATCACGCTGGGCAGCGCGAGCGCGATCAACGTCGCGTTCGAGGCGAATGCGCGGCGCATCCATCTGCTCAATGGCGAAATCATGGTGCGACCCGCTAACGACGCTCACGGCACACAAAGCACCCGGATGACTCATGCGCCTTTGCTCGTGCAGACCGTGGAAGGCGTCGTCGAAGCGCGTGGCGCGCAGTTCAGCGTGCGGCAACAGGATGGTTTCACACACGTGGCCGCGTTTCGCGGCGACGCGCTGGTGACGCCGGCATCGGGTGCGGCGCTGATGCTGACGCAGGGTCAATCGTGCACGTTCGCGCGCGAAGGCGTCGCGGCGCCGCAAGCGCTCGACCAACGCGAGGCGATGTGGACGCGTGGGCTGCTCTACACGAACGACACGCGTATCGCGGACCTCGTCGACGAACTTGCGCGCTATCACCACGGCGTGTTGCGCTATGCCGACGATATCGCCGATCTGCGCGTGTCGGGCATCTATCAGCTCACCGATACCCACGCGACGCTCGCGCTGCTGCAGCGGACCTACCCGATCCGCCTGCGCTCGATCACGCCTTACTGGACCGTCGTCGAAGCGCTCGACAGCGCGAGAATCTGACGCTCAAGCCGCCGCGGCCTGCGGCAATGCGAACCCTTGTTCCGCCTGCTCGCCGCCCAACGCATCGATCAGATCGCGCAGCATGCGATCGAGCTCGGCGGTCATCAGCGCGACGTCGGAATCGAAGCGCTCGTCGTCGTTCTGCGCGGTTGGGTCGCTCGCTTCCTTGAGCACGTCGAGCGCCGCGATGCGCTTGATCGTCAACGACGGCGTGAGCACGAACGACACGCGATCGTTCCACGTCATCGCGAGCCGCATGCATTGCTTGCCCGCCTCGATGTGCCGGCGCATATCCTCGGTATCCAGAGTGTGTCCGACATAGCGCACCGTCGCGTTGCCCTCGGCGGGCGAACGCAGCTCGGTGTCCTGATCGAGCGTGAAGCCGGCCGGCGCGTCGCCGTCGAGCAACCAGCCGGTCATCGCCGCGACCGGCGACTGCGCGACGCGCACCGTCATCAGCGGCAACTGGTCGATCGACTTGACGAGCAGTCCGCGCACATCGTCGGCGACCGCCTGCGACGCCGCGTCGATCACGAGCCAGCCATTGGTGCAATCGATCCACACGCGCGTGTCGCGGCGGATGCTGAACGCGCGCGGACGCAGCTCGTCAGTGACCTGCTCCTTCAGTTCGCGCATCTGCTTGCGGCCCGGCTTGAAGCCCTGCTGCTCCTCGAGCTCGGCCGCGCGCTCGCGCGTGACCTGGGTGACGACCGACGCCGGCAGCAGCTTCTTCTCGGCGCGAAACGTCAGCAGCATCTGGCCATTCATCGCGTAGACGAGCGAGTCGCCATCGCGCGGCGGCGCCCAGCCTTGGGCCTGCATCTCGACGCTCTGGCCGGGCGCGAACGCGTACGGCGCGAGCCACTTCTGCATCTGTTCAGGGGTGACGGACCACGGAGCGGGCAGACGGTGTAGCTGAAGGTTTTTGAACCACATGAGGGAAGTCGGATTGGGGCAAAGCGCAGCATTTTATCCGCCCACCCGCGCGTTTTGGCGGCAAATCACCTAGACTTTCTGACAGGACAGACCCAGACGGAGGCGGTCATGGCCGACGAAACCGCAGGCTGGCAGACGGTGCAATACGAAGGCTTCGAGATCCACGTGTCACCGGTCGAAAAGGACCCGCCCGACGCGGCGCATGCCGCCTATGCGGCCGCGCCAAACATCCGCTACACGTATCTCGGCTACGTCTGCCATCCGGGCGCCAATCCCCATCTTCCCGGCCATGCGGTGACGTTTCACGCCGACGGCGAGGAGAGCTTCGCGAGCCTCGACGACGCGGTATACGAAGCGGTGCACGTGGGACGCAGCATCATCGACGGCACGCATCCGGATCTGACCGTGCTGCCGCTCGTGACGGGCGGCGTTTGACACGCGCCGCGCGTCGACGCGAGCCCCGTCAGCCCAACGCGCGTTTGATGCGCGACTTCAGCAGCGCACGGCGCAGCCGGCCGGTGCGCTCCGGCTCGCTCACCGCGAGTGCACCGTCAACGGCGGTGCCGCGGCGCAGGTAATAGCGATCGAAGGTCGCCTGCGTCATTCCCCATTTGTTGAGGAACTGCCGGCGCCCGTCGTTCTTGACCACCTTGCCGGTGCTCTTCTGCTGGAAGTGGTAGACGAGACTGTCGCCGGCGCCGACGAACACGCGGCAGCCCGCGTCCCACAGCTTCATCGAGAAATCGTTGTCGCTGCTCATGCCGGGGCTCAGCTCGCTGCTGTAGCCACCCACCTTGAACCACCAGTCGCGATGCACGAGCGTCGGCGGCCAGGTCGCGCCGCGCCAGTCGGCGCGCACGAGCCCGGGCGCGGCGGAGACCAGCTCGTCGGCGCGAAACACCTGCGCGTCACGGCCGAAGTCGCGCACGACCACGCACGGATTGCCCGAATCGACCGGCTCGATCATCGTGCCCGACAGCATGAACAGGTTGTCGGCCGGCATCTGCGCAAGACGCTTGACGAGCGCGTCGTCCCAGCCGGGGCAGCAGTACATGTCATCGTTCATGTAGACGATGTAGTCCTGCGTCGCGCGCGCCGCCGCGATGTTGACCGCGTGGCAGATGCCGATATTGCCGGGCGACGCCGTGTGCTCGATGCCTTCGTCGCGCACCCACGCGAGCGTGCCGTCCGAGCCGTCGTTCACGTGCACGATGATCTGGTGCTGATGCGTCGAATGACGCCGCAGGCTTTTGATCACGAGGCGCAGATAAGGCAGGTTGTTCCAGGTCGGGATGATGATTGAGAACATCGGGTCGGTCCGTTGAGCTGGGCACGGGCGCGGTCTGCGCCGCGCACCGGCCATGAATGTCGCGCGATTGTACCGCCCCCGCCTGCTCGCACGACAGACGCCGCCCGTGCGCCCCAGCGCATGCCGGAGCCCCGTGGCACCCTGGCGCGTGCGGCAGCAAGCATTTCGCAAGGAAACACATGGTTATAATCCGGATCGCTCTACCGTCTTGGAAGGATTCAAATGGTCCGGCCCCCCTGCAATTTCACCACCGGAACGGTAGTGTGTTCATCGATAACGTAGACCTATGATTTTTGCATCCAGTCTGGTCTGGCTCACGACGGCTCTGCTGTTTCTCGCGCCCGCGGTCAATCTGATGTGGCGCGGCGGCACCGGCTACTGCTTTTTCGCACTCGTCGCGCTCGCGCTCGGCGCGGCCATCGCCAACCGGCGCATGCCGGGCTATTTCTCCGCCCTGCGCACCTACCGCTGGTTCACGATCGGCATGCTCGCCTTCGTCGTCGGGATCGGCGCGCAGCAACTGGTGCTCGGCTACTGGCTGCCACGCGAGTTCGACTCGGTGTCGCGCTTCGTGCTCGCGCTGCTGGTGTTCCTGCTGCTGCGGCAATTGCCGTCACGCAATCTGCGCATGATCGGCTGGGGCTGTGCGGCCGGTGCGCTTGCGGTCGCCGCGTGGGCGATCATCAATCAGCCGCCCGGCGGCTGGACCGACGCGAACCGCCTGAACAACTCGTACACGAACGCGATTCCGTTCGGCGATACCTCGCTGCTGCTCGGGTTCCTGGCGGTGTTCACGCTTGGCTGGGACAATCCGCGCGACTGGCGCGTGCTGGTGCCGCGCGTCCTCGCGCTGGTGGCGGGCGGCTATGGATCGTTTCTGTCGGGCTCGCGCGGCGGCTGGCTCGCAGTCCCGGTGTTCGTCGTGCTGCTCGGCATGCAGTACCACTGGTTCACACACAAGAAGCGCCTCTTGATCGCGACGTTCGCGATCGTGATCGCGGCGGGCGGGTTGCTGTCGACCGGACGGGTGCAGAAGCGCCTTGCCGAGGTGCCGAACGACGTGTCGATGATGCACAGGGGCGAGGACTTCACGGCCACCGGCCTGCGCCTGGAACTGTGGGACGCGTCGCGGATGATGTTCGAGCGGCATCCGGTATGGGGCATAGGCAAGGGCCATCTGGTCGACGAGCTCGGCGCGATGGCGAAGCGCGGCGAAGTGAAGGCCGAGATCGTCAACGAGCGCGCGCATAGCGACTTTTTCTCGACGCTCGCCGAGATGGGCGCAGTCGGCGTGATCTGCCTGTTGCTGTTCTACTACGGGATCACGGTGTATTTCTGGCGAGACCGGCATGCCACCGATCCGGCGATTCGCGCCGCGTCGTACTCGGGTCTCGCGGTCGCGACGAGCACGGTGATCTTCGGGCTCACGATCGACGTGCTGGTGCCGAACATGGTGACGGTGTTGCTCGCCTCGCTGGTGACGACGCTGCTGGCGGTCATCGATGCGCGCAAACGCGAGTTGCAAAGCGAAGCGCGAGCCATGCCGGCGGCACTAGTGCGCGAGACGCAGTCGCGCGATTGATCGTGCAGGAAGAAGCGGCAACCCGAACACGGGCCGCCGCCCTCATGCTCGCGTGAACACCTCGTAGAGCGCCGCGACGTGCGCGTCGACGCCCGGGTCGTACACGAGGCTAGCGCGCGGCGCAGCTATCCGCGCAGCGCCGATCTTCGCGCGCTCGACCGCCTGCTCGATCGCGCGCTCGAAACTGCCCTCCGACTGCCGCGAGAATCCGATCTTCGCCGCACCTGTCACGGTCTCCGCCGAGCCGACGTTGTCGGCGATCACGAGCGGCGTGCCGCACATCACCGACTCGACGCCGACGAGCCCGAACGGCTCGTACGCCGACGCGACGACCGTGAAATCGGCGGCCGCGAACAGCTTCTCGATCTCCTTGCTGTAGCCCGCGTAACGGATCGTATCGCCGGTCTTCGGCACCGGGCGGCCCGCCACGACGAGGCAGACCGGCAGCGTCGTGCGCGAAAAAAACGCTTCGAGCAACGGATAGCCCTTGCGCTCGTGACTCGTCGACGAGAACACGAACATCACGCGATCGTCGGGCACGCCAAGCTGGCGGCGCACGGCCGCGCGCGCGGCGTCGTCGAGCGGCTTGAAGCGTTCGGTGTCGACCGGTGGATAGAGCACGTCGATGCGTGCGGCCGGCACGTCATAGAAACGCTGCAACTCGCGGCTCATCAACTGCGAATGCGCGACGATCCCGTGCGCCCGCGTGTACACGCGCCGCTCGAGTTCGATCTGCCACTCGTCGCTTCGCCGCGGCGCGCGGCCCGCGGCTTCGAGCGAGCCCGGATGCGTGCCGCCGCACAAAGCGACGTCGGCATGCGTCGAGTGATTGATCGAGAACACGCACGCCGGGCGATGCCGCTTCAAACGCTGCTTCAGACGCCAATCGAACGCGAGGTTGCGCAGCTTGCGCGGCGCCCAGCGCACGTTGAGCGGCTGCGCGTCGATCCACGCGGCCTCCGGCAGCGCGCGGTCGATCTCGCGCGCGAACAAGGTCGGGCGCACACCCATGCGATGCAGGCCGGCGATCACGTCGCGCGTATAGCGCTCGGCGCCGCCGCTGTTCTTCAGCGCCTGGGCGGTCAGCGCGATGTCGATGAGGGGACGGCGGTTCGGGTCGCGGGTCGGCTCTGACAAGGGTCGGTCTCGGTGAGGCGCACGCGCGGGTGAGGCCGCGGGTGCGCAGTTTCGGGGCAGCGGCAATTGTAAAGGATGGGTTTCGCAGAGCTCAGGTCGGGGCGCCCTCGTTTGTCGCGTGCGTCGCGCGGCGCGGCTGTCAGCGGCTAGAATCTAGGCCAATCGCCTTCGTCCCGACTCCATGACCGATAGCCTGCCGCCCGCCCCAACCGCCCCAACCGACGACAGCGCCCGCCCGCTCGTCTCGATGCTCGTGATCGCCTACAACCAGGCCCAGCAGATCGGCGACGCCGTGCGCAGCGCGCTCGCGCAAACCTACGAGCCGCTCGAAATCATCATCTCCGACGACGCGTCCAGCGACGCCACCTCCGCCGCAATCGACGCGGCGCTCGCCGGCTACAGCGGGCCGCATCGCGTGATCGCGCGACGCAACACCGAGAACCAGGGCATCAGCGCGCACCTGTCGCAACTCGCGCAGCTCGCGCACGGCGAACTGCTGTTCGTCGCCGCCGGCGACGACATGTCGGCGCCCGAGCGCTGCGCGCGCGTTGTCGACTGCTGGCTCGCGCACGGGCGGCGCCCCGACCTGATCGCGAGCGATCTCGCCGACATGGACGAAGCGGGTCACGTGCACGAGCGTGTGAGCCCGACCGAGCTCGATCGCTACCGCAGCTTCGACGACTGGCTTGCCGAGCGTCCCTGGCTGATCGGCGCGGCGCACACGTGGTCGCGACGCCTGATCGAGCGCTTCGGGCCGATGCTGCCCGGTGCCGCGGCCGAGGATCAGATCATGGTGCTGCGCGCGATCCTGTCGGGCGGCGCGATCAGTCTGCGCGAGCCGCTGGTGCGCTACCGGCGCGGCGGGCTATCGCGCAAGCGCCGCTACCAGTCGGTCGATGAGCTGATCGCGCGGATGCGGCAGAGCAATCGCTACGGACTCGCGGAGCTCGCGCAGCTCCAGCGCGACGCGGAGACCGCCGGCATCGGCGAACGCATGCGCGCGGCCATGGCGCCGAAGCTTGCGCGCGAGCAGTTCATCCACGCGATGTTCGAAGCGGGCAGCCTCGGCGAACGCATCGGGCTGGTGACGCGCAGCGCCGACGTGAAGCTTGGGTTGCGGATTCGGATGTTGATGTATTCGAGCTGTCCGGCGGTCTATGCGCCGGGCCTCTGGATCAAGCGGGTCGTGCGCGGCAGAAAGTCCTGAAGACAGCGCGCCTGGCCGTGTTCAGTGACGCGTCGCAGTTCGTGCATCTGATCGGTGACTGCTAGGCACGGCGAATCCAGTCGCGGGGGCGGCGGCAAACGCGCTAGTGCCCCCTTTCGCCGTGCGCCCGATCAAGCCTCGCTTTGCTGGAACTGGATTCGATGCAGATGCGCGTACAAGCCGCCGTGCTCGAGCAGCTCGCGATGGCTGCCGCGCTCGACGATCCGCCCCGCCTCCATCACGAGGATGCGGTCGGCGCGCTCGATCGTCGAGAGCCGGTGCGCGATCACGAGCGTCGTGCGGCCCTTCATCAGCGTTTCGAGCGCCGACTGCACATGGCGCTCGGACTCGGAATCGAGCGCCGACGTCGCTTCGTCGAGAATCAGGATCGGCGCGTCCTTGTAGATCGCGCGCGCGATCGCGAGACGCTGGCGCTGGCCGCCCGAGAGCATCATGCCGTTGTCGCCGACGAGCGTCTCGATGCCCTGCGGCATCGCCTGCACGGTGTCCCACAGGTTCGCCGCGCGCAGTGCGGCCTTGACCTTCTCCGCATTGACCTCCTGCCCGTACGCGACGTTGTGCGCGATCGTGTCGTTGAACAGCACGACGTCCTGGCTCACCATCGCGATCTGGCTGCGCAGCGCGTGCAGGTCGTATTCGGGCAGCGCGACGCCGTCGACCAGAATCGCGCCGCCGGTCGGATCGAAGAAGCGCGGCAGCAGGTTCACGAGCGTGGTCTTGCCGCTGCCCGACGGACCCGCGAGCGCGACCATCTCGCCCGGCGCGACCTTGAACGACACCTGGTCGAGCGTGTGACGGTTGTGCGTGGAATTCGTGCTGTAGTTGAAGGACACGTCGCGGAACTCGACCTCGCCGCGCGCGCGAGCGAGCGGCTTGCCGCCACCCTTCGGCTCGGCCGGCTCGTCGATCAGGCCGAAGATCAGCTCGGCGGCTGTCATGCCGCGCTGCAACGGCTGGTTCACGTCCATCAAATGCTTGAGCGGCGAGATGATCAGCAGCATCGACGTGACGAACGCGACGAAGCCGCCGACCGTCGTCTGATCCGACGACGACTGCACCACCGCGATCGTGATCACGACCGCGAGCGCGATCGACGCGAGGAACTGCGTCAACGGCTGTGCGAGGCCGCCGGACACCGTCATGCGCATCGCGTAGCCGCGCAGACGCCGGCTCATCGCGCCGAAGCGGTCCATCTCGTACTGCTCGCCGTTATGCACCTTGACGACCTTGTAGCCGCCCACCGTCTCCTCGACGATGTACGAGAGCTCGTTGGTCAGCAGCTGGTGCTCGCGGTTCAGGCGCCGCAGGCGGCGGTTGATCTTCCCGACCAGCCAGCCGATGCCCGGCAGCAGCACCGCGACGATCAGCGTCAGGCGCCAGTTCAGATAGAACAGATAGCCAAGCAGGAAGATCACCGTCAACGAATCGCGCACAAGGGTGACCATCACGCTCAGCAGCACGTTGAGGATCTGGTTGACCTCGAAGACGATCGCGTTGATCACCGTGCTCGCGGTTTCGCGCTGGAAGAACGCGACGCTCGTGTGGATCATGCGGTCGAACATCTTCAGGCGCAGCTCGAGCAGGATCTTGTTCGACACGTACGCGAGCAGATAGCCGGACGCGTATTGCGCAATGCCGCGAATCAGCGCGAGGCCGATCACCGCAATCGGTACGAGCCACTTGGTCTTGTCGACCGCATGCGAGCCGAAGCCCTTGTCGAGCAGCGGCTTGAGCAGCGCGGGAATGGCGGCGTCGGTGCCGGCGCTCACCGCCATCGCGACGATCGCGCCCACCACAACCCAGAGCAACGGCTTGATGAAAGGCCACAGGCGCCGCAGGACGACGGACGGCGACGACGCATCGCCGCCTGTACCCATGGGTTTGCTTAACGTTTGCTTCGCGCTCAAGGAATCCTCTGGAAATGCGGAACAGCGAGCACGCGGCGCACGATTGGGCCGCCGCGTGGAATATCAAAAAAGAGCATTGTAATCGGTTGAAGATGACGGCCGGCGCTCGGAACACCTGGCGGATCGGCGCTGTGGTGTGGGGCCGGATGGGGTGTGTATACTCGCTGCTCGATGGCCGGGTCGCGGCCCGCTCCGTCACTTCGTCCTCCACGCAACTCAGGTATGCAAGAAATCTCTCTTGGCGTTGCCATCATCACCCGGAACGCCGCGGCGCGGCTAGCCGAATGCCTGCAGGCCGTGGCCTTTGCCGATCAGATCGTCGTGATCGACGGCGGCAGCACCGACGGCACCGCCGACATCGCCCGCGCGCACGGCGCTCGCGTCATCGAACAGACCGACTGGCCGGGCTTCGGCCCGCAAAAGAACCGCGCGGTCGATGCGCTGACAACAAGCTGGATCCTGTCGCTCGACGCCGACGAAATAGTCACGCCGGAGCTGGCCGCATCGATTCGCGCGACGCTCGTCGCACCCGCCGCCGACGTCTACGCGGTGGACCGTCTGTCGAGTTTCTGCGGCCACTGGATTCATCACAGCGGCTGGTATCCGGACTGGATTCCGCGCCTGTTCAAACGCGGCACCGCGCGCTTCTCCGACGACCTCGTGCACGAGCGACTCGTGTTCGACACGCCCGCGCAACGCCTGACCGGCAAGCTGATGCACTACTCGTACGAGGACTACGAGAGCGTGCTGCGCAAGCTCGATGCGTATTCGACAGCCGGTGCGCGGCAGCGCTACGAGGCCGGACAGAAAGGCAGTATTCGCCTCGCGCTCGGGCGCGGCTTGTGGGCATTCGTGCGGACTTATCTGCTGCGACGCGGATTTCTGGACGGCCGCGCCGGGCTGATGATCGCGCTGTTCAACGCGGAGACGGTCTACTACCGGTTTCTGAAGCTGGCACATCTGGAAAAAACGGGCGGGCGGTAAGCCAAGGTTAGCCGGTACACGCGGCACCGGCCCACCACGCCATCGGCATCGCTCAATACACGATCTCGATCGAGCTTCCCGCCAACTCGCCGCGCAGCGCGGCGAGCAGTTCGTCGGTCGGCTTCACGCGCCATGCATCGCCGAGACGCATTTCGCCTTGTGCGTTCTCGCTGCGATAAACGACCTGCACCGCAAGCCCGTTCGGAATCTGCACCGCCTGACGCTGACGGCCGCCCTCGCCGCCGAAGCCGCCCCGTGCGCCGCTATTGCCGCGCGACGCGGCCGCCGGTGCGGCCGCCGCGGCCGGCTCGTCCTTGCCCGCGGTGTGCGCTTCGAGCACACGGCGTAACGCCTGCGCGTCCGCCTTGCCGTTCATCTGCACCTTGACCGAGTCCGCGTAACGGCAGCGCGCGCGGCCGAGATCCATCACCGTTTCGACGGTGAAGCGGATGCCGCCCGTGAATGCGTCGTTACGTGCCTGGCCCTGCACGACCAGCAGTTCGTCTTCCTTGAACAGTTGCTTGTGCTCCTCGAAGACCTCGTTGAAGACCGTCACTTCGCACTGGCCGGTGCCGTCGTCCAGCAGCGCGATCAGCATCTTGCCGCGCTGGGTCATCTGCGTGCGCAGCGACACGATCACGCCCGCGACCAGCTTGTCGCGCCCTTCCTTCAGTTCACCGATCTTCTGCCGCACGAAGCGGCGCACTTCGTCCTTGTATGCATCGAACAGGTGGCCCGACAGGTAGAAGCCGAGCGCGGCCTTCTCTTCCTGCAGCTTGCGCTTTTCCGGCCACTCGGGTTCGTCGACGAGTTCGTGGCCCTGGGACGGCGCGTCTCCCATGTCGAACAGACCCGCCTGCAGCGCATTGGCCGCCGCCTGCTCGGCCGCTTCCATCGCAAGCGAGACGGACGCGATCAGTTGCGCGCGGTTCGGATGCAGCGTGTCGAACGCGCCGGCGCGAATCAGCGCCTCGATCGTGCGTCGATTGACGATGCGACGATCGACGCGGTTGCAGAAATCGAAGATGTCGATGAAGCGACCCTCTTCGCGCGCGCGCAGGATTTCTTCGATCGCGTTCTGGCCGCTGCCCTTGATCGCGCCGAGACCATAGCGGATCGTGCGCGAGCGCTTGCCGTCGGCTTCGGCGACCGGCTCGAATCGATACGCGGACAGGTTCACGTCCGGCGGCAGCACGGCCATCCTGTTTGCGAGGCAGTCTTCGAACAGGATCTTGACCTTGTCCGTGTCGTCCATCGCAAGCGACATATTGGCCGCCATGAATTCGGCCGGATGATGCGCCTTCAGCCACGCGGTGTAGTACGCGAGCAGCGCATAGGCGGCCGCATGCGACTTGTTGAAGCCGTAGCCCGCGAACTTCTCCATCAGGTCGAAGATTTCGTCGGACTTCTCGCGCGTGAGACCGTTCTTCGCCGCACCTTCAGCGAAGATCTCGCGATGCTCGGCCATTTCCTCGGCCTTCTTCTTACCCATCGCGCGACGCAGCAGGTCGGCGCCACCGAGCGAGTAGCCGCCGATGATCTGCGCCATCTGCATCACCTGCTCCTGGTAGACCATGATGCCGTAGGTCTCTTTCAGAACAGGCTCCACACGCGGGTCGGGATACTCCACCACTTCGCGGCCGTGCTTACGCGCGCAGAAGCTCGGGATCAGGTCCATCGGACCCGGACGGTACAACGCGACGAGCGCGATGATGTCCTCGAAGCGGTCGGGCTGCGCGTCCTTCAGCATGCCCTGCATGCCGCGGCTTTCCAGCTGGAACACGGCGACCGTGTTCGCTTTCTTCAGGATCGAGAACGACGCCGGGTCGTCGAGCGGCACCTGGCCCAACGACCAGTCCTGCTTCGACGGATCGAGGCGGCGGATGTAGCGCTCGGCCCAATCCAGAATGGTCAGCGTGGTCAGGCCCAGAAAGTCGAACTTCACGAGGCCGACGGCTTCGACGTCGTCCTTGTCGTACTGGCTGACGACGCCGCTTTCGTCGCCCTGCGTATAGAGCGGGCAGAAATCGGTCAGCTTGCCGGGCGCGATCAGCACGCCGCCGGCGTGCATGCCGACGTTACGCGTCAAGCCCTCCACGCGCTGCGCGAGTTCGAGCAGCTGGTGCACTTCGTCTTCGTTGTCGAAGCGCTCCTGCAGGAGCGGCTCTTCCTTCATCGCGTCGGCGATCGTCACGTGCTTGCCCGGCTTGAACGGGATCAGCTTCGCGATACCGTCCGTGAACATGTAGCCGAGATCGAGCACGCGGCCGATGTCGCGCACCGCCGCCTTCGCGGCCATCGTGCCGAACGTCGCGATCTGTGACACCGCGTTCGCACCGTACTTTTCCTTCACGTACTGGATCACGCGATCGCGGCCGTGCTGGCAGAAGTCGATATCGAAGTCGGGCATCGATACCCGCTCCGGATTCAGGAAACGCTCGAACAGCAGGTTGTAGCGCAGCGGATCGAGATCGGTCACGCCGAGCGCATAGGCGACCAGCGAACCCGCGCCCGACCCCCGGCCCGGACCGACCGGTACGCCGTTGTTCTTCGCCCAGTTGATGAAGTCCGCAACGATCAGGAAGTAGCCCGGAAAGCCCATCTTGATGATCGTGCCGCACTCGAATTCGAGGCGCTGGTAGTACGTCGCGCGCTGTGCGTCGCGCTCGGCCTCGTCCGGATACAGCTGTTCGAGCCGCTTTTCGAGGCCCTCTTTCGACAGCTGCACGAGGTAGTCGTCGAGCGACATGCCGTCGGGCGTCGGAAAGAGCGGCAGCTTCGGCTTGCCGAGTTCGAGCGTCAGATTGCAGCGCTTGGCGATCTGCACCGTGTTCGCGAGCGCCGACGGGATGTCCGCGAACAGTTCGGCCATCTCCTGTTGCGAACGGAAATACTGCTCGGCCGTAAAGCGTTTCTGACGACGCGGATTCGCGAGAATGTCGCCTTCGGAAATACACACGCGCGCTTCGTGCGCGGTGAAGTCGTCCGGCGTCATGAACTGCATGGGGTGCGTGGCGACGACCGGCAGTTTCAGCGATGCCGCGAGCGCGACAGCCTGCTGCACGTATTGCTCGCCGCCCGGCTGGCCGCAGCGCTGCAGCTCGATATAGAAGCCGCCCGGAAACACCTTCGCCCAATGCCGCGCGTTGCGCTTTGCGGCCTCTTCGTTACCGGCCGCCAGCGCGAGACCGATATCGCCTTGCTGCGCGCCCGAGATCGCGAGCAGCCCTTCGCCCAGCCCGGATTCGAGCCAGCCGGCTTCGACTTCGGCCCGGCCGCGATATTGGTTCGTTAGCGACGCCTTGCTGAGCAATTCGCAGAGGTTCAGGTAACCGCGCCGGTCCTTGACCAGCAACAGCAGACGGGAAGGCTTGTCGCGGTCGTCCGGATTGGTGATCCAGACGTCGCAGCCGGCAATGGGTTTCACCCCTTTGCCACGCGCTTCCTTGTAGAAACGGACGAGGCCGAACGCATTGCCGAGATCGGTGAGCGCGAGCGCACCCTGACCGTCTTTGGCCGCCGCCGCGACGATGTCGTCGAGACGCACGATGCCGTCGGCAATCGAGAATTCGGAGTGAACGCGGAGATGAACGAAGCGGGGATCTGACATGGGCGACATTGTAACCCCACCCTTCCGCAGATTTCAGGTCAATACGGGGCGTTGGCCATCCGGCCAGGGCGCGTTCGGCAAGAGCACTGTTTGCGCTAGCGCAACCCTTTGGCCACTCGGCCAGCTCGGGGAAAATGCCGGGTTGAGGGATAATAGTAGTTTCGCCGGTCGTCTTATACGGGGACGCACCAGCGACGGCACCGGTGACGCCTCCCCTCGCCACGCCGGCCATCTTTACCGCTGAACACACATGAGTATCGTCAATCTCTCCGCGTATCAATTCGCGACCATCGAAGACACCGCCGCGTGGCGCCCGCTCGTCACCGAGCGCTGCCTTGCGCTCGGCCTGCGCGGCACCATCCTGCTCGCCCCGGAAGGCATCAACCTGTTTACCGCCGGCACGCGCGAGAACACGGACGCGTTCATCGACTACATCCGCCACGATCCGCTTTTCGAAGGCAAGTTCGCCAATCTGCAGTTCAAGGAAAGCCTGTCGGACTCGCAGCCGTTCACGCGCATGCTGGTCAAGCTCAAGCGCGAAATCATCACGATGAAAAAGCCGGCGATTCGCCCTGAGCTCGGCCGCGCACCGTTCGTCGACGCGCCCACGCTGAAGAGCTGGCTCGACCGCGGTCACGATGACGAAGGCCGCCCCGTCGTCATGCTCGACACGCGCAACGCGTTCGAAGTCGATGTCGGCACGTTCGACAAGGCGCTCGACTATCGCATCACGAAGTTCAGCGAATTCCCCGAGGTGATCGAGAACAACCGCGCCGATCTCGAAGGCAAGACGGTCGTGTCGTTCTGCACGGGCGGCATCCGCTGCGAGAAGGCCGCGATCCACATGAAGGACGTCGGCATCGAGAACGTGTACCAGCTCGAAGGCGGCATCCTCAAATACTTCGAGGAAGTGGGCGGCGCGCATTATCACGGCGACTGCTTCGTGTTCGACTATCGCACGGCGCTGAACCCGCAACTCGAACCGACCGCGACGAGGCAATGCTTCGGCTGCCGCGCGGTGGTCACGCCCGAGCAACAGCAATCGCCGATGTACGTCGCGGGCAAGACCTGTCCGGCGTGCCATCCGGACAGCAAGGCCGCGTGCGCCGCTTAATGGCGGCCGACGCTGCAACCGACGCGGGCGCCTCGCCTCTCGTCTCCAAACCATGACCTATCGCGGACGTTTCGCGCCGTCGCCGACTGGCCCGCTGCATTTCGGCTCGCTGGTCAGCGCGCTGGCAAGCTGGCTCGACGCGCGCGCGCACCGCGGCGCGTGGCTCGTGCGCATCGAAGATATCGACGCACCGCGCACGGTGCCCGGCGCCGCCGAAGACATCCTCGCGACCCTCGAACGCTTCGGCATGCACGCCGACGAAACGCCGGTCTGGCAAAGCCAGCGCATGGCGCGCTATCAACAGGCGCTGGAGCAGTTGCAAGCGACCGGTCTCGTCTATCCGTGCGGCTGCACGCGCAAGGAAATCGCTGATTCGCTGTTGCACGCGCATGCGCGCAACACGACGCTCGCCTACCCCGGCACCTGTCGCACCGGCTTGCACGGCAAGCCCGCGCGCGCGTGGCGCCTGCGCGTGCCCGACGGCGACGCCGCCGCGATCACGTTCGACGATCGGTGGCAGGGCCCACAGACGCAAAATCTCGCGACCGAGGTCGGCGATTTCGTGCTGCGCCGCGCGGACGACCAGTGGGCGTATCAGCTTGCGGTGGTGGTGGACGATGCGGAGGCGCGCATCACACACATCGTGCGTGGTGCGGATCTGATGGATTCGACGGCGCGGCAGATCTATCTGCAGCGTTGTCTGGGCGTGGCGACGCCCGAGTATCTGCATGTGCCGGTCGTCACGAACGAGCACGGCGAGAAGCTGAGCAAGCAGAACGGCGCCACCGCGCTCGATAGCGATAAACCACTGGACGCGCTAGGCGCGGCGGCACGGCATCTGGGACTGGATCTGGGAAGCGAGCCGCCTGCGACGCTGGAAAACTTCTACAGCGCCGCGACCACGGCCTGGGCGAAACAGATGAAGATTCGCGCATCCTGATGATGCGCACGCCCGGCATTGCGCCCGGGCGTCAAGCCTGCAACCCGCCTTACGACGAGGACGGCGTCTTCCTCGGCATCCCGAACCCACCGAGCAACGCGGCCAATTGCCGCTTCGGCGCCGCCTTCTGCGGCGTGCCGTTCGACGCGGCCGTCTCCTCGACCTTGCGCACCGATGCCGGCGACGGCTCGTACGGCTTCAGGAAGAAATCGTCGATCGGCTGCGCGCGATGATGATGATGCGCACGGTCATACGAACCCGACGCGCCGCCCGTACGACGGCGGCTGTGCTCGTCGCGCGATTCGCTGCGTTCGCGGCGCAGCGAGCGGTCCTCGCGATGATGGCGCACCGGTGCATCGACGCTCAGGCGTTGCAAATCGAGCGGGCGCTTGATCAGCTTCTCGATGTCGGCCAGCTGCTTGCGCTCGTTCGGGCTGCACAGCGACAGCGCGTCGCCCGATGCGCCCGCGCGACCCGTACGGCCGATCCGGTGCACATAGTCTTCGGCGTTGAACGGCAGGTCGAAGTTGATCACCGCGGGCAGCTCGACGATATCGAGACCGCGCGCGGCGACATCCGTCGCGACCAGCGCCTCGACTTCGCCGCGCTTGAACGCGTCGAGCGCCTGCATGCGCTCGCTTTGCGAGCGGTCGCCGTGAATCGCGGTCGCGACCACGCCGTCGCGTTCGAGGCTGCGCGCGAGCCGGCTCGCGCCGATCTTGCTATTGCAGAACACGATCACCTGCTTCAGGCCGCGCTCGCGAATCAGCTTTACGACCGCGCCGGTCTTGTCGCCCTCGGCGACTTCGTAGACGACTTGCGTGACGTTGGTCGCGGTCGAGTTGCTGCGCGCGACTTCGATGGTCTGCGGGTCGCGCAGATACGTCGCGGCGAGCTTCTTGATTTCGCCCGAGAACGTCGCGGAGAACAGCAGCGTCTGGCGCTCTTTCGGCAGCAGGTTCAGGATGCGCTGCAGGTCCGGCAGGAAGCCCATGTCGAGCATGCGGTCGGCTTCGTCGAGCACGAGCATCTGCACCTGGCCCAGGTTCGCGGTCTTCTGCTGCACGTGATCGAGCAGACGACCCGGCGTCGCGATCAGGATTTCAACGCCGCGGCGCAATTGCTCCGACTGCGGATTCATGTCGACGCCACCGAACACGACCGCGCTGCGCAGCGCCGTGTGCTTCGCGTACGCCTGCACGTTCGCGGCGACCTGGTCGGCGAGTTCGCGGGTCGGCGTGAGGATCAGCGCGCGCACCGGGTGACGCGCCGGCGATGCGCTCGTACTGGCCTGCGGCAGCAGACGCTGGATGATCGGTAGCGAGAAGCTCGCGGTCTTGCCCGTGCCGGTCTGCGCGGCGCCCATCACGTCACGGCCCGCCAGCACGACCGGGATCGCCTTCGCCTGGATCGGCGTGGGCGACGTGTAGCCCGAATCCTTGATGGCCTTCAGGATGTCGGGCGCGAGGCCGAATTGATCAAAAGTCTCGGTGCTGGGCGTGACGGCTGTGTCGGACATGGTGGCTTTCGCTAAAAATGCGCGTGGCGCGATGCGCGCAGCAGCGGTCGGGACCGCGGAGGGCATCAGGATGAAGGCGGAGCCACGTCGTTCCGCGCGGGACCCGTCTGAGTTCGGATAATGCGGCCGGCTCCGGCTGGCGGAAACACCCGCCGAAAGCGCAGTATTGTAGCACTTCAGCAAAAACCCTCATGGTGGCCGGCTGGCGGGCGGCGTTCGTCATCCAGCCCGCCCCCGCTCACGTCAGATCGAACCCCTCACCAGGTCTCGCGCATCACCATCAGCCGCATCTCGGTCATGTCTTCGATGGCATAGCGCACACCCTCGCGCCCGAGCCCCGAATCCTTGACGCCGCCATAGGGCATGTTGTCGACGCGGAACGACGGCACGTCGTTGATCACGACGCCGCCCACTTCGAGCGCATCCCACGCGCGATGCGCATGCGCGAGCGAATCGGTGAACACGCCGGCCTGCAGACCGAAGTCACTGTCGTTGACCTGGGCGAGCGCAGCCTCGAAATCGTCGAAACGCTCGAGTATCGCGACCGGCCCGAACGCCTCCTTGCGATACAGATCGGTGTCACGCTTCACGCCTTCGAGCAGCGTCGCCTCGAACATCGCGCCGTCCACCTTGCCGCCCGCGATGATCCGCGCGCCCGCCTGCACCGCCCCCTCCATCCAGCCCGCAAGCCGTTTCGCCTCCGATTCGGAGATCATCGGCCCGACGAAGGTCTTCTCGTTCTTCGGATCGCCCATCACGAGCGACTTCGTCTTCGCGATCAGCTTCTCGCGCAGCGCGTCGTAGACGCTCGCATGCGCGAGAATCCGCTGCACGCCGATGCAACTCTGCCCCGACTGATAGAACGCGCCGAACGCGAGCCGGTCGACCACGTAGTCGAGCTTGCCGGCCTGATCGCCGTCGACGATCGCGGCCGCGTTGCCGCCCAGCTCCAGAATCACCTTCTTCTTGCCGGCTTTCCTCTTCAGCTCCCAGCCGACCGCGGGCGATCCGGTGAACGACAGCAGCTTGAAGCGCTCGTCGGTCGTGAACAGGTCGGCGCCGTCGCGATGCGCGGGCAGGATCGAGAACGCGCCCTTCGGCAGATCCGTTTCCGCGAGAATTTCGCCCATGATCAGCGCGCCGACCGGCGTGCGGCTCGCCGGCTTCAGCACGAACGGCACACCGGCCGCGATCGCCGGCGCGACCTTGTGCGCGGTCAGGTTCAGCGGGAAATTGAACGGCGAGATGAACGAGCACGGCCCGATCGGCACGCGCTTCACGTAGCCGTGGTAACCGTTCGCGCGCGGTGAAATCTGCAGATTGATGATCTCGCCGTCGATTCGCACGCTCTCCTCCGCGGCGACCTTGAACGTATCGATCAGGCGCGTGACTTCGCCCTTCGAATCGTTGATCGGCTTGCCCGCCTCGATACACAGCGCGAGCGCGAGTTCGTCGTAGCGCTCACGAAAGCGCTTCACGCAGTGTTCCAGCACCGCCTGGCGCTTGAACGGCGGGTACGCACGCATGGCGGGCATCGCGTCGACTGCGTGGCCGATCGCCTTGTCGATCGCGGCCGCGTCGGCCATCGCGACGCGCGTGGCGACTTCGCCGCTGAATTTGTCGGTGACTTCGAGATCGGTGTTGGCAGCCACCGGCTCATTGGCGAGGTAGTACGGATAGGTTTTCTGCAACATGTCGCGTTCTCCTTGATTCGATGCGCAGAGACTCAAAGCCGCGCGGACAGCCGCTTGATCTCGCGATTGAGCACACGCTCGTTGTCCGAGTAGTCGATCGGCACGTCGATCACGTGCACGCCGGGCGTCGCGAAGCACTCGCGCAAGAGCGGCGCGAACTGCCCGGCCGCCTCAATTCGATGCCCCAGCGCGCCATAGCTTTGCGCATAGGCGACGAAATCGGGATTCGCAAGCGTCATGCCGTAGTCCGGGAAGTTCATGTTTTCCTGCTTCCAGCGGATCATGCCGAACGCGTCGTCGCGCAGAATCAGGATCACCAGATCGAGCTTCAGGCGCACCGCCGTTTCGAGCTCCTGCGAATTCATCATGAAGCCGCCGTCGCCGCACACGGCGATCACCTTGCGCTCCGGATGCACGATCTTGCTCGCGATCGCCGACGGCAGCCCCGCGCCCATCGACGCCAGCGCGTTGTCGAGCAGCAGCGAATTCGGCTCGTGCGCACGGTAGTAGCGCGCGAACCAGATCTTGTACATGCCGTTATCCAGACACACGATGCCGTCGACCGGCGTGGTCTCGTAGACGTCGTTGACGATCCGCACCGGATACATCGGAAAGCGGTCGTCGTGCTGCCCCTTCACCAGGTGTGCCTCGAAGTGCTCCTTGATCTCCTTGAAGCGCGCGAAGTCCCAATGCTCCTGACGCTGCTTCAGGCTTTCCTTCAGTTGCCACACCGCGTTCGCGATATCGCCGACCACTTCGATCTGCGGGAAATAGACCGGATCGACTTCGGCGCCGAGGAAGTTCACGTGGATCACGGTCTTCTCGCCCGCCTCGCCGCTGCGCATGAAGAACGGCGGCTTTTCGATCACGTCGTGACCGACGTTGATGATGCAGTCCGCGTGCTCGATCGCGCGATGCACGAAGTCGCCGTCGGAGAGCGTCGCGTTGCCGAGCCACATCGGATGCGATTCGTCGATCACGCCCTTGCCCATCTGCGTCGTGAAGAACGGAATGCCGATCTGGTCGACGAACTCGCGCAGCATCTTGGTCGTGGTCTTGCGGTTGCCGCCCGCGCCGATCATCAGGAGCGGATGCTTCGCGGCGGTGATGGCCTCGACCGCGCGCGCGACCGCCTTCTCCTCGGCGACCGGACGGCGGCTGTAACTCTTCGGAATCGGCTTGCCGTCGCCCTCCTCGTGCGCGACGTCCTCGGGCAATTCGAGGTGCGTGGCGCCGGGACGCTCCTCCTCCGCACGCCGCACGGCCTCGCGCACCGCCGCCGGAATATTGCCGATCGACACGATCTGCCGCGTGTACTTGGTGAGCGGCTCCATCATCCGCACCACGTCGACGATCTGGAAGTGGCCCTGCTTGCTCGATTTGATCGGCTTCTGGCCCGTGACCATCAGCATCGGCATGCCGCCCAACTGCGCGTAGGCGGCCGCGGTCACGAAGTTGGTCGCGCCGGGGCCGAGCGTCGCCAGACATACGCCGGTGCGGCCGGTGAGCCGCCCATAGGTGGCGGCCATGAAGCCGGCCGCCTGCTCGTGGCGCGTGAGAATCAGACGGATTTTCGAGCGACGCAGCGATTCGAGCAGATCGAGATTTTCTTCACCGGGGATGCCAAACACATACTCGACACCTTCGGCTTCCAGCGATTTGACGAACAGGTCCGATGCTTTCATTGAGGGTCTCGCTTGATGACTCGGGGACGGTCGGGTCCGGAACCGGACGATCGAAGACGACAACGACGGCCGCGCGCGCGGCATGGCAGACGGAATGGCGAACGCCATGCCGGACAGCTTACTACTCGAACGGAAACGATGTGCGCGAGCGGACAAGGCCGCGCGGGGGATGGAGAGTCAGCGGACCACGGTCACGCAGTCGGACAGAATCGGCGGCGCGTTCTCGCCGCTAGTCAAGTCATACAGGTTGGCGCGCGGACCCTTGGTCCACCAGGTATAGCTGCCGGCCTGGTACTTCGCGCCCGACGCCGAGATCGTGTTGACGAACAGCATCTGCGTGCCTTTCACCGGCAGCACGGCGAAGCTCTGTCCGTTCTGCGCGTTCCAGTAGGTGACCTGCAGGATCTTGCCGGTCGCGCACGTGTATTTGCGCGTCTGGTGGTTCTTGCCCTCGATGTGCCTGAACTGCAGCGGCGCGGCCGATGCGCTGCCGGAAGATGCCGCCGCCAAGGCCACTGCCGATGCTGCCGCCGAGAGGATTGCAACACGCCATGTCTTCATCGAACACCTCGATCGTTGCGGGGAGCAGGCACGGAAGGCGCACCGGCCGCGAGGCCGGGTCATAGACGAGTCACAGGCAGTTCAACGACAACTCAAGGATCGATCACATCGGCGCACGCATCGGTCGGCGGCGCGCCGCTTACCCCTTACTTCGCCGACACCGGCCGCACCGCGGCCGCGGCCTGCTTCGCGCGCGAGCGCGCTTCGTCGATGTTCGCGCCGGTCGCGAGCGCGACGCCCATGCGGCGTTTGACGAAGCTCTCCGGCTTGCCGAACAGGCGCAGGTCCGCATTGGGCACCGCCAACGCCGCCGCGACGCCTTCGAACGCGATGCCGGCCTCGTCGCGACCACCGTAGATCACTGCCGACGCACCCGGTGCACGCAGCGACGTGTCGACCGGCAGGCCGAGGATCGCGCGCGCATGCAGCTCGAACTCCGAGAAGCGCTGCGAGCACAACGTGACGAGCCCCGTGTCGTGCGGACGCGGGCTGACTTCCGAAAACCATACCTCGTCGCCGCGCACGAAAAGTTCCACGCCGAAGAGGCCGCGGCCGCCGAGCGCCGCCGTCACCTTGTGCGCGATCTCGCGCGAGCGCTCGAGCGCGAGCGGGCTCATTGGCTGCGGCTGCCACGATTCGACATAGTCTCCCGCGACCTGCACATGGCCGATCGGATCGCAGAAGTAGGTGCTGACCTGGCCGCTCGCCGGGTCGATCGCGCGTACGGTCAGCTGCGTGATTTCGTATTCGAAGTCGATGAAACCCTCGACGATCACACGCCCGAAATTCACGCGGCCGCCCGCCATCGCGTACTGCCATGCGGGCTCGACGTCCGCGTCGCTGCGCAATACCGATTGCCCCTTGCCCGACGACGACATCACCGGCTTCACGACGCACGGATAGCCGACCTTCGCGATGCCCGCACGCAGCTCGTCGAGCGAATCGGCGAACGCGTACGGCGAGGTCGCGAGGCCGAGCTCTTCGGCGGCGAGGCGGCGGATGCCTTCGCGGTTCATCGTCAGTTGCGTGGCGCGCGCGGTCGGGATCACCTCGGCGAGCGCCTCGGTTTCGATCGCGGCGAGCTCGTCGGTGGCAATCGCCTCGATTTCGGGGACGATCAGGTGCGGGCGTTCCTGCTCGACCAGCGCGCGCAGCGCGGCGCGGTCGGTCATGTCGATCACGTGCGCGCGATGCGCGACCTGATGGCCCGGCGCATTCGGGTAACGGTCGACGGCGATCACTTCGACGCCCAGCCGTTGCAGCGCGATGATCACTTCCTTGCCGAGTTCGCCGGCGCCGAGCAGCATGACGCGCGTCGCGGATTCAGAAAGGGGCGTGCCGATCCGTTGGCCGATCTGCATGGGGTCTCCAGATAAAAGTCAGGATGAGGGTGGGATTGGATAGACCGCGATGTTAACATGCGGGCCCCTTGCCGCGCGGCGCCCGCAGGGCGTCGCCGGTCGATCCGCGCGCCTTCGCTCGCGCACGACAAGCTTAGTACGTTACCCTTACGCCTTCGCCAGTTTGAACAGGAACGACGCCATGCTCATCCGCTCCCGCCCGCGACGTCTTGCGCGCATCACTCCGTGCCTGCGCACGGCCGTCGCCGCGTTGAGCGTCGCCGCGCTGCTCGGTGCCTGCGCGATGCCGAAGCATTCGGATTCGTCGGCGCCGCCGCCCGATCCGTTCAATCCCGCCGCCGCGCAGCTGCTCGACGACACCAGCTGGGTGCTGAGTTCGTGGAAGAACGCCGACGGCACGGCGCGCGCGGTGCCGTCGAAGGATCAGGGACCGCTCACACTCACGTTGTCGACCGAAGGCGGCCAGCGTCACGCCAGCGGCTTTTCCGGCTGTAACCGCTTCATGGGTTCGTACATGCTGAAGGACGGCAAGCTGAGCTTCGGAACCCTCGCCGGCACGCGCATGGCGTGCGCCTCGCCGGGCGGCGACATCGAAAAGCCGTTCCTCGCTGCGCTCGAGCGCATCGATCGCACCGGCGTGCAGATGCGAGCACCGCAGCAGATGCAGCTGATCCTCGACAACGGCGACGCGCTCATGTTCGATCGCAGCGACAAGTGATGCGTGTCTGCGCCGCGTTCGGGACTCGCGCCGGCCTTCGAAGCCGCGCGCTGCGCCGGTTTAAACTCGACGGATTGCGCTTGCGCGCGCTCCGTCATTCGTAGATGTCTGGTATGCACACGGTAGTTTTCGGCTGGTTCGGCGGGTCGGCCGTCTGGTTCATTCCTCTTTTGTGGCGCCTCGTGAAGTCGGTGCTGCCGGGCGGCGCGGGTCTGCGCGGCCCCGGCACGATCCGGCTGTGGCTCGGCTTTGTCTGCGTGCTGATCGCCAGTTGCACGCTCGAGGGCTCGCTGATCGGCATCGCGGGCGTCAATGGTTTCGGTCATGCGCTCGCCGGCGGGCTCGGTCATCTGCTCGGCCATATCGGCACCCCGCTCGCGGCGCTCGCGCTGCTCGCGATCAGCCTGCCCTGGCTCATCGAGTTCCGCTGGAGCGAGCTCGCCGCGTGGGCCGACGGCGCGTTCGGCCTCGGTCTGTCGCGCGGACTCGCGAAGCGCGACGAGGATGCGCGCCGCCACCGCACCATCGACGACGGCGCGCCATCGCATGCAACACCCGCCACCAACACGATGGCACCGCGCAACAGCAAGGGACGTTACGCACGCCCGACGGTGTGGCGTCCGCCTGCGAGCGTGCGCGGCGCGGGTTCCGCCGCTGCTGCCAGCGCCGCGGCGGCCGGCATCGCGGGTAGCAAGGAGGCTTTCGCCCGTGACGCCGGCGCGGCGCGCGGGCCGGTCAAGCAGATCGAGCCAGTGCTCCGTACGGGGCCGATCGCGTCGCCGCGTCCGACAGCGGTGCTGTCAACGCAGGCGTTACATGCCGACAAGGCTGTGGACAGTTCTGCCTCGCCGTTCGTGCCGACCGAGCCGGTCGCGCCGGCCGGCTGGTTGCGCACGGCGGAGCCCCGTCCGGCGACGTCCGCAGCGGCAGGCTCCGGTTCGGGTACGCCGGCTCGAGATGGCGCGCTGCAGGTCGGTCGGCGCTCCGTCGGCGAACAGCGCTCGGCCACACCGTTCGGCTCCAGCGCCGCGCTGGCGGCGACGGCCGCCGCCGCATCGGGCGTATCGGCGAGAGCGGCACAAGCGATGGCGGGCCGCGCAACCGTGTCGGGCGCCGGTATCGGCATGACGGCGGGATCGACGAATGCCGCGGGCCGCGGCAGCCGTCCGTCGCCGCTGCCACGCCCGGCCGATGGCACCGCGCCGCTCAATCGCAGCGTCACGCCACGTCACGCGTTCCCGGCCGCTACGCGCGCCAACGGCGCGACATCGCCGTCGACCGCACGCGGTCCCGCGCCGGGCTTGACACGGCCGGTGGCGAACGCATCGACCGTGGCACCACCCGCGAGCGTCGAGGAAACGCTGCGCAGCATCGCGGAAAACGCCGCGCGCTGGACCGATATGGCCGGTGTGAGCCTCGCGCGCAGCCGTGGCGCCGACAGCGCGAAGATTGGCAATGCGGCGAATAGGTCGAGGGCGTTTGATGTGCAGTCTGCGCAACAGGATGCGCTGCCTGTCCAGGCCGGCGAGGCAGTCGCGGCGCCGCAGGAGCAGAGCGCGGAGAGTTCGGTGGAGACGGTGTCGCGGTCGCAGCGCGAAGACGCACCGGTCGAGTTGCCGCGTGAGGACGCGCCGGTTGAGTCCGATACGCCTGTCGAAGACGGTAACGCGCCGGTTACGCAATGGCCGACCGAACCGCCGGCCATCCACGCACCGCTTATCTCTGCGCCGCAGACGATGACTGCGATGGAGCCGGTGGCCGACGTGGCAGCCGCGGCCGAGCCCGCCACCGCGGCGCCTGCCGCAAGCGAGCCGGAACCTGAGATGCCGGTCGCGACGCCGACTCCGACTTCGTTCGAGCGCTTTGCAGCCAGCTTGCAGGACGACGGAGCGCAAGAAGACCTGCCGCCGTTCGAAAGCGATTCGACGCAGAACAACGCCCCCATTGAGCAACCGGTCAGCGAACCCGTCGCCCCCTCCCCCGCCACACAAACGCGGGTGCAAGCGCTCGCGCCTGTCGCCGAAATCGTCATCGAAAAAACTCTCGTGCCTTGGGAGAGCAAGCTTGGCCACGCCGCGGCCGAGCCCGCGAACGCCTCGCATTCGTCGACTTCGACGAATGCAGAGAACCTCGCTACGCCGGCAGCCGCGCCAGCCGTCGTTTCGAACGTAGTCCGTTTCCCGGGCTTCGTCGCATCGGCGGGCAGCAGCGAGTCTTCGGTCGTGGCAAACGCGGCGCCCGTCGTGCACACGCCGGCCGCCGAAGAGTCGCCCATTCCAGCGGCTGCGCCCGAGCTAACACCGCAACCGCAGGCCCAGCTCGCCGATCAACCCGCCGCCGATCCTGCCGCCCGCTCGCCGCTGCGCGGCCACGCGCCGGTCAACGGCTTCGAGTTCCACGCGCCGGCCGCATCGATGGTCGAACTGCCGACACTCGATCTGCTCGCCCCCGCGGACGCCGACATCGAACCCATTCCGGACGAAAAGCTCCGCGAAACCGGCCTGCTGATCGAGCAGCGCCTGCAGGAATTCAAGGTGCCGGTGACCGTGGTCGGCGCATCGGCGGGTCCGGTCATCACGCGCTTCGAAGTCGAGCCGGCGCTCGGCGTGCGCGGCAGCCAGATCGTCGGCCTGATGAAGGACCTGTCGCGCGGTCTCGGTCTCACCTCGATCCGCGTCGTCGAAACGATTCCGGGCAAGACCTGCATGGGCCTCGAACTGCCGAATGCGAAGCGGCAGACGATCCGACTCTCCGAAATCCTCGAAGCGAGCGTCTACCAGAACTCGCACTCGCAACTGACGCTCGCGATGGGCAAGGACATCACCGGCCATCCGGTCGTCGCCGATCTCGCGAAGGCCCCGCACATGCTGGTGGCCGGCACGACCGGCTCGGGCAAGTCAGTCGCGATCAACGCGATGATCTGCTCGCTGCTGTTCAAGGCGACGCCCGAGGAAGTGCGCCTGATCATGATCGACCCGAAGATGCTCGAACTTTCGGTGTACGAAGGCATTCCGCATCTGCTCGCGCCGGTCGTCACCGACATGAAGCTCGCGGCCAACGCGCTGAACTGGTGCGTCGGAGAAATGGAGAAGCGCTACCGGCTGATGTCGGCGGTCGGCGTGCGCAATCTCGCCGGCTTCAACCAGAAGATCCGCGACACCGAGGCGAAGGGCAAGAAGCTCGGCAACCCGTTCTCGCTGACACCCGATGCGCCCGAGCCGCTCGCACCGCTGCCGCTGATCGTCGTCGTGATCGACGAACTCGCCGACCTGATGATGGTCGCCGGCAAGAAGATCGAGGAGCTGATCGCGCGGCTCGCGCAGAAAGCGCGCGCGGCCGGCATCCACCTGATCCTCGCGACCCAGCGGCCGTCGGTCGACGTGATCACCGGCCTCATCAAGGCGAACATTCCGACACGCGTCGCGTTTCAGGTGTCGTCGAAGATCGACTCGCGCACGATTCTCGACCAGATGGGCGCCGAGTCGCTGCTCGGCCAGGGTGACATGCTGTTCCTGCCACCGGGCACCGGCTACCCGCAGCGCGTGCACGGCGCATTCGTCGCCGACGAGGAAGTGCATGCGATCGTCGAGTATCTGAAGCAGTTCGGCGAGCCGCAGTACGAGGAAGGCATTCTCGACGGCCCGGCCACCGATGGCGGCGCGGCCCAGGACCTGTTCGGCGAAGCGCCGGATGCGGAAGCCGATCCGCTGTACGACGAAGCGGTCGCGTTCGTCGTGCGCACGCGGCGCGCGTCGATCTCATCGGTGCAGCGCCAATTGCGCATCGGCTATAACCGCGCGGCGCGCCTCGTCGAGCAGATGGAGACGGCCGGCCTCGTGTCGGCGATGAGCATCAACGGCAGCCGCGAAGTGCTCGCGCCGGGGCCGGCGGAATGACCGGCCACTGAATCGGCGAAGACGAAAAAACGGACAGCCTCACAACGTGAGCTGTCCGTTTTTTATTGACCCGCGCGTGCCGTGCGTCACGACGGCGACACCAGCTTGAAATCGACCGGCGAGCCGAGTTCGAAATGCTGCTTCGGATTCGGATCGAGCAGCCCCGTCTGCGGATCGCGCTTGAACACATAGACCGTGTCGCTCAACTGATTGCCGACGATCAGCCAGTTGCCGGTCGGATCGATAGCGAACTCGCGCGGCGATTTGCCGAGGCTCGACTGCCGGCCGATCTGCTTCAGATGCCCATTGGCCGGATCGACCGCGAAGATCACGATCTCGTTCGCGTCGCCGCGATTGGATGCATACACGAAGCGTCCGTCCGGCGACATATGGATCGCCGCCGCGCCCACCTGCCCCTTGAAGCCCGGCTCGGTCAGCGGCAGCGTCTGCACGAGCTTCAGCTTGCCGTCGTGGTAGTCGAACGTGCTGACGCTCGCCGCGAGTTCGCTCGTCAGATACGCGTGCCTGCCGTCAGCGCTGAAAATCAGATGGCGCGGACCCGTGCCGGCCTTCTGCTGCGTGTAGCCCCAGTCGGTCGCGACGAACGGGCCGGCACCCGAGCTGTTCTGCGGCGCGTAGTGGTAGGCGTACAGCTTGTCGGCGCCGAGGTCCTGCGTGAAGAGATAGTGGCCGTCCGGCGAGAACACGGTCGAATGCACGTGCGAGTTGTCCTGCCGCCCTTTCACCGGACCACCGCCCTCGTGGTGCACGGTCTGCACCGACGTGCCTACCTGGCCGTTGGCCTGCAGCGGAAACACCGCGAAGCTGCCGCCCGGATCGGGCGCGACCGAATAGTTCGCGGTGAGCAGATACCGGCCGTCCGGCGAGATGCTCAGATAGCACGGATCATTGCCATCCGACGATACCTTGTTCAGAAACGTCAGCTGCCCGCGTGCGGCATCGAAGCCGAACGCGCTGACGCCGCCGCGCTGCGTGGCCGGGCCGTTGTCGCCGGGCAGTTCGTTGACCGAATAGACGAAGCGGCGGTCGCGGCTCACCACGAGAAAGGACGGATTCACCGTCTGCGCAACCGACACCTGGGTCGCCGCACCCGTCTTCGTATCGAAGCGGAAGACGTAGATACCCTCGCTCTTGCCGCTGGTGTAAGTACCGACCAGCATCGTATAGACGCCGTCCGCGGGGACCGGGCCAGAATCTTGCGCATAGGCGTGCGAAGCAACAATCGAAACCATGAGCACGAAACCTTTTATTATCGAACGAGCGGCCCTCAAGGGCGCGGGCCGCCTCGCGCGGCGACTGCGAAGCATGAGACCTCCTCGACATCGGTTGTCTCGTACTGGCTCGCGTACGAGCTGCAGTACAAGCGGTAGTAACGGTGTCTGGTCTGCCGCGCCGCGAATCGAGCGTCGTTCCGCGTTGTTGTCGTCGAAGTCAGTATAAGAGCGTCAGGTCGGATCATGCAGTGAATCCGCCGCCGGCGCGCGGTCTGCGCCGGCGGCTTTTGTCCCGCGTGGCGGGACGTTTTTTCAATCGCGCGTCACGCGCCTCAACCACGGAGTCTCCATGAACGTCACTCTCAGCCTGGGCCCGGTCGTTTCGCTGATCGCCGGCATTCTGATCCTGATCATGCCGCGACTCCTGAACTATATCGTCGCGCTTTATCTGATCATCATCGGCATCATCGGGATCTTCGGCATGGGCTCGTCACATCTGTGAGCGACATGCGACACGACACCGCGCGCTGGATTTGCGCCCGGTGTCGGTGTGTTTTCGCAAGCAGGGAAGGTTCGCGGCGGCGGCAAATGTCATGCCGTGACATACGCGAGGAACGAGCGCGACGAACGTTCAGCGCTACCGCTCAACCGTTCGCCAGCTGATCGAGCCGCAAGCGCCCCTGCAACGACAGCGCGCCGACCGCATAATGACCGGCATCCTGCTGATAGCGCCGGAAGCAGGCCCGCTCGGCCAGGAAGGACACGGCAGCCAGCATGCCATTGCGGCTCAGGCCGAGCCGGCTATGATCGAGTGGCAACATGGAATCGCCGGCAAGTTGGCTGGCGGCCGAGAGAATCGTGATGCAATCGGATTTCGAAGGGTTCAGCATGGCTTTCGTCCTCGGAAACGGCGTCTGCATACGCCATGAGCAAGGCCGATTCGCAGTCCGGCATGTCGCCGGGCATCGGCATGAATTTTGATTGTATGCATGGATTTGACCATTTTCCAACCCGCGTTTTGCCGCACTGTGCGGTGAACCAAACGAAGCTCATGGTGGTCCGGTAATAACACCCCCTTCAAAACGCGGCTGCTATCGCCGTCCGTCTTAACGACTCGTAACCTGACACGTTTTCCATGCCTGCACTCATCGAAGACTACGCACTGATCGGGGACGGCCATACCGCCGCGCTCATCTCCCGCGAAGGTTCCGTCGACTGGCTTTGCTGGCCGCGCTTCGACTCGGGCGCCTGCTTCGCCGCGCTGCTCGGCACACCCGAGAACGGCCGCTGGCTGATCACCCCCGCCGCGCCAGCCGGGGGCGCCGCGCCGACCATCACGCGCCGTTATCGCGGCGAAACGCTCATCCTCGAAACCGACTTCGAAACGCCCGACGGTGCCGTCACGCTGATCGACTTCATGCCGCCTGGTAACGGCTGGTCGGAGATGATCCGCATCGTCGTCGGCAAGCGCGGTACCGTGCGCATGAAGATGGAACTGGTGCTGCGCTTCGACTACGGTTTCTCGATTCCGTGGGTCGACAAGCTCAAGAACGACAGCGGCATCAAGGCGATCGTCGGCCCGGACAACGCGGTGCTGCGCACGCCGGTCGAGCTGCACGGCGAGGACATGAAGACCGTCGCCGAGTTCACGGTGACGGCCGGCGAGCGCGTGCCGTTCTCGCTCGCCTACGCGCCGTCGCACCTGCGCATTCCGCCCGCGCGCGATCCGCACACGGCGCTCGCCCGCACCGAGAACCACTGGCTCGAATGGGCGGCGCGCGGCACCGTCGAAGGACGCTGGGCCGGACCGATTCGCCGCTCGCTGATCACGTTGCGCGCGCTCGCCTACGAGCCGACCGGCGGCATCGTGGCGGCGCCCACCACGTCGCTGCCCGAGCAGCTCGGCGGCACGCGCAACTGGGACTACCGCTACTGCTGGCTGCGCGACGCGACCATCACGCTGCTCGCGATGATGCGCGGCGGCTACTACGACGAAGCGCGCGCGTGGCGCAGCTGGCTCGGCCGCGTGATGGCGGGTGCACCGAACCAGTTGCAGATCATGTACGGCATCGCCGGCGAGCGGCGTCTGCCGGAATCCGAAATCGACTGGCTGCCCGGCTATCAGGGCGCGAAACCGGTGCGCATCGGCAACAACGCGGTCGGGCAGAGTCAGCTCGACGTCTACGGCGAGGTGATGAACGCGCTCCATCTTGCGCGCGTCGGCGGCCTGCAGGCGGACGTCACCGCGTGGAACGTGCAGCGCGCGATGCTCGAGCACCTGACGACGATCTGGCGCGAACCCGACGAAGGCATCTGGGAAACGCGCGGCGGCCGCCGGCACTTCACGTTCTCGAAGGTGATGGCGTGGGTCGCGTTCGACCGCGCGATCCGCTCGGCCGAAATGTTCAAGCTCGACGGCCCGCTCGACGAATGGCGCGCGACGCGCGACACGATCCACGCCGAGGTCTGCGAAAAGGCATGGAATCCGCAGTTGAACGCGTTCTCGCAGTTCTACGGCAGCGACCAGCTCGACGCGAGCGTGCTGCTGATGCCGCTGGTTGGCTTCCTCAAGCCGCACGATCCGCGCATCAAGGGCACCGTCGCGGCGATCGAGCGGGACCTGATGCACGGCGGCTTCGTGATGCGCTACCGCACCACCGAATACGACGATGGCCTGCCGCCCGGGGAAGGCACCTTTCTTGCCTGTTCGTTCTGGATGGTGGACAACCTCGCGCTGCAGGGACGCGTGCAGGAAGCGGTGGAGATGTACGAGCGGCTGCTCGCGCTGTGCAACGACGTCGGCCTGCTGTCCGAGGAGTACGACCCGGTCGAAAAACGTCTGGTCGGCAATTTCCCGCAAGCGTTTTCGCACGTGGCGCTCGTCCACACCGGACTGAACCTGATGAAGCACGAGCAGGAGATGGCCCAGGCGACCGGTCATCCGCCGCATAACGGCATCCGCTCGCTGGAGCTTGAGGCTCAGGCAAGCCCTGATAGCGGCGCAGCAGCATCGCCGCTAGCATGAGCCCGTGACAGTTTGCGTACACTGAACGCGAACATTGTTGCGTTGCACAAATTTGCTTTGTTCGATATTATCGATCCGACTGTCGGCCAACAAGAATGTGCCAACAACCAGAATGGCCCGCCGCAACGCCTCACGCGTGTTTGCGAAGCCCAATGCGAACCGCTTAAAACGGAGCAAACATGCTCTATCAACTGCACGAATTCCAGCGGGCGATGTTGAACCCTCTGACCGCCTGGGCTCAGGCCGCATCGAAGTCATTTGCGAATCCGGCCAGTCCGTTAGCCTACTGGCCGGGCGCCACGCGCTTGTCCGCCGGCTACGAACTGCTTTACCGGCTCGGCAAGGATTACGAAAAGCCCGAGTTCAACATTCACCAGATTGTCAAAGACGGTCATAACATTCCGATCGTCGAGCAGACCTTCATCGAAAAGCCTTTCTGCCGCCTGACGCGCTTCAAGCGTTTCGCGGACGACAGCGATGCTGTCAACCAATTGAAAGACGAGCCGGTCGTGCTCGTCTGCGCACCGTTGTCAGGACACCACGCCACGCTGCTGCGCGACACCGTGCGCACGTTGCTGCAAGACCACAAGGTCTACATCACCGACTGGATCGACGCGCGCATGGTGCCGCTCGAAGCCGGCTGGTTCGGTCTGAACGACTACATCGCGTATATCCAGGAATTCATTCGCCATATTGGTGCGAAGAACCTGCACGTCATCTCGGTGTGCCAGCCGACCGTGCCGGTGCTCGCCGCCATATCGCTAATGGCGAGCCGCGGCGAGGACACGCCGCGCACCATGACGATGATGGGCGGCCCGATCGACGCGCGCAAGAGCCCGACCTCGGTCAACTCGCTCGCCACGCAGCACTCGTACGAGTGGTTTGAAAACAACGTGATCTTCACGGTGCCGCCGAACTATCCGGGTGTGGGCCGCAAGGTCTATCCGGGCTTCCTGCAGCACACCGGTTTCGTCGCGATGAATCCCGAGCGTCACGCGGCGTCGCATTGGGATTTCTACCAGAGCCTGCTGCGCGGCGACGAAGACGACGCCGAAGCGCATCGCCGCTTCTACGACGAGTACAACGCAGTGCTCGACATGGACGCCGACTATTACCTCGACACGATCCGCGTCGTGTTCCAGGAATTCCGTCTTGCCGAGGGCACCTGGGTCGTCGACGGCGAACCGGTGCGGCCGCAGGACATCAAGACGACCGCACTGTTTACGATCGAAGGCGAACTCGACGACATTTCCGGCGACGGCCAGACCTACGCGGCGCATGACCTGTGCGGCGGCATTCCGGCGAAGAACAAGCGTCACTTCACTGCGGAAAAATGCGGCCACTACGGCATTTTCTCGGGCCGCCGCTGGCGCACCATCATTTATCCGCAATTGCGCGACTTCATTCTCGAGCACAATAAAACGGCGAGGCCGACGCAGGAAAAAGTCGAAGCCTGAGCATTAAACTTGCAATAGCATTTAAAAAGCCAACGGCCTCTTCTCGAGGCCGTTGGCTTTTCTATTACGCTTTGTTGGTGATACTGATTTTTTGTCGCGGCGATGATCACCGCGCCAGCGTCCGTTATTTTCTCAACAGATATGCGAGCAGCAGCTCGGTATTCATCTGGATTACTTCGCCGCGTTCGGCGGCGCTGCTGAAATCGCGGCCGAGCGTCGCCTCGAGCGTGAATCGGTTCGACACGATGTAGTAGCCCATGCCCGAGAGCGTCACGTAAAAACGCAGCGGGTCGACGTTCGTGCGAAACAGCCCCGCGCGTTGCCCACGTTCGAGAATTCCGCCGAGCGTCGCGACGATCGGCGAGATCATTTCGCGGATGCGCGTCGACTTCTGCATATAACGTGCTTCATGCAGATTCTCATTGTTGATGAGCCGGAGCAACTCGGGATGATCGCGGTAGTAGTCCCAAACGAAATGCGCGAGCCGCGTAACGGCCTCGACGGGCGCGATTCCATTGAGTTCGAGCGTGCGTTCCGCTTCATTGAGTGCGCTGAACGCGTGTTCGAGTACCGCGGTAAAAAGCTGCTCCTTGCTACCAAAGTAGTAATAGAGCATGCGTTCATTGGTTTCCGCGCGGCGGGCGATCTGATCGACGCGCGCGCCGAACAGCCCTCCACTTGCGAACTCTTCGGCCGCCGCAAGCAGAATGCGGCGCCTCGTGCCTTCAGGATCTCTTTTGATTTTCGGCTGATTCATGGTGGCATCGTCTTCGTGAGCCGCGTTATCCGGATCGCGCCGCCGGCCTCTCCTAGCCTTATAGTGGCGGCGTTGAGCGGGCGCGTCGTGGTTGGGAAACACACCCTTTTCTGCGGTCTTTCGAATGAAGCGCTTCGATTATGGCACATGGACTGCGAATGGCAATCGGGGAAATCGGCGATAATGTGCTATTTAGTTCAGGTCGTGCGATCGCACGGCAAGCCCCCACGTCATAACCGTGACAGACGTCAATACACTCGCAGATCGCATCGAGGATCTGCTGCCCCAAACGCAATGCACGAAATGCGGATATCCCGCATGCCGTCCGTATGCCGAAGCCGTCGCCAGCGGCGAGGCCAACTATAACCAGTGCCCGCCCGGCGGTGCCGAGGGTATCGCGCGCCTCGCGGCGCTGCTCGGCAAACCAGTGATTCCGCTCAATTCCGCCAACGGCGTCGAACGCCCGCGTCCGTTGGCGGTTATCGACGAACAGGTGTGCATCGGCTGCACGCTGTGCATGCAGGCGTGCCCCGTCGACGCGATAGTTGGCGCTCCGAAACAGATGCACACCGTGATCGCCGAGCGATGCACCGGCTGCGACCTGTGCGTGCCACCCTGCCCGGTCGACTGCATCGCGATGCTGCCCGTGACCGGCGAGGCGACCGGATGGGATGCCTGGAGTCAGAGCCAGGCTGACGCGGCGCGTACGCGTCACGACCGCCACGAGACACGTCTCGCGCGCGAGCGCGACGCCGCCGAAGCGCGTGCTGCAGCGCGGCGAGCCGCGAGCGCGAGTGTCCCGGCGGCTGCGCCGGCCACGGTGCCAGCTGCCGGCGCGACAGCAGCACCGGCCCGCGCCACCCCGGTTGCGGACGACGCCGAAGCGAAGAAACGCGCGATCATCCAGGCCGCGCTAGAACGCGCGCGCAAGAAAAAGGACGAAATGGCCGCGAAAGGCCAGGGACCGCTGAACACCGAGAACGTCAGCGCCGACGTGCAGGCGCAGATCGACGCCGCCGAAGCGCGCCGCCACCGTCTCGGTCTGGCCGGGGGCGACGACACGCGCAGCCCGGAGCAGCCGTCCAACGAATCGGACCCGCCGTCCAACTCGCCGCCGACCACCCGCTGAGCACATCGGCGCCGTCCGTCCCACTCACCTCGACCCGCTCCGCATGAACGCGAACAAACGCCGCGCGATCTACGAAACCCTTCAGAGCCTGAACCCGCATCCGACCACCGAGCTCGAGTACACGACGCCGTTCGAACTGCTGATCGCGGTGCTGTTGTCGGCACAGGCGACGGACGTGTCGGTCAACAAGGCGATGCGCAGGATGTTCCCGGTCGCTAACACGCCGCAGAAGGTGTTCGACCTCGGCGAGGAAGGTGTCGCGAGCTATATCAAGACGATCGGTCTGTATCGGACGAAGGCGAAGAACGTGATCGCGACCTGTCGCATCCTGCTTGACCAGTACGGCGGCGAGGTACCTGAGGATCGCGAAGCGCTTGAAGGGCTGCCGGGCGTCGGCCGCAAAACGGCCAACGTGATCCTGAACACGGCGTTCGGCCATCCGACCATCGCGGTCGACACGCACATTTTCCGCGTCGCCAACCGCACCGGGCTCGCGCCCGGCAAGGACGTACGCGCGGTCGAAGCGGCACTCGAAAAATTCACACCCGCAGAATTCAGGCAGGATGCGCACCACTGGCTGATCCTGCATGGGCGCTATGTGTGCAAGGCGCGCCGCCCCGAATGCTGGCATTGCGCGATCGAGCCGCTGTGCGAGTTCCGGCCGAAGACGCCGCCGCCCGATCTTTAGGCGCGGGCCAATTCGAATCCCGAGGCCGAGCCCCGCGCCTGCACCCAGCGTGGCTGCCGCGTAAAATAATATGTTCCGCGCACTGCGCACGCCCCACTCCCACGCACCGGTTCCACGATGTTCAATCCCAGCCGCGACGAAGTTCGCCTCTTTTTCACCGACACCTGGCGCAAACAGCGCCAGGGCGAGATTCTGACGCCGCTCGAGGCGATCGCCGCCGACTGGATCGTCGAGCATCCGGAATACCACGCCGACCTCGCCGACGGCCCGGCCGCCCAGGCGCAGGACTATTCGCCGGAGCGCGGCCAGACCAATCCTTTCCTGCATCTGTCGATGCATCTGGCGATCTCCGAGCAGCTGTCGATCGATCAGCCGCCCGGCATTCGCGCCGCGCACGACCGTCTCGCCGCGCGGCTCGGCTCGACGCACGAGGCGCAGCACGCGATCATGGACTGCCTCGGCGAAACCATCTGGGAAGCCCAGCGTACCGGCACCCCGCCGGATACGGACGCGTATCTTCAGCGCATCGAACGGCGCGCGACACGCGACTGAAGCGACTGAAAACTCCGGCGTCGCACCACGCGAGGCACGCCGAGGTGCGACGCCAGCAAAGCAAAACACCCCGCCAAGGCGGGGTGTTTTGCTTTTAAAGCTTCGGCGCGAATCCCGCGCCCGACGCTTACTTCTTCTGCACGAGGTCGCCGTCCAGCGATTCGATGTAAGCGGCAATGTCCTTCATGTCGCCGAGCGACAGGGTCTGCACCTGTGCCTGCATGATCGCGTTGTTGCGGCCCAAGTGCGGATTGCCGGTGCCCATCTGGTACTGACGCAGCGCCCAGTAAACGTAGTCGGAGTGCTGACCGGCCAGCTTCGGATACTCGGGGCTCACCGGCTTGTTCAGGTTGACACCGTGGCAGGCCGCGCAGTTGTGGCTGTCGGCAAGTACCTTGCCGTTGCCGGCGTCGGCCGCGTGCGCGACGTTCGCTGCGGCCAGACCGATCACCGACGCCGCGGCTGCAGCCTTGAATACCGTGTGGAGTGCCTGTCCGGGCTTGATCATGAAATCTCCTGTCCCACGAATTTGATGAGCTGGTGACCGACGCCGATCACTTGTTGGGATTGTTTTGCGAAGCGGCATTTTGTGCTGCGTAGTACGCGGCGACGTCGGCAATGTCCTGATCCGACAGCGTCACCGCGACTGCGTGCATCGTGTCGAAATGGCGGTCGCCCTTCTTGTAGGCGTGCAGCGCGTTTTCGAGGTAAGCCTGATTTTGCCCGCCGAGCTTCGGCACGCGGAAAACCTCTGGATAAGCCGTGCGGTATTCAGGGATGCCGTGGCAGCCGATACACATCGCGACCTTGTCCTGGCCCGCCTTGGCGTTGCCTACGATATCCGCTGCCTGCGCACTGGCCGCATAGCCCGCGAGCACCGACAGCGCTGCGATCACGACGTGTTTGCCGACGAATTTATTCATAGATGTAACCTGGCTTGAGGGGAAACGGGTGCCCAGAAAGGCAGCGGTCCGGCCGTTCTTCTTATAAGGTGGCCACGCAGGCCAAAAAAATCGGGCTAATTGTACCGCGCCGCCGCGCCGAACGTCCACCGGACGCGGGAGCCGCGCAACGCCCGCCGGGACGGGCCCCGCGCCATGCCCGCGGCGGCTTCGCAACGGCACCACAGCAGCGCCACCGCCGCACGACAGCGCGGCTGACACCCAACGTGAGCCGGTTTCAGGCCGACAGTCCTTCTGACTTATACTGGTTTTTTTCCGCACAAGAGCATCTCGCCATGCGTTTCGAAGGCTCATCGCAGTACGTCGCCACCGACGACCTCAAGCTCGCGGTCAACGCCGCGATGACGCTCAGGCGTCCGCTGCTGATCAAGGGCGAACCCGGCACCGGCAAGACCATGCTCGCCGAGGAAGTCGCCGCGGCACTCGGCATGCCGCTGCTGCAATGGCACATCAAGTCGACCACCAAGGCGCAGCAAGGGCTGTACGAATACGATGCGGTCTCGCGTCTGCGCGATTCGCAGCTCGGCGACGAGCGCGTGAAGGACATCCGCAACTACATCGTCAAGGGCGTGCTGTGGCAGGCGTTCGAATCGGACGAACAGAGCGTGCTGCTGATTGACGAGATCGACAAGGCCGACATCGAATTCCCGAACGACCTGCTGCGCGAGCTCGACCGCATGGAGTTCTACGTGTACGAGACGCGCGAACTGGTGCGCGCGAAGCATCGTCCGCTCGTGATCATCACGTCGAACAACGAGAAGGAACTGCCCGACGCGTTTCTGCGCCGCTGCTTCTTCCACTACATCAAGTTTCCGGACGCGACGACGATGCAGCAGATCGTCGACGTGCACTACCCCGGCATCAAAAAGGATCTGCTCGCCGCGGCGCTGCAGAGCTTCTTCGAGTTGCGCAACGTCGCGGGCCTGAAGAAAAAGCCGTCCACGTCCGAGCTGCTCGACTGGCTCAAGCTGCTGCTCGCCGAAGAGATTCCTCCCGAAGCACTGCGCTCGGCCGATCAGAAGCAGATCGTGCCGCCGCTGCACGGTGCGCTGCTGAAGAACGAACAGGACGTGAACCTGTTTGAGCGGCTGCTGTTCATGAACCGCAACAACCGTTGAACGGGCGCCGCGCCGCAGGACATCCAGCATGCTGATCGACTTTTTCTACTCGCTGCGCGCCGCCAAACTGCCGGTGTCGGTGAAGGAATACCTGACGCTGCTCGAAGCGCTGAAGGCCAATGTGATCGCGCCGTCGCTCGACGAGTTCTACTACCTCGCCCGCATCACGCTCGTCAAGGACGAGCAGTACTTCGACAAGTTCGACCAAGCGTTCGGCGCGTATTTCAACGGCGTCGCGCAAACGTCCGAGCTCGCGTTCGACATTCCGCTCGACTGGCTCAAGAAGAAGCTGCAACGCGATCTGTCGGCCGAGGAAAAAGCGCAGATCGAGGCGATGGGCGGCATCGACAAGCTCATGGAGCGCCTGAAGGAGCTGTTCGACGAGCAGAAGGAGCGCCACGAGGGCGGCAACAAATGGATCGGCACGGGCGGCACGTCGCCGTTCGGCAACGGCGGCTATAACCCCGAGGGCGTGCGCATCGGCGGCGACGCGGCCGGCAATCGCACGGCCGTCAAGGTGTGGGAAGCGCGCGCGTATCGCGACTACGACGACCAGGTCGAGATCGGCACGCGCAACATCAAGGTCGCGCTGCGGCGCTTGCGCCGTTTCGCCCGCGAAGGCGCCGCGGAAGAACTCGATCTGCCCGACACGATCCGCAGCACCGCCGCGAACGCCGGCTGGCTCGATCTGAAGATGGTGCCCGAGCGGCACAACAACGTGAAGGTGCTGATGCTGCTCGACGTCGGCGGCTCGATGGACGATCACGTGAAGCGCACCGAGGAGCTGTTTTCCGCCGCGAAGGCCGAGTTCAAGCACCTGGAGTTCTACTACTTCCACAACTGCGTGTACGACTTCCTGTGGAAAAACAACCGCCGCCGCCACGCCGAACGCACGCCGACGTGGGACGTGCTGCACAAGTTCACGCCCGACTACAAGCTGATCTTCGTCGGCGACGCGACGATGAGCCCGTATGAAGTCTTGCAGCCGGGCGGCTCGGTCGAGTACAACAACGCCGAGGCCGGCGCGGTCTGGTTGCGCCGGCTCGCCGATCATTTCCCGCACTTCGCGTGGCTGAATCCGGAACCGGAAGCGCTGTGGCCATACCGGCAGTCCGTCAGCGCAATTCGCGAAGTGCTGGGCCACCGCATGTATCCGCTGACGCTCGCGGGCCTCGAGACGGCCATGCGGGTGCTGAGCAAGTAACGCCGACCTTCAGATATCCACGTCTTGACGCTGTAACTTCCCCAACAAGAAAGCCTTCGCATGAGTTCGTCCCCGTCTCCCCAGTTGTCCCCCGCCGCCACGGCGCCCCGGCGTTTCAATCCGCTTGCCGATACGTCGCTATCGACGATCGTCGCGGGTTTCGTCGCGGCGATGACCGGCTACACGAGCTCGCTCGTGCTGATGTTCCAGGCGGGCCAGGCCGCGCATCTGAGCGACGCGCAGATTTCGTCCTGGATCTGGGCCCTGTCGATCGGCATGGGCCTCTGCACGATCGGCCTGTCGCTGCGCTTTCGCGCGCCGATCGTGATCGCGTGGTCGACGCCTGGCGCGGCGCTGCTGGTGGCGTCGCTGCCCCATGTCGAGTACGCGCAGGCGATCGGCGCGTTCATCTTCTGCGCGGCGCTGCTGACGCTGGTCGGCGTGACCGGCTGGTTCGACGCGCTGATGAAGCGGATTCCGTCGGGCCTCGCCTCAGCGCTGCTCGCGGGCATCCTGTTCGAGATCGGCATCGAGATTTTCCGCGCCGCGCAGTTCCAGACCGCGCTCGTGCTGACGATGTTTTTCACCTACCTGATCGTCAAGCGGTTCGTGCCGCGTTACGCGATTCCGACGACGCTCGTGGCCGGCACGGCCGCCGCCGGCGGCCTCGGGCTGCTCGACTTCAGCCATTTTCACGTCGCGCTCGCGCATCCGGTGCTGACGATGCCGTCGTTTTCGGTGGCCGCGTGCGTGAGCATCGGCATTCCGCTGTTCGTGGTCGCGATGGCCTCGCAGAACGTGCCCGGCATCGCGGTGCTGCGCGCGGACGGCTACACGACACCGTCCGCGCCGCTGATCGCGACGACCGGCGTCGCGTCGTTGCTGCTCGCGCCGTTCGGTTCGCACGGCATCAATCTTGCGGCGATCACGGCGGCGATCTGCACGGGCCCCGAAGCGCACGAAAACCCCGCCAGGCGGTACACGGCCGCCGTATGGGGCGGCATTTTCTATCTGGTCGCAGGGGTGTTTGGCGCGACGATCGCCGCGCTGTTCGCGGCGTTCCCGAAGGAGTTGGTCGTGTCGGTCGCGGCGCTCGCGCTGTTCGGCTCGATCATGAGCGGGCTCGCCAATGCGATGCAGGACACGAGGCAGCGCGAGGCGGCGCTCGTGACGTTCATGGTGACCGCCTCGGGGCTCACGCTGCTGTCGATCGGCTCGGCGTTCTGGGGGTTGGTCGCCGGCGTGGTAACGCAAGCCGTGTTGAACCCACGGCGTGTGTGAACCGAGCGCACCGCCTGCTGTCGATACCCGGTGTTCATACTGTCCCCGGCGATCCGCCATAGAATAGATGTATCCGGCAGCGTTTCCCCGCGCCATCGCGGGACGCGCTGCGGCTTGACCCGCGGCCGCCGGCGCCGGCTGGCTCCTCTGCTTTGTCCAGCCGGCGCGGCGGCGTCCTCATTTCCCCTGAACCACGGCGCGCACGCGCCCTGAAGGCCCGAACATGACAACCGCACTCGATCAACTCAAGCAGTACACCACCGTGGTGGCCGACACCGGCGACTTCCAGCAGCTCGCCCAGTACAAGCCGCGGGATGCGACCACCAATCCGTCGCTGATTCTGAAAGCCGTGCAGAAAGACGATTACCGGCCGCTGCTCGAAAAGACCGTGAAGGCGCATGCGTCGAAGCCGGTCGGCGCGATCATCGACCAGTTGCTGATCGCGTTCGGCAGCGAGATCCTCAAGATCATCCCGGGGCGGGTGTCGACCGAAGTCGACGCGCGCCTGTCTTTCGACGTCCAAGGCTCGATCGCGAAAGCCCACGAACTGATTGCGCTTTACAAGGAGCACGGCGTCGAGCGCGACCGCGTACTGATCAAGCTCGCCTCCACGTGGGAAGGCGTGCGCGCGGCCGAGGTGCTGCAGAAGGAAGGCATCCACTGCAACATGACGCTGCTGTTCTCGCTCGCGCAGGCGGCGGCCTGTGCCGAAGCGGGCGCGCAGCTGATCTCGCCGTTCGTCGGCCGCATCTACGACTGGTACAAGAAGAGCGCCGGCAGCGCGTGGGACGAAGCGAAAGACGGCGGCGCCAACGATCCGGGCGTCAAGTCGGTGCGCCGCATCTACGCGTACTACAAGAAGTTCGGCTACAAGACTGAGGTGATGGGCGCGAGCTTCCGCACCACCTCGCAAATTCTGGAACTAGCCGGCTGCGATCTGCTGACGATCAGCCCCGATCTGCTGCAGAAGCTCCAGGAGAGCACCGACAAGGTCGAGCGTAAGCTGTCAGCGGAGGCATCGGGCGACGCGGACATCGGGCGCGTGCCGGTCGACGAGAAATCGTTCCGCTTCCTCGTCAACGACGACGCGATGGCGACCGAGAAGCTCGCCGAAGGCATCCGTACGTTCGCCGCGGACGCGGTAAAGCTGGAAAAACTGATCGAAACGCTGCGCTGAGATGCAGGGCGCCACTCCCCGCTGCCGCATTCGGGGAACGATGGCGCCCGCCAACGCCTGATCATGGAGACGATCATGTACGTTCAGCCCTATGTGTTCTTCAACGGCCGTTGCCAGGAAGCGCTCGACTACTACACCGACAAACTCGGCGCCCAGGTGACCTTCAAGATGCTGTTCAAGGAGGCGCCGCCGGACGCGAACAACCCGCCGCGCCCCGAGCTCGCCGACAAGATCATGCACGCCAACGTGCAGATGGGCTCGAGCACGTGGATGGCTTCCGACGGCAACTGCGACCCGGCAGCCGGCCCGTTCAACCGCTTCAGCCTGTCGCTGACAGTCGAAGACAGCGCGTCGGCGGAGAAATACTGCAACGCGCTCGCCGACGGCGGCAAGGTCGTGATGCCGTTCCAGCAAACCTTCTGGAGCAAGGGCTTCGGGATGGTGGTGGACCGCTTCGGCCTGATGTGGATGGTCACGCTGCCGCCGCAAGTTTGAGGATCAGCTCCGTCTAGGCGATCCGCGCCGCCCGCGCGTGACGCTCGATATTCCAGTTCGGCTCGGTCTCCAGCAACAGCGCGCGTAACCGGTCCACCTGCTCCGCGAGCCGCTGACCGAGCCAGTATGGCCCTTGCCAGTCGGGCGGCAACGCGGCGGCCGCAGCGCTATTGCCCTTCGCGAGCGGCGCGGCCGCCGGAATCCCGAAGCGCGTCGGGCGGCCAAAGCGCAGCCCGCGCGCGGTCGACAGCAGGATCGAGCGCACCGCGCGCACCTCGGCACCGCAATGTTTCGCAAAGGCCGTGCGCGCGGCGGCGTCGGCGTTCATCAGCGGCCCCGTCGCCAGCAGTTCGAGTGAGCTGAGCACCGAGCGATGCAGCCGCTGGATCTCCTCGAGCTTCGTCTGCGGCACGTCGATTTCCTTCGCGACCGACGGCATCAGCGAGCGCAGTTGCACGAGCCGCTTGTTGATCTGCAGGAAGTGCTTGACCTGCTCTTCCTCGGTGATCGTCTCGCCTTCAAGGAGCCGCGCGTAGATGCTCGCGCATTCGCGCAGATTAGCGGCGAGCCCATAGCGCCACGAATACGTCGCGTGCAGCGGAAACGCGAACGAAAACGCCAGCGCAATCACGATGCCGATCAGCACGTTCAGCGTGCGCCACAGGCCGACGTCGATCAGATTGTCGCCGTGGCCCGCGACGATGCACATCGTGATCGCGGTCAGGAGCCCGATATAGCCGGACGAGCCGATCGCGAACCACGCGCAGATCGCCGCGACGATCGCCATCAGCACGTAAGTGAGCGGCAGCGAGCCGATGTAGTTCTGCTGCACGATCAGCAGGAGCCCGATCGATGCGCCGAGCAGCGTGCCGGCCGCGCGTTCGGCCGCTTTCTTGCGGATATTGCCGTGATGCTGCAAGCCGCCGATCACGACCAGCAGCGTCACCGACGACCAGATGCCGTGCGGAATATCGATGCCGGTCGTCGCAAGAATCGACACCAGCATCGCGAGGCCGACGCGCAGGCTGTGCAGCACTCTCGCGTGCCGGTAGCGGTAGTACGGCGACGTGACCGCGCGCACCATCCGGCTGAGCGCCGCGCGGCGGGGGATCACGGTGGGAGTATCGGCAGCAGCCATGGCGGCGCGCGGCGAACGCGTGAAAGGACGGTTCCGCTATCCTGCCCTGAAGTGCCCCGCAAACACAAACGCCCGCGAACTTTCGTCGGCGGGCGTTGCGTTTTTCAGAGCGTGATCTGGAGCCGGATCAGCCTTCGACGACGTCCAGGTAGTCTTCCGGACGCGTGCGGTCCTCGGCGCGCTGCATGCCCACCACGCGCACGAACAGGCTCACGACGACCGACACCACGAGGTTCACGATCAGCGACCACACCGCCGCATAGCCCGGAATCGCCATGCCGAACAGGTGGATCGTGAAGATCGAGCTCGCGAGCTTCAGCGAAATCGCCATCCACGTGCCGGTCGCGATACCAGCCGCCCAGCCGAGCAACAGACCCCGGTAGTCGAGCATGCGCGTGAAGAGACCCAGCACGATCGCCGGCAGCGTCTGGATGATCCAGATGCCACCGAGCAGCTGCAGCTGGATCGCGTACGTGAGCGGCAGACCGAGAATGAACGCGACCGCGCCGACCTTGACGATCAGCGACACGAGCTTCGCGACGTTGGTCTCCTGGTCGTGCGTCATGTTGCGGTTGATGAACTCCTTGTGCACGTTACGCGTGTACAGGTTCGCCGCCGCGATCGACATGATCGCCGCCGGTACCAGCGCGCCGATACCGATCGCCGCGAACGCGACGCCGACGAACCACGACGGGAAGAAGTGCAGGAACAGCGCCGGCACCGCGAAGTTCGGGCCGAAGGCCTTGAAGTACGGCGCGAATTCCGGCATGTCCTTCACGCCGGCCGCGAGTGCCATGAAGCCGAGCAGCGCGAGCAGGCCGAGCACGAGCGAATAGGCCGGCAGCAGCGCCATGTTGCGGCGGATCGTGTTGCTCGATTTCGACGACAGCACCGCGGTGATCGAGTGCGGATAGAGGAACAGGGCGAGCGCCGAGCCCACCGCGAGGGTCGCGTACGCGCTATAGCCGTTCAGGCTCGACACGTCCGGCGACTTCAGCAGCAGCTTGGCCGGCGGCACCGCGCCGAAGATATGGCCGAAGCCGCCGAGTTGCGGCGGAATTACGATGATCGCGGCGAAGATCGTCACGTAGATCAGGATGTCCTTGACGACCGCGATCATGGCGGGCGCGCGCAGGCCCGACGTGTACGTGTAGGCCGCGAGGATCGCGAACGCGATGATCAGCGGCAGATCGCCGACGAAGCCCGTCGTGTCGAAACCGAGCGCGCCGATCACCACTTCGATACCGACCAGCTGCAGCGCGATGTACGGCATCGTTGCGACGATGCCGGTCCCCGCGACCGCGAGCGCGAGCATGCGGCTGCCGTAGCGGGCCGACACGAAGTCCGCCGACGTCACGTAGCCATGCCGCTTCGCGATGCTCCACAGCTTCGGGAACACGACGAACGCGAACGGATAGATCAGGATCGTGTACGGCAGCGCGAAGAAGCCCGTCGCGCCCGCGCCGAACACGAGCGCCGGCACCGCGATGAACGTGTAGGCGGTGTACAGGTCGCCGCCCAGCAGGAACCACGTGACGATCGTGCCGAAGCGCCGGCCGCCAAGACCCCACTCTTCAATATGCGCGAGATTGCCGCGCCGCCAGTGGGCCGCGACGAAGCCGAGAATCGTGACGCCGATGAAAAATAGAACGAAGACGAAGGTTGCAATGGGGTTCATTGTTGCGCGCCCCCGTTCGTGCGACCCGTGTAGCGGGATTTGGTCTTCGAGTAGACGAACCAGGTGATGACCGCGCTGATCAGCACCCACAATAGCTGATACCAGTAGAAGAACGGAAAACCGAACAGTTGCGGTTCGATCCGGTTGTAGGACGGCACCCAGACCATCGCGATCCAGGGGAGCAGCAATAGCCAGAGCCAGTGCTTGCTGGCTTTCTTCACGTCGGCGTCGCGAGCCATGACGTCTCCTGTTTCCTATTTAGAATTTATCTGCCCGTGGTCGGCGGGAGATGGAACACACAGCGGGCGAATGGCCACGGGCGCCCCGAAAGCTTCGAAAGAGTATAGGAGTCGCGAACACCCGGTCAAGCAGGGACGACCCGAGGCGCATTGGCGTGGGACAAGGCTGCGGCAGGCCAACGAAGCACGCTGGATGAGGTTGCAGAGCAGACGTGAAAAGTACTGAAAGCAAAGCGGCCGTGCCGACTGATACGCCGGCACGGCCGCTTTGCTTTACCGAAATGGATGGCGCCGCTCAGATCGCAAACGATGCGCCCGTCTGCCCCGTCGATTCGCGCAAACCCTTGATCCACTTGCGCGCCGGCAAGCCGAGCTCGGCTTCGATCAGCTTCGCGCGCGCCTCGAGCGCGCCGTACGGCACGTCGAGCGCGGGGCCCGAGAACGCGATCGCGATGCGGTTGCCGTCGTGTACTTCGGGCAGCGCGACGACGCGGCCGTCGAAGGCTTCGTTCAGACGCTTCATGTTGCGCACGAAGCTCGGATGATCGCCGAACAGGTTCACCGTGGCGATGCCCGCCTCGGTCAGGCACGCGCGCGCCGCGCGGTAAAACCCGACGCTATCGAGCACCGGGCCGCGCGCGGTCGCATCGTAGATGTCGATCTGCAGCGCACCGATCGTGCCGTGGTTCGCGCGCTCGTTGACGAAGTCCCACGCATCGGTTTCGTGCACGGTCAGACGCGCATCGTCGGGCGGCAGCTCGAACATCGTGTGCGCGGCCACCACGACCGCCGGATTCAATTCGACGGCCTCGACCTTGGCGCCCTTCAGGAAGCGGTGCGCGAACTTGGTCAGCGACGCCGCGCCGAGCCCGAGCTGCACGATGCGCTTCGGCGTTTCGAGGAACAGCAGCCAGGCCATCATCTGCTGCGCGTATTCGAGTTCGATGTGATCGGGCTTGCGCAGACGCATCGCGCCTTGCACCCATTCCGTGCCGAAATGCAGGAAGCGCACGCCGCCCTCTTCGGAGAACGTCACCGGCGCGAAACGCGGCTTGCGCGGTGCTTCGATTTGCGGTGCGTCGTGAACGTCGTGGTCGACGGTGCCGCTCGCATTGTGCGTGGGTTTTGGCGCCTTTTTGTGCGCCATTTTCTGCTTACCGCCGATAGCTTCGGCGTCCCGGTTGCGGAAAGCGCGCGCTTCGGCCGAAGCGCGCCTGATCAGTTTCGTCATGTGCGGATGTCGCGCCATAGGCGCAATATTTTTGGTCGAACGAGAGCATAGCATTCGCTGCGGCCCGCTCATTCAAATCGACCGTTCATCAACTGCTTCCAACGGACTCCCAGGCAAATGCTTTCGAACCGTGGTCATAAAAAAATTTGCCGGCCGCCGGGTCGCGGCATACATGCGCCATTACGCCACGCGCAAACGATTCACCTGGCGTTTTATCGCGGTTCTCCGCTTCCAAACGCGACTTGCAGCGCGTTTTCCTCCCGATCCGACCCTCTCCCGCCCGTTAAAGAGTCCCTGCCCAATGTCGTAAACGTGCGTAAGGGGAATGGCTGTCGCCCCATGCGATGCAATGCGCCGCGTCGCACAGCCGCAACGACAAAACAGCGCTGCAGGGGAAATACTTTGAATCGGCAACAGTCGTGGACGCGCACAGCGGCGCCCGGCGAGATCATCTATTCCGAGGGCTACTCGGGTGAGTCCGTCGTTTTTCTGATCACGGAAGGCAAGGTCGAACTTTCCACTCGCTGCGACGACAAGAAGGTCGTCGTCGCGACGCTGGGCCGTGGCGAATTCTTCGGGGAAGCCGCGTTGCTCGCTGCCGAGCCGCGCAGCCACACGGCGAAGGCATTGAGCTTCTGTCAACTGACCGTCGTACCGACCGGCATGCTCGACGAAGAGATCGAGCGAGTGTCGCCGTTGCTGCGTCATATCACACGCACGTTGATTCGTCGCGTGAAGCGCAAGGACGATCTGCTCGCGACCTATACGCACGCCGATTTTCTGCCGGGCGTGCTGTCGTATGCCCACGTGCTGACACTGATGTCGAACGGCGAACGGCGCGATGCGAACGACAGCTGGGGACGCCGGCCGCAGCAATCGCAGGGCGAGGAAATCTCGGTGCCGCTCGTCGAAGTGATCAAGAAGTGTCGCGCGATTGCCGGCCATTCGCGTCCGCACGTGATGGCGATGCTCAAGCGCATGGAGAAGCTCAACCTCGTCACGATCGAGGCCGCGCAGCCCGGACAACTAAATAACGTGTCGACCGAATACTCGGCGTATGACGGCGCGGCCGCACGCCAGGTCGTCACGTTCGACGCCGCGCGCATCGTCGATCGCGCGCAGCAGGTCGCGGAAGGCGAGCTCGATATCGCGGTGAGCAGCGAGCTCGAGCTGATCGAGCTGACCGATCTGGAGGCGTTGATCGGCGTCGACAAGACGTTGATCCTGAACAAGCTGTCGCACGGCGAAATCGCCGACGAACTCTTCGCGTTCCGCAAGTCGAAGGTGCTGACCTATGTCGAGCAGCAAGGCGTCGCCTATTTCTCGCGACGCAGTACGCGCCAGAGCGGCGCGCTCAATTCGCTCGACGATCTCGCCTTCGTCGACCAGCGCACGCTGTTCGAAGTCGTCAGCGGCTTCGATACGTACGATCTCGCGAAGCTGCTCGTCAGCATCGACGGGCAGCCGGTGGCCGAGCGCCTGCTGTCGGTGATGACCGAAGTGCGCCGCAACGAAGTGTCGTGGGTGATGCGGCGCGACATCAAGATCGATCCGGTCGAAGTCGGTGACATCGAGCAACGGCTGCTCGACGCGGTGAAGACGCTGAAGGCAGCGTGAACGCGGCGCGGTTCGGGGACAAGCATGGATCTGTTGACGTTATTCGGTGTGCTGTTCGGCGGAGCGGCGATCGTGTTTGGCTTCGCGCTCGAAGGCGGGCATTTTCTGACGCTGTTCCAGTACGAAGCGTTCGTCATCGTGCTCGGCGGTACGCTCGGCGCGGTGATGATCCAGAACACATGGGCGCGCTTCTTCGATGCGGTGAAGCTGCTCGGTCTCGCGTTCACGCGCGCGCGGCGGGTCGACCAGAAGAGTCTTGCGGATCTGCTCGAATGGGGTGACCAGGCAAAGCTCAACGGCCTGCTCGCGTTCGAATCGATGGACGTCAGCGGCATTCATCCATTCGCCAGACGCGGGCTCGAACTGCTCGCGAACGGCGTGTCCACCGCCGTGCTCGAAGACGCGCTGCAGCGCGAACTCGATGCGTACGCGCGCAATCACATGGCGGCCGCGCGCGTGTGGCAGCAGGCGGGCGGCTATGCGCCGACGTTCGGCATCCTCGGCTCGGTGCTCGGGCTGATCCAGGTCACCAATCACATTCTCGACCCGGCGCAACTCGGCTCGGGCATCGCGACGGCGTTCGTCGCGACGCTGTACGGTCTCGCGCTCGCGAATCTGGTGTTTCTGCCGCTGTACGGCAAGTTGCAGGCGCAGGTCGACAGCGAGGCGCGGTTTCGCCGCCTCTACCTCGACGGGCTCCTCGCGATTTCACGCAAGGAGTCCCCGCATACGATCGAGACGCGCCTGACGGGCGAGGTGCGCGGGCGCGCGGCGGAGTCGCTCGCCTGAGCCCGCCATGAAGCGCGCTGCCATTCGAAACGGATTAATCACCCATGCAAACGACGTCTGACGGCAAACGCCCGCCAAGCGGCGCCGACGAGCGCGACGGGCACGGCGGCGAAGGCACCGAGGGCGGCCGCTGGCTGATCTCGTACGCGGACCTCATCACGACGATGATGGTGTTGTTCCTCGCGCTGTATGTGTTGCAGTTGGCGAAATCGAAGCAACTCGAGCTCAGGTATCAGATGCTCGAAACGAAAACGGCGCAGCAGAGCACGCCCGCGCCGGCGGGCGCCACGCAACAGGAAGCGCGCAAGCGGCTGAGCGCATTGCTCGATGCGCTGCGCGAGAAGGGGCTGATCACGGTGACGGACCTGCCGCACGGCGTCGAAATCGGCGTCAACGCGAAGATCCTGTTCAACGCCGGCGATGCGCGGCTTCTGCCGGATTCGTTCGAGGTACTGAATCAGATCGCGCAGGTACTGCAAAAGGATGCGACCGGGAATGTGCTCGTCGAAGGGCATACCGACAGTGTGCCGATTTCGACCGCGAAGTATGTGTCCAACTGGGAGCTGTCCTCGGCTCGCGCGGGGGCGGTGGTCAGGTATCTGGTCGAGCGCGGAATCGAGCCGCATCGGCTGGCCGCGATCGGGCGGGCGGACAATTTCCCGCTGGTCGCAGGCGATGACGCGGCGGCAAGAGCGGCGAACCGGCGAGTCGCGATCATCGTGCAGTACTGAACGCGCTCACCGGTGGCACTCGCCGCCCTTCCCTGCGACGAGCCGCCCACTGGCGGCTCGCCATCACCTCACTTCACGCGTCACGTCACTCGACGCGAACCGACTTGAGCGCCTCGTTCAACGTGCGGCTCGGCCGCATCACCTCGGCGAGCTTGTCGAAGTCCGGCTTGTAATAGCCGCCGATGTCCGCCGGCTTGCCCTGCACCGAGGCGAGCTCCGCGAGAATCACCTGCTCGTTGGCGCTCAGCTGCGTCGCGAGCGGCGCGAACTGCGCGGCGAGCTCGGCGTCGTCCGTTTGCGCGGCCAGCTCCTGCGCCCAGAACATTGCCAGATAGAACTGGCTGCCGCGATTGTCTAGCTCGCCGGTCTTCGGGCTCGGGCTGCGATTGTTCTCGAGCAGCTTGCCGGTCGCGGTGTCGAGCGTCTTCGCGAGGATCTTCGCCTTGTTGTTGCCGGTCTTGATGCCCAGTTCTTCAAGCGACACCGCCAGCGCGAGGAATTCGCCAAGCGAGTCCCAGCGCAGATGGTTCTCTTCGACGAGCTGCTTCACGTGCTTCGGCGCCGAACCGCCGGCGCCGGTCTCGTACATGCCGCCGCCCGCCATCAGCGGCACGATCGACAGCATCTTCGCGCTCGTGCCCAGCTCCATGATCGGGAACAGGTCGGTCAGATAATCGCGCAGGATGTTGCCGGTGACCGAAATCGTATCGAGCCCGCGCACGACGCGCTCGAGCGTGTAACGCATCGCGCGCACCTGCGACATGATCTGGATGTCGAGGCCCGTGGTGTCGTAATCCTTCAGGTAGGTCTCGACCTTCTTGATCAGTTCCGCTTCGTGCGGGCGATACGGGTCGAGCCAGAACACCGCGGGCGTGCCCGAATTGCGCACGCGCGTGACCGCGAGCTTGACCCAATCGCGGATCGCCGCGTCCTTCACCTGGCACATGCGCCAGATGTCGCCCTGCTCGACGTTCTGCGTGAGCAGCACCTCGCCGGTCGCAAGATCCACGATGCGCGCCTCGCCGTCCTCCGGCACTTCGAAGGTCTTGTCGTGCGAGCCGTATTCCTCGGCCTTCTGCGCCATCAGGCCGACGTTCGGCACGGTGCCCATCGTGACCGGATCGAATGCGCCGTTGGTCTTGCAGAAGTTGATCATCTCCTGATAGATACGCGCGAACGTGCTCTCCGGAATCACCGCCTTGGTGTCTTTCGGACGGCCGTCGGCGCCCCACATCTTGCCGCCGAGGCGGATCATCGCCGGCATCGACGCGTCGACGATCACGTCGTTCGGCGCGTGCAGGTTCGAGATGCCCTTTGCCGAATCGACCATCGCCAGTTCCGGACGATGCTCGTGACACGCGTGCATGTCGCGGATCACTTCTTCGCGCTGCGATTCCGGCAACGTCTCCAGTTTCTCGTACAGATTGACGAGGCCGTTGTTGACGTTCACGCCGAGCTCGTCGAAGAGCTTGCCGTGCTTGGCGAACGCATCCTTGTAGAACACCTTCACCGCGTGGCCGAAGACGATCGGGTGCGAAATCTTCATCATCGTCGCCTTCACGTGCAGCGACAGCATCACGCCGGTCTTGCGCGCGTCTTCCATCTGCTCTTCATAGAACGCGAGCAGCGCCTTCCGGCTCATGAACATGCTGTCGATAATCTCGCCGTCCAGCAGCGCGACCTTCGGTTTCAGCACGAGCGTCTTGCCGCTCTTCGTGACGAGTTCCATCTTCACGTCGCGCGCGTGATCGAGCGTCATCGATTTTTCGCCGTGATAGAAGTCGCCGTGCCGCATGTGCGCGACGTGCGTGCGCGACGCCATGCTCCATTCGGCCATGCTGTGCGGATGCTTGCGCGCGTAGTTCTTCACCGCGGCCGGTGCGCGACGGTCCGAATTGCCCTCGCGCAGCACCGGGTTCACCGCGCTGCCGAGACACTTGGAGTAGCGCTGACGGATCGCCTTCTCTTCGTCGGTCTTCGGATCTTCCGGATAGTCGGGCACCTTGTAGCCCTTAGCCTGCAGTTCCCTGATCGCGCTCGTCAGTTGCGGCACCGATGCGCTGATGTTGGGAAGCTTGATGATGTTGGTGTCGGGCAACGAGGTCAGGCGACCCAGTTCCGCGAGATTGTCGGGCACGCGCTGCGCTTCGGTCAGAAACTCTGGGAACTCGCCGAGGATGCGGCCCGCGACCGAAATGTCGCTGGTCTCGACCTCGATGCCGGCCGGCGCGGTGAAGGTCCGGATGATCGGCAGGAACGCCGCGGTCGCGAGCAGCGGGGCCTCGTCGGTGAGGGTGTAGATGATGGTCGGTTGCTGGGTCGTCATTGCTGGGCTCTGGGCGGGCGGTTGAAAGGCATCTCGCGCGTGATACGGGGCAGGATGCGCAAATTTCGATCAGGAAAACGACAACACGAGGACCCTGGCACATGGCGATGCGGGGCCCCGGAACGCCTGAGCGGAACGCTTAAGCGAACACGGCGGACGGCTTCGCGCAGCGGGTCGCTCGTTTGGATTCTGCCTCATTTTTGTGCTACGGGGAGAATTCGGTCAGTCGCACTATCACGCATGCCAGGCGTGCGAGCATTCGCGCCGCTACAATGATCTGATCTCGATGTTCCCGCAGATCTGCCAAACCAAGCCGGAGCGTGTGATGGACGACGACATCAACCAACTCCAATCCGACTGGATTTCCCGTTCGGAACCCACTGACGGAATCGAACGCATCGAAGCGTTTTTCCATGGCAACGCGTACTCGATGCATCGGCACGACACGTATGCGATTGGCCTGACCCTCTCAGGCGTCCAATGCTTCCATTACCGGCGCGGTTTGCGCACCAGCCTGCCCGGACAGACGATGGTTCTCCATCCCGACGAAGTGCACGACGGTCAGGCCGGCACGAAGGAGGGATTTCGTTACCAGATGATTTACGTACAGCCCGCTGCGATCCAGGAAGTCCTCGGCGGCCGCCCCCTGCCGTTCGTCGAAGGCGGGGTCACGAACGATCCGCGCCTGTTCGAAGCGACGAAAGCAGCGCTGCGCCAGATGCGCGGCGACGCGGAGCCACTCGAACGCGACGACGCTCTCGCCGGCCTCGCGCTCGCGCTGGATAACGCGTCGGGCGCACGACCGACGCGCAAATCCGCAAATTTCGCGGCAGCGCAGCGGGCGCGGGAATATCTGCATGCATCGTGCACCCGCGCCGTCACGCTCGATGAACTCGCCGCCGTCAGCGGAGAGGACCGCTGGAGCCTGTCGCGCGATTTCAGAACCTTTTACGGTACCAGTCCCCATCACTATCTGGTCATGCGCCGGCTCGAAGCGGCGCGCGCGATGATGCTGCGCGGCGTTTGCCTCGTGGACACCGCGGCCGCCGCCGGCTTCGCCGACCAGAGCCACATGACCCGACATTTTCGCCACGCGTACGGAATCCCTCCCGCACGTTGGCTCGCGATAATGAGCGATCGGCGCGCCGGCTAGCGCAAGCCTGCACGATCGTTCAAGACACCCGCCGGCGGCCGGACTAAGCTCTGTTCCACGTATCACCGCAATGGAGCCACCATGCACAGCGATTCCCAGCCAACACCGGAGCAACGCGGCCAATACAAGACGATCAACCTGCTCGACAAGATCAGTCAGATCGACGGCCACTGGCAGCCGCGCGTCGTTGCTGAAATGAATGACTATCAGTTCAAGGTCGTAAAGCTAGTCGGCGATTTCGTCTGGCATCGGCATGCCGATACCGACGAAACGTTCATCGTCCTCGAAGGCCGGTTGCGCATCGACTTCCGCGACCGTTCGATCGAACTGTTGCCCGGAGAAATGGCGGTGGTTCCAAAGGGAGTCGAGCACAAGCCGTATGCCGGGTCCGAAGTGAAGCTGCTGCTGATCGAACCGCGCGGCGTCGTCAACACCGGCGATACGACCAACGAAAGAACGGCCGAAAACGACGTATGGATCTGAGAGCCGCCATGCAAACGCCGCGGCCGATCGTTCGCGAAGCCGTTTTCCCCGCCGATACGCACAGCCTCGTCGCCTTGATCCGCGAGTATGTCCGCTGGCTGGATATGGATCTGTCGTACCGGGGATTCGACGCTGAAATGGACGCGTTCGAACCCGTTTATACCTTGCCATCCGGCATGTTCTTCGTCGCAGACGCCGGCGGCGAACTCGCCGGTTGCGCGGGGCTGCTTCGTCATACGGCAGAGACCGCGGAAATCAAGCGGCTCTATGTTCGCGAAGCATTCAGAGGGTTGTCGCTTGGCGAAACGCTGGTCACATCGGTGATCAGGAAAGCGAAGTCATTGGGATTCTCGACGCTGGTTCTCGACTCAGTTCCGCAAACCCGTTTTGCACAGGGCATTTACGAGCGGTTGGGGTTCGTCGAAACCGCGCCCTACTACGAGAATCCGGTGGACGGCACCCGGTTCCTTGCACTCAAGCTATGACGGTGGATTCGGCCGACCGGTTGACTTGCGCCAGCATGGCTAGCGGCGGATAAAGCATCGCAATTGCGATGCTTTGTGAGACCCCATGAAATTTGCCGCCTTTCCATCCATCCGGGTTGAACCGGAACTACGCGACGCCGCCGAAAGCGTCCTCGGCGAAGGAGAAACGCTGTCGGGTTTCGTCGAGCAATCGATCCGCGAGAGCATTGAACGCCGTCGCAACCAAAGCGAATTCATTGCCCGTGGCATCGCATCGCGCGAAGCGAGCAGACATACCGGCGACTGTTCGAGCAACGCGTCGAGCCGGGCCGGATAGTCCATGTCAACCAGATCCCGTTCTATCACCTCACCGACCAGGAACCAGAATATGTTGGGGTTTTGGTCAATTTGACATCGACGAGCCCCTGACCGGCCGGCCCTTCCCGTAGCCCTCCTCCATGCGGGCCGTTGCCTCCGAGGTTGCGCGGCGCGCGTAGCTCGCGTTTTATCGCAGCATCGCGCGCTTCCAATCTCAGGCATCGTGCGCAGGGCTACGCCCCCCGCACAGCATCCCATCAACCGCCGTAAATGTCGAAGGCGAAGTACTTGGCCGCGAGTTTCTTGTAAGTGCCGTCCTTGAGCATGTCCGCGATGGCTTGATCGATCTTTGCCTTCAGGTCGGGGTCGTCCTTGCGCAGACCGATGCCAGCGCCGACGCCGAGCACCTTTTCGTCGACCAGTTCTTCGCCGACGAACTGGTAGCCCGCGCCGCGGGGCGTCTTCAGGAAGCCCAGGTCAGCCTGCACTTCGTCCTGCAGCGTCGCATCCAGGCGGCCCGACAGAAGATCGGCATAGACCTGATCCTGATTCTCGTATGACACGACGTTCGCTCCCTTCGGTGCCCAGAAGGTCTTCGCATAGGTTTCCTGGGTCGTGCCCTGCTCGACTCCCACCGACTTGCCCTTCAGCGACTCCACAGTCGGCAGGATCGTCGCGCCCTTCTTCACGACGAGGCGTGTCGGCTGGTTGTAGATCTTTGTCGAGAAGGCGATCTGTTCGGCCCGTTGCGGCGTGATCGACATCGACGACAGCACCGCATCGAACTTCCTGGCCTTCAGGGCCGGGATCATCCCGTCGAAGTCGTTTTCGGACCACACACACTTCGCTTTCAGGCGCGCGCAGATTTCATTGCCGAGATCGATGTCGAAACCGACAAGCTTGCCATCGGCTGCCTTCGATTCGAACGGTGCATAGGTCGCGTCGGTGCCAAAGCGGATGGTGCTCCAGTCCTTTGCGTGGGCGGCGCCTGCGGATATGGCAAGCAGGGTAACCGAAAAGGCTGCAATCAGTTTCTTCATCTTATTCGCTCCTAGGAGTGGTGTATCCAGTTCAGAACGGCTTGTTGTAAGGACTGCGCACCGGAGGCCAGCGACCTGAACGGCACTGTCCCCCCGGACGGCGCCCCTGTCCCTGGCGGCGTATCCGCATTGGGACTATAGGCGAAAAATAAAATAAAAGTCTGAAATGGACAAAAAAGACGTTACCGGTGATGATGCTCCGGTGTTGCCGAGCCTTTGGGCACTCCGCCCGAGCGGACGTCGCCTGATGCCGCTCCTGATGCACGCATTGAGCGGGTGCTTGCAGCGCTGCCGTCACTGCTGACAGACGCAATGCTGGGTGCGGGCGTGTTTCGTGACACGCTTGCTATCGGCCCGACATGACCGGGTTGCACGAGCGCCGTGCAGAAAGCGATCCTCGTGTCGAGTGACGCGGCAAGTGAAAACCGCGACGCTGATTCCAAAGGGCTTTTTCACTAACGGTGGCACGCATGTCCTGGCCTGTGCCGTGCGTTGTGAAAATTCCTGATGGTTGCGCCATAAATGATGAAAATTCTCAACGTAGGGCAGCAGGTCTAAATCGACCGGGCAGATTGCAAACCTCTGCAAGCGGTATGCGGCAAGATGCGGCCAACTCCGGCCTCTCCCCCGAGAGCCCGGGCTGTCACTCAAATGTCGGCTCGGCGTCCAGCAACGGACCTTCATGCGGCGATCATGTTCGTCGCGTCCTCGGACAAAGATGCCGTGATTCGGAGCGACACTTTGGTGTGGACTGCGAACATGGGCCTCCGGAAAGCTCGAAAGGTCAAGCCAGCACGTCTTCCGCGAAAAAAGTGTCAGGCACACGGAATAACCTCGCATCCGACGGGTTCACTCGAATGAGACACGTGCCAACCACAACAGGAGAATCATCGTGCGCACCCCCGTTCCTCGTACCGCGCGAACGATCCTGAGCGTCGTCATCGCCCTTGCGATCTCAGCGCTTTGTGATTCGCGTGCATTCACTGCAGGTTTGCAGACCGCGGCTTCTGACGAAGCGCCCTTTCTGGCGGAGAACGATGCCGCCATGACAAGGATGATGGAAGGTATGTCCGTGAAGCCGACAGGCGATGTCGATCGTGATTTCGTCGCAATGATGGTGCCTCACCATCAAGGCGCCATCGACATGGCACAGGCTGAACTGCGCTATGGCCACAACGAACAATTGCGTCGCATCGCGCAAGAAATCGTCGTCGAGCAACAGCAGGAAATTGTCGCCATGCGCGTCGCGCTCGGCCAGCCATTGCCGCCGTCGGCGCCTGCTCAAGACCAGCAAAAGCCGGCTTCCGCTCCCGCCGCCCACACCCACCCGACGCCCCACCCCGGCATGCAAATGGATATGCCGAACACTACGCGAGAGGAGCAGTGATGAAACCCACAACAATTTTCACCATCGCACTGTCTGCAGCCGCGCTGGCCGCAGCGCAGCACGCCTGGGCAGGGCAGGCGCCGGGATCGCTCGCCGATCCCGACATTCCGGTAAGCCACCATGATCGGGTTTATGCCGCCGAGCAGTTTTCGAACACGGTGTCGGTGATCGACCCGGCCGACAACAAGCTGGTCGGCCTGATTCGCCTCGGCGACCCGTCGCCGGGCAATTTCAGTCCGTTGTACAAAGGCCAATTGCTGGTGCATGGGATGGGTTACTCACCGGACCATCGCACGATCGCGGTCGTCTCCATCGGATCGAACTCGGTTTCATTCATCGATACGCAGACGAACGCCATCAATCATGTCACCTACGTTGGCCGCTCGCCTCACGAGGCCTTCTTTACGCCTGATGGAAAGGAAGTCTGGGTGACCGTGCGCGGCGAAAACTACGTCGCGGTACTCGACGGGACGACGTTCGAGGAGAAAACACGCATAACTGTCCCAGCTGGCCCTGGCATGCAAATCTTCTCATCGGACGGGAAGTATGGTTACGTCTGCTCATCCTTCAATCCGGAGACTGAGATAGTTTCCGTGGCTGACCACAAGATCGTCGGCGCAGTCAAGCAGGCAAGCCCGTTCTGTCCGGACATTGCCGCGACCCCTGACGGCAAGCAGGTCTGGTTCACGCTCAAGGACGTGGGTAAGGTGCAGGTGTTCGATGCGAGGCCGCCATTCGCGCTGATCAAGACACTCGACACGGGCCCGATTACCAACCATGTAAACATCGTGCATAACGCCAACGGCATGTTCGCGTACGTGACGGTCGGCGGCCTGAATGTTGTCAAGGTGTTCCGAACGGATGACTTCTCGCAGGTCGCGACAGTTCCGGTCGGTAACCTGCCGCATGGGCTCTGGCCGTCGGGTGACGGTAGCCGCATCTACGTCGGTCTCGAGAACGCCGATGCAATGACTGCAATCGATACGCTGACCAACAAGGTCATCGCAACCATACCGATCGGGCAGGCGCCGCAAGCAGTCACCTATGTGCCGAACGCGGTGCCGGAAGGTGATGGGTCGCAGAACCTGCAGGCACTCGGCCTCGCTGGTCAGAGTGCCCACATTACATTAGTGCCGGCGGGATCGACCAAGCCGACAGACGCCGCCGATGCACCGACGACTGTCGCGTTGTTTGATCAGGGTCTCGTGCAGGTGCTCCAGGCCGCCGTCACCGGCCTGCAAGCGAAGCAGCCCTATGTGCTGGGCCTGGCCGACAATCCCGACGGCACTGGCAACGTGCAAGTTCTCGCGAACTTCATGACCAATCCAGCGGGCTCCGCGATCGTCAACGCGCTCGGCCAGATTCGTCAACTGGTCACGCCAGGTGTGAGTTCCTCCGATGACAAGCACCGCTACCTCGTGATCGCCCCGCAGGCGTCGGGCCAGCCGTGGGCTCCGGTGCAGGTGCAGTCGCCATGAGCGAATTTGCCGCCGGATGCAAAGTTCGTATGGCTTGTTTGGCGCAGGACAGTGCGGCGATCTTGATCATGGCCAACGGCGGTTATAACCTTGGAACTCGCCGTTCGCCAGACCGCGCCGCACTGCCCACGTCGATCCAAACGAATCTATCGCGGCACTACTGATCCTGGAACGGGGATTCGCCGCAGTCAGCAGCGGATTCCCTGCCAAATGACAAGCTTCTGATCGAAAGAAAGCGTCGCATTCGCCGGGCTCGACGAAGGCAGCACGAGCGTTTCATACCCGGCAGCCCCGATCACTTCGGCAAATCGCCCTGCGGTCTTGCCGTTGAAGCAAACCTTCTTCAGCAACGGCGCATGCTCGAGCAGCGAATCGAAGTCGTTCGGCTTCGCATTCCGGATCGCCGAATCAAGACTGCCTTCACGATGGCACGCGGCGAGCACGTCCCAGATGCCGACGCCGTGCTTCAACACGCGTTCGAGACGCGCATCGTAGTCGAGCGCATGCAATTCCGATTCGCCAAACACGGCACCTAATAACTTCCAGAACTGATTGCGCGGGTGCGCGTAGTACTGCACCGCGGCCAGCGACGCTTCGCCGGGAAAACTGCCGAGTATCAGCGTGTGCGTGTCGGCAGCGACGACCGGGGGAAAGCCGCGCAACATCAGCGGCTCCGCTCGTCGGCGCTACGCGGCACGCTGTGCGCGCGCGACGCGGTGTGATCGAGTGGACGACCGTGTTCGCGCATCCGCCCGTGCGCGATATGCGCCGCGCCGGCGCCTGAGGCGGCAGCGTGCGCGCGAGCGGCCGCGTCCAACGCACGCAAATGCTCCCACAATGCCGGCAACATGCATTCGGTCACCATCAGCGGCGCGCCATGACGCTCGAACACCGAGCGACGCGCGACCAGCGCATGCGGCGCTTGCCGATCGCCGCCGTCGAATTCACGCGCGGCCAACCGATACAACGGATGCTGTTCCCCCACCCTGCGGCTCACCAGCGACGAACGCGCGACACTGCTATCGCTATACAGCAACTCCGCGAGGGGCCGCGTGCGCAGCCGCCGCGTCGCCTGCCAGATGCCGACGCTCGCGGCGCGTGGCGTCACGCTATGCGCGGCGACGAACGGCACGTCATCGACCGACAGCACCACTTCGCGCACCCACACCGGCGCGCGCGGCGCGAGTCCGAGCGCGGCGGCTTCGTCGGACCACGGCAGCGCGACCGCTTCGCGCGTCACGCGTACCGCGACCGCTCCGAGCGCGCGCAGATGCGCGGTCAGTGAACCGCCGCGGGTCAGCCAGTCTTTCTGGGCGGCGCTGAAAGTGGCCAAAGGCGCGACGCGCCAGTGGGCGTCAGCGGGATCGAAACGGATAGACATGGTGTCGGATTATAGCGGCGCGGTCTGACTGCATTTTTTCGCAGCAACGCTTGCGCTCATTGCGCGCACTCCTCCAGGCAAGAATCCGACGCAATCCAGAAGACAAAAAAATGCGCTGCCAAAGCAGCGCATCTCTCAACCACGAAGGGTCAATCCAACAACGTGATCAACGCTCCCAACTCACGTTCAACCCGCGCGCGACAGCAGCAACGCATTGGTGCGCTTCACGAAGCTCGCCGGATCTTCCAGCGCGCCGCCTTCGGCGAGCAGGGCCTGATCGAACAGCAGATGGCACCAGTCGTCGAAATTCGCGCTATCCGCATGCAGGCCCTTCACCAGCGCGTGCTCCGGATTCACTTCGAGAATCGGATGGAACTCCGGCGCCTGCTGGCCCGCGGCCTTCAGCATGCGCTGCAGGTAGCCGCTCATTTCGCCGTCGTCGGCGACGAGGCACGACGGCGAGTCGGTCAGGCGGAACGTCAGACGCACGTCCTTCGCCTTGTCCTTCAGCGCATCCTTCATCTTCTCGACGAGCGGCTTGAATTCTTCGCCGATCTTCTCCTGCGCCTGTTTTTCCTCGTCGTTCAGCGCGCCGAGATCGAGGTCGCCGCGCGCGACGCTTTGCAGCGGCTTGCCGTCGAATTCATTCAGGAACGACAGCATCCATTCATCGACGCGATCGGTCAGCAGCAGCACTTCGACGCCCTTCTTGCGGAACACTTCGAGATGCGGGCTGTTCGACGCGGCCTGCCAGGTGTCGGCGGTCACGTAGTAGATCTTCGTCTGCTCAGGCTTCATGCGAGCGACGTAGTCGGCCAGCGCCACCGTCTGCTCAGTCGTTCCCGTATGCGTCGACGCGAAGCGCACGAGCTTTGCGACACGCTCGCGATTGGCGGAGTCCTCGCCGATGCCTTCCTTCAGCACCTGGCCGAACTCTTTCCAGAAGCCCGCGTACTTTTCCTTATCGGCGTCGTTCTCCGAGTTCGCGAGTTCTTCGAGCATCGACAGCGCGCGCTTCGTCACGCCTTCGCGGATCGCCTTCACGTCACGGCTTTCCTGCAGGATTTCGCGCGACACGTTCAGAGGCAGATCGGCCGAATCGACGACGCCCTTCACGAAGCGCAGATACGTGGGCAGCAGTTGCTCGGCGTCGTCCATGATGAACACGCGCTTCACGTACAGCTTCAGGCCGCCACGCTGCTCGCGGTTCCACAGATCGAACGGCGCATGCGCCGGCACGTACAGCAGCTGCGTGTATTCGCTGCGGCCTTCAACACGGTTATGCGTCCACGTCAGCGGGTCCTGATGATCGTGCGAGATGTGCTGGTAGAACTGCTTGTATTGATCGTCGCTGATGTCGTTCTTCGAACGGGTCCACAGCGCGCTCGCCTGATTGACGGTCTCATCCTCGTCCTTCGTGACCATCTCGCTCTTTTCCGCGTCCCACTCTTCCTTGTTCATCAGGATCGGCAGCGCGACGTGGTCCGAGTACTTCTGGATGATCGACTTCAGGCGATACGACGACAGCAGCTCGTCCTCATCGGCACGCAGATGCAGCGTGATGGTCGTGCCGCGCGCGGCGCGCCCGATCGTCTCGACCGCGAAATCGCCCTCGCCCGCGCTTTCCCAGCGCACGCCTTCCGAGGCCGGCAAACCGGCGCGGCGCGTTTCGACAGTGATCTTGTCCGCGACGATGAAGCCCGAGTAGAAACCCACGCCGAACTGGCCGATCAGTGCCGCATCCTTCTGCTGGTCGCCCGACAGCTTGCCGAAGAACTCTTTCGTGCCCGATCGCGCGATCGTGCCGAGGTGCGCGATCGTTTCGTCGCGGCTCATGCCGATGCCGTTGTCGTCGATTGTGACGGTGCGCGCGGCCTTGTCGAACGACACGCGAATCCGCAGGTTCGGATCGTTTTCGTACAGCGCGCTGTTTTCGATTGCCTCGAAGCGCAGCTTGTCGGCCGCGTCGGACGCGTTCGAGATCAGCTCGCGCAGAAAGATTTCCTTGTTGCTGTACAGCGAATGGATCATCAGTTGCAGAAGCTGCTTCACTTCTGCCTGAAAGCTCATGGTTTCTTGTGCCATGGTCGGACTTCCTCTCTGTTGCGAATGGGGGGGTGGACAGCGGCGAAACGCGGTTCGGGCCTGCCGCGCCGATCGTCCGCGCAAATGGGGACGCTCCGGCGCGGTTTCAAGAGGCGCGCCGCGCGACGCCGTCCAGATACCGGCTCAGGAACGCCGGCAACTCGGGATCGCCGCAATTGGCGATATTGAAGCGCATCCATGTGCTCGGCGACTGCTGCGGGGAAAACAGCCCGCCCGGCGTCAGCAGAAAGCCGGCTTCGTGCCCGGCCGCGGCGAGCGCGCCCGCGTCGACGCCGGTGTCGGCCCACAGGAACATGCCGGCCGTCGGCGTCAGGAACAGCTTCATGCCGGTATTCTCGATCATCCGCACGGCCTTCTCGCGCACGCCGTCGAGCCGCGCGCGAATGCGCTCGACGTGCCGCCGGTAATGGCCTTCGGTCAAAATTTTGTAGATCACGCGCTCGTTGAGTTCAGGGCTCGTCATGCCGACCAGCATCTTCTGATTGGCGACCACCGTCGCGACCTCCGGCGCGCATGCGATGAAACCGACACGCAGATTCGGCGCAAGCGTCTTCGAGAAGCTGCCGAGATAGATCACGCGCTTGAGCTGATCGAGGCTCGCGAGCCGCGTACCCGCGTAGCTGGGCGGGCACAGATCGCCGTAGATATCGTCCTCGACGACGATGAAGTCGTACGCTTCGGCAAGCCGCAGGATGCGGAACGCCTGCGCGGCGGTCAACGACGTGCCGGTCGGGTTCTGCAGCACCGAGTTGATCACCAGCATTTTGGGGCGCCATTCCTGGACCAGCGCTTCGAGCGCGTCGAGGTCCGGGCCGTCCGGCGTGTACGGCATGCCGACGAGCCGCGCGCCCTGCGAGGCGAAGCAGCCGAACATCTGAAACCACGCAGGATCGCCGACGATCACCGCATCGCCCGGCTTCACGTAAATGCGCGAAAGGAGGTCGATCGCCTGCGTGATGCCGGACACCATTACGATCTGCTCGGGCGACGCCCCTATCTCCAGTTCCTCGAGTCGCGTCTGCAACTGCTGGCGCAGCGGCAGGAAACCTTGCGCGGTGCCGATGCCGAGCATCTGCATGCCGCTTTGCCGGCCCAGCGTGCGCAACGCGTTGGTGATCAGGTCGCCATCGAGCCAACCGGCCGGCAGATAGCCGAGCCCCGGGCTGCGCTCGGGCCGCGCGCCGGTATGCAGCATGTTGCGCAGCAGCCAGACGACGTCGATTTTGGCTGGCGCGGGCAGGGTTTCGGCGCGCGGGCGCAGCTCGGCGACCGTCGCCGCGCCGCCCTGGCGCTCGCGCACATAGAAGCCGGAGCCGCGCCGCGACTCCAGAAAACCCTGCGCGACGAGGCGCTCGTACGCTTCGACTACCGTGAAGCGCGACACGCCCTTGTCGAGCGCGAGCTTGCGGATCGACGGCATGCGCATGCCGGGGCGAAACACGCGCTCCTCGATGCGGCGGCGCGCCCATTGGACGAGCTGTTCGACCAGCGTCAGCGACGCGGTGTCATGCGGGGCAGGAATCTGGGCAAGCGGGACAGACATGACGGGCTCCAACTGTACTGAGCAGTATCGCGTCGATTGTACCGTTACTGTGCAGGTCTCGGCCGCTACATTGGGATTCAGCGAAGGATGGTGACGCAATGCAAAACCATCCGCATGGCGCGCCGATCCGGCAAACGGTTATGCTTACGGCCCCGGCAGCGCAGCCTTCACGCGTGGCGCGCACCGGGCCTTTGCGCAGAACAGCGTTTTCCGTCGACCCGCCATGACAGCCCTGACAACCCCGACAGCTCATTCGCTCAGTCTCGATCACCTGGTAGTCTGCGCGCGCACTTTGGACGAAGGCGTCCAGTACGTCGCCGATACGCTCGGCGTCGCACCAACCGGCGGCGGCGCGCATCCGCTGATGCGCACCCACAACCGCCTGCTGGGACTGTGGGGCGGCCTCTATCTGGAAGTAATCGCGGTCGATCCGCAGGCCGCGGCCGACACCGCAGCCGATCGCGTCGGGCCACGCCCGCGCCTGTTCGCGCTCGACGACCCGGCGACGCAGGCGCGACTCGAGAACGGGCCGTATCTATCGCACTGGGTCGCGCGCGTCGAGCGGCCGAAGCATCTCGCGACGTGGCAGGCGCAGTATCCGCAGCGCATCGCGCCAGTCGTGCCGATGACGCGCGGCGATTTCACATGGGGCCTGACGGTGCCTGAAGACGGCTCGTTCCCCGCCTGGCAAGGCGCCGGCGACGGCGTGCTGCCGTCGCTGATCCAGTGGGACTCGACGCGTCATCCGTCGCAGGTGCTCGCGCAGACGAACCTCGCGTTGAAGGCCCTGAAAGCGGTGCATCCGCGGGCCGAGCTGATTGGCGAGCAACTGCGCTGGCTCGACGCCGCGCACCTGCTCGACGTGCAGCCGACCGACGGCGCCGCGGCGCTCGTCGCTGAATTTGAAACACCCGAGGGTCCGCGGACCCTCAGATAAGCAGCGCGCGAGTCAGCAACCCCGTTGGCCCCCCAGCGGCACCGGTTGCCGAGTCGCGCGATAATCGAAGTTTTGACCGGTTCCAGAAACACCAGCAGAGGAGATCATGGACCAAAGCGACCTGAAAGCCCCGACGTGGCAATTGTCCGAACGCGCACGCAAGCTCACGAGCTCCGCGATCCGCGAGATCCTGAAGGTCACGGAACGGCCCGAAGTCATTTCCTTCGCAGGCGGCCTGCCCTCGCCGGCTACTTTTCCGGCCGAGCGCATGCGCGAGGCGGCCGACCGCATCCTGCGCGACACGCCTGCCGCGGCGCTGCAGTACAGCGCGACCGAAGGCTATTTGCCGCTGCGCGAATGGGTCGCGCAACGCTACTCGGTCAACGGCGCGCAGATCCGTGCGTCGCAGGTGCTGATCACGACCGGCTCGCAACAGGCGCTCGACCTGCTCGGCAAGGTGCTCGTCTGCGTGGGTAGCCCGGTGCTGGTCGAAACGCCGACCTACCTCGGCGCGCTGCAATCGTTCTCGATGTACGAGCCGCACTACGTGCAGGTGCCGACCGACGAGCAAGGCCTGATCCCCGAAGGCCTCAAGCCGGAACTGACCAAAGGCGCGCGTCTGCTGTACGCGCAACCGAATTTCCAGAATCCGACGGGCCGCCGTCTGCCGGTCGAACGCCGCCGCGCGCTTGCCGAGTTCGCGAAGACCGCACCGTTCCCGGTGATCGAGGACGACCCGTACGGCGCACTCGACTACGCGGGCGAACCGCTGCCGACGATGCTGTCGATGGCGCCCGATCACATCGTCTATCTCGGCTCGTTCTCGAAGGTGCTCGCGCCGGGTCTGCGCGTCGGCTTCATCATCGCGCCCGAAGAGTTGATCTTCAAACTCGTGCAGGCCAAGCAGGCCACCGACCTGCACACGCCGAGCTTCACGCAGCGCATCGTCCACGAAGTGGTCAAGGATGGCTTTCTCGACACGCACGTGCCGACGATCCGCGAGCTGTATCGCAACCAGTGCGACGCGATGCTCGCCGCGCTCGAACGCTATATGCCCGAAGGCGTGAGCTGGAACCGTCCGGAAGGCGGCATGTTCATCTGGGTCAATCTGCCGGCGCAGATCGACAGCATGAAGCTGCTCGAGGAAGCGGTCGCGCAGAACGTCGCGTTCGTGCCGGGCGGGCCGTTCTTCGCGAACGAAGCGCAGCACAACACGCTGCGTCTGTCGTTCGTCACGGTGCCACCGGCTAAAATCGACGAAGGCGTGGCGCGTCTCGCGGCAATCGTGCGCGCGAAAATCTGAACGGCGTAAGCCGCACTGACATCGGGGCGAAGTCCGCACGCGCATTGCGTGCGAACTTCGCCCGCCTGCATTCATGCAATCTCACCGAAACGAGGACACGACATGGCTCAATCGAATGTGTACGACAAGCTCAAGGAACTCGGCATCGAACTGCCGGCGGCGGGTGCGCCGGCAGCGGCCTATGTGATGAGCGCGCAAAGCGGCAACACGGTGTATCTGTCGGGCCACATCGCGAAGAAGGACGGCAAGGTGTGGATCGGCAAGCTCGGCGCAACGATGGGCACCGACGAAGGCAAGGCCGCGGCGCGCTCGATCGCGATCGATCTGCTCGCCACCTTGCATGCGCACGTCGGCGACCTGAACCGCGTCACGCGCATCGTCAAGCTGATGAGCCTCGTCAACTCGACGCTCGAATTCACCGAGCAGCATCTGGTCACGAACGGCGCGTCCGAGCTGATCGCCGACGTGTTCGGCGAGCGCGGCAAGCACGCGCGCTCGGCGTTCGGAGTCGCGCAGATTCCGCTCGGCGCGTGCGTCGAGATCGAGCTGATCGCCGAGGTCGAATAAGCATCGAAGCGATGTGACGATGCGTGCGGCATCGCGTGACATTCATCCATGATGCACGCCGCATTGAAAATCAAACGCGCCGTCTGGTGTCACGCACCGGCGGCGCGTTTTGTTTGACTGCAACGGTGGATCGCCGGTGCAGACGCGGATAGAATCCGCGAACTCCTTCCACGTCCATTGCGCCGGGGACCTGTCGATGTCCGCTCACACCGTTCGCTTCAAACAGGTCGACGTGTTTACGTCGACGCCGTTCAAGGGCAATCCGCTTGCCGTCGTGTTCGATGCCGACGCGCTCGATACCGCGCAGATGCAGGCCATCGCGCGCTGGACCAATCTGTCCGAAACCACGTTTCTGCTGCAGCCGACCGATGCGGCCGCCGACTATCGCGTGCGCATCTTCACGCCGGGCGGCGAGTTGCCGTTCGCGGGTCATCCGACGCTCGGCACCGCGCATGCTCTGCGTGAAAGCGGCTACCAGCCGAAGCAGGCCGGCAAGCTGATCCAGCAATGCGGCGTGGGTCTCGTCGAACTCGAAGCGCTCGACGGCGCTGACAGCGCTCACGGCACATGGGCGTTTGCCGCGCCGCCCGCGCGCGTGACGCCGCTCGCCGAGCATCGTTACGAAGAGCTGTCTACGGCCTTACGTAGTCAGGCGATCGACTTCAGCGCGCCGCCGTGCGCGGTCGACAATGGCGCACCGTGGCTCGTCGTGCGCGTCGACTCAGCACGCGCCTGCCTCGCGCTCGAACCGGATGCGGCCGCGCTCGCCGAACTCGCGCATTCGGTCGACACGCACGGCGTCGCCGTGTACGGCCCGCACGACGCCGACGGCCCGGCAACGTTCGAGGTCCGTTGCCTGATGGCGGGCGGCGGCTTCGGCGTCGGTGAAGACCCGGTGACGGGCAGCGCCAACGCCGCGCTCGCGGGTCTCCTGAACCTCCAGCAACGTCGTCCGGGCGCGCGCTACACCGCGCGTCAGGGCACCGTGCTCGGGCGCGCGGGCGAGGTGTCGGTCCACTACGACGATGCGCGCGGCAAGATCTGGATCGGCGGGCCTTCGGTGACGATCGTCGACGGTACGTGCCGGCTCGCGTAAGCGGCTTGCGGCCTCGCGCGCAGACCATGACGAGATGCCGCATGTCGCCGCGACACACCACAAAAAGCCGCAGCGCGATGGCATTGCCATACCTGGTTCTCCGAATTCGTCGCGCCCGGCGCGCCAGCGTATACCCCATGCCCGGACGCTTCCTTAATCCAGTGGCATTCAGTAATATCGAGACGGATATAACGAACGAACCGTATCCGATGACCTGCGGACGGTCAGGCGCGGCGCAACGCCCTCTCCTCCTGCGCGGCAGCTTTGGCACCTTGGTCACCATGCAGCTATCCAACTATTTCGCGCAGTCGATGCCCGTGCGTTTGCAAGCGGCTAACACCCAGTCAAGGGCCGAGCGATGACTCAGTCCCGTTTCTCCGACCCGCGCGAAACCAGGCCACACCGCGATCCAATGGCCACACGCCGTCGTGCGTTGCTCGTCATTCCCGCTCTCGGCATAGTGGTACTGGTCCTGCTGTGGACCGTGATCTTTGCGCGGCTGTCGGTAGAAAAGGATGCAACGTACCGCGAAGCGATGGCGTCGTCCGCAATTCTTTCCGCAGCGCTCGAGCAGCACACCATCAAGGCGATTCACCAGGTCGATCAGATCACGCGCTTCGTCAAATACGAGTACGAAAAGACGCCCGATCATTTCGATCTCGCGAGCACGGTCGAAAAAAGCGTCGTGCAAAGCGAAACGCTCGTGCAGGTGTCGCTGATCGACGAGCACGGCAGACTGATCGCTAATACGGCCGAACCCAATCCCGCTCACATCGACCTGTCCGACCGCGAGCACTTCAAGGTCCACGAGCACGAGAACGACGACCAGCTATACATCAGCAAGCCGGTGCTCGGCCGCATATCGGGTCACTGGACGCTGCAGATGACGCGGCGTCTGAATCATCCGGACGGCTCGTTCGCGGGCGTCGTCGTCGTCTCCGAAGACCCGAGCTATTTCACGTCGGACTTCTACAACAACGCGGCGATCGGCCGCGAAGGCGTGATTGCGGTCATCTCGGACAGCGGCACGGTGCTCGCGCGCCGCACCGGCAACGCGGACAAGGCGAGCGGCACGTTCACCGCGAGCGGCACGTATCCGACTTCGGAGCACGTGTCGGGCATCTACGTCGATTCGATCGACAACGTCACGCGCATCGTGTCGTACCGGCACATCGACGGCTATCCGCTCGGCGTGCTCGTGGGTCTCTCGCAGGGCGAAGAATTCGCCGACTACAACCACACGCGCAACGTCTATCTGCTGATGGCGGGCTTCGTCTCGCTCGCCATGCTCAGCTTCTTCGCGGTCGCGACCGGCCTGATCGGCAAGTTGCTCGGCCGCGAGCGCGAGATGACGCATCTCGTCGAATACGATCTGTTGACCGGCCTGCGCAATCGCTATGCGACGCTGCAGGCGCTGCGCCAGGACGTCGCGCAGCCGTTCAATCTTGGCCGCCTCGCCATTCTTTTTATCGATCTCGACAACTTCAAGACCGTCAACGACACGCTCGGCCACAACGCCGGTGACATCGTGCTGCAGATGACGGCCTCGCGCCTGTCCGCCGCGGTCGGCGACGGCGGCGCGCTCTCCCGCATCGGCGGCGACGAGTTCGTCGTCGTGATCAAGGGTGACGATGTCGAGAAGCGCGCGGTCACGCTCGCCGAAGCCGCCAGCAATGTGTTCTCAAAGCCGTTCGAGGTGCGCGGCAGCTCGTTCGTGCTGCATGCGAGCATCGGTATTGCGCTGTACTCGGTCGCGAACGAAAACGAGATCGACCTGCTGAAGAAAGCCGACCTCGCGATGTACAGCGCGAAGGACGCCGGCAAGAACTGCTACCAGTTCTATTCGCCGCATCTGTCACATCGCGCGGACCATCTGATGAAGTGGGAACAGCAGTTGCGCGTCGCGCTCGACGAAGGGCAACTGTTCCTCGCGTATCAGCCGAAGATCGATCTGACGCGTCGCTGCATCACCGGCTTCGAAGCGCTCCTGCGCTGGAATCATCCGCAGCACGGACTGATCCCGGCCAGCGAATTCATCCCCGTGGCCGAATCGACCGGCCTGATCGTGCCGATCGGCGACTTCGTGATCGAGACGGCGTGCCGCCAGCTCGCGCAATGGCAGCACCAGGGCTACGACACGCTGTCGCTCGCGGTGAATATTTCGGCGGTGCAGTTCTGGCGCGGCGACCTGTTCGAAACGATCTCGCGCGCGATCGAGGAAACCGGCATCTCCGCGCGCCGCCTCGAGCTCGAAATCACCGAGACAACGATGATGGAATATCCGGAAGTCGTCGCCGAAAAAATCTTTGCGCTGAAGCGTCTCGGCGTCCGCATCGCGCTCGACGATTTCGGCACCGGCTATTCTTCGCTGTCCTATCTGAACCGCTTCGCCGTCGATACGCTGAAGGTGGACCGTTCGTTCGTCCAGGCGATTCCGGGCGACCGCAGCGTCTGCGTGATGGTCACCGCGATCGTCAACCTCGCGCGCTCGCTCGGGCTCACGGTGGTGGTCGAAGGCACGGAGACCGAGGAGCAGATTGCGTGGCTGGCCGCGCTCGGCCATATCGAGGCACAGGGCTTCCTGTTCTCGCGTCCGGTGCCGGTGGAGGCGATTCCGGCGCTGCTCGAGCGCTTCGGCGTATGTGGCGTGAACAACGTCGGCGGCCGCCGCGCCGTGCACGAAACCGACAACATGAACAGCGTATCGAGCACCAACAATTAAAGGACGGACGCCCGCACGGCGGGCCACCGCAGCGCCGATGCAGACCATCACGAGCGAGGAGGCTGCCCGCCGTGGGCAACGGGAACCGCTATGGACGCTGTTTCGGGTTGTGTTCGGCCTGTCAGCGCTGTCGTGGGGTGGCCTCGCGTTGATGGCGCAGCTCGAGCATCACTACGTCGAACGCCAGCGGCGGCTGTCGCGCGTGGCGTTCTCGGATCTGATCGCGCTCGCGTGGATGGTGCCGGGACCCGTCGGCTGCAATGTCGCTGTGCAGCTCGGACACGCGTTGCGCGGACGCGCCGGCGCATGGGTCGCCGGTGTGGCATGCGTGCTGCCCTTCTTCACATTGATGACGCTGTTCGCGATCTTCTACCGCGTGTCCATCGTGCACACGATCGCGTCGCAAACGCTGCTGCATCACTTCAGCGTCGTGCTCGCGACGCTGATCGCGATCACCTGGTACAAGCAGACCCGCGCGCTCGTGCGCGGCAAGCTCGAATGGACGGCGGCATTGCTCGGCAGCATTGCGCTGTTCTATGCGCACAACGCCGCGGCCTATGTGGTGATGCTCGGCGCGGCCTTCGGCACCGGCTGGTTCGCGAGCCCGGAGCGCGACTCGCGTCTCACCGTGTCGCTGGAGCGCGGCGACTATCGGCTGCTGGCCGGGCTCAGCGCGCTACTCGTGCTGTTCGCGCTGCCGCTGCCGCAGCGCTATGAACTCGCGCTGCTGTGGCCACGCCTTGCGGGCGCCGGCATGACGCTGTTCGGCGGCGGCTTCTCGGCGTTGCCGGTGCTCAAGACGCTGTTCGTCACGCCGGCAGTCGGCGTATCGGATAACGACTTCACGCTCGCGTTTTCGCTGTCGCCGTTGTCTCCGGGCCCCTTGCTGAACGTGGTGCCGTTCTTCGGTTATCTGGTCGATGGCTGGCTGGGCGCGCTGATCGCGACGCTCGCGCTGTTCGTGCCGTCGGGATGCCTCGTCGTGCTTGCGCAGCGGCATCTGCATCAGTTGAAGGCGAACCCGCGCTTCGAGCACGGCATGAGGATTCTGCGCGCAGTCACGACCGCGTTTCTCGCGGTCGCGGTGCTGCGCATCGCCGTGCATGTACCGCTGGAGCCGATCTATCTGCTGACCGCGACATTCTCCGCGACGTGCTTCGCGAAGCTGAAGGTGCCGGTGTATGCCGTGTATGGAACGGTGGCGGTGGCGTGCGGTTTGTGGCTCGCGTACGGCGCTACGACCTGACGCGGCGCGGGCCGCGCTACGCCGGCCGCGCCATCGGCGAACTGGCGATCAGAACCCGCGTGCGAGCACCGCGACGCCGATCGTCACGACGCCCAGCACGAGATTGATCAGCACGAGACGGCGGACCGTACCGACCGCCTGCGCGCCGTCGGGCCACTTCTGTGCCTGCACCGCGCGGCGAATGCGCGGATACACCGCGAAGCGGATATGCCCGAAGATCAGCATCATCACGATGCCGAGACCGGCCATCGCATGCAGCGGCCAAAGCGCGTGAGCGCCGCCGAATTGCGTCAGCAGGAAGCCGCCAGTGATCAGGATCACGAGCACCGACACGCCGACCCAGTTGAAGAAGCGGCCGAACACCGACTCCCACAGCGGCAGGCGCAGTTGCGGCGACAGATCGCCAAGCGCCGGGCGCAGGCAGAAATGCGCGAACACCATACCGCCGACCCACACCGCCACCCCAAGCAGATGCAGAAAAAGCGCGACTTCGATAGCCTTGTTCATATTGTTTTCCTCTCCCGACGACGCCACACCGTTTAGGACACTTGATCCCGCTCAACAGCAACTGAGCGAGCCGCTCCCCGTTTGCTTTCCAAACCCTTCGCGCGACGGACTTTATTAAGACAGACCGCGAGCGCCCCGCATGCTAGCAGGCGCCCGTGGTTTTACAGCGTCAAACTACGTTAAATCGACTCCACTAAGCCGGCAGCACCGGACGCATGCCGTCGAGCTTCATCTTGCTGTCGGGCGCACGTCCCTTGCGCGCGCGTTTGCCGACATGCGCCGCAAGCTCGCCGCCGGCAAGCTTCTCCTCGTCGACACGGCCACCACGGCGCGTGCCGATCAGCATCACGCCGGCCTTGTTGATCGCCAGCGCCTGCACGAGCGTTTCGTTGCCGTCGAGCCCCATCAGCGTGACGCCGCGCCCGCCGCCCGACAAGGTCTTCATCTCGTCGAGGCCGAACACGAGCAGACGCCCGCCCGACGACAGACACGCGACCTGCGCCGCGTCCGGCAGCATCGGCATCGGCGCGAGCGGCGCGGCACCCGCGTCGATCGTCATGAACGACTTGCCGGCCTTCACGCGGCTCACCATGTCGCCGACCTTCGCAATAAAGCCGAAGCCGTTGCTCGACGCGAGCAACAGCGCCTGCTCCGCCGACGCCGCGTAGTAGTGCATCAGATGGCTACCCGATTCGAGCTCGATCAGCGACGTGACCGGCACGCCATCGCCACGCCCGCCGGGCAGTTGAGCCACCGAGACCGAATAGACACGGCCGTTGCTGCCCCATGCGATCAGCGTGTCGGGTGTGCGGCACTGGAACGCCGCGTAGAGGCCGTCGCCGGCCTTGAAGGTGAAGCCCGCGGTGTCGAGCCCGTGGCCCTTCAGCGCGCGCACCCAGCCCTTCTGCGACACCACGACCGTGACCGGCTCGTCGACCACGCGCGCTTCGAACGTCGCGCGCTTTTCCTGCTGGATCAGCGTGCGGCGCTCGTCGCCGAACTGCTTCGCGTCGGCTTCGATTTCCTTGATCAGCAGGCGCTTCATCGCCGATTCGCTGCCGAGCAGCTCTTCGAGCCGGGCCTTCTCTTCGCGCAGCTCGGCCAGCTCCTTCTCGATCTTGATCTTCTCGAGACGCGCCAACTGACGCAGCCGGATTTCGAGGATGTCTTCAGCCTGGCGGTCGGTGAGACCGAACGCGGCCATCAGCGCGGTCTTCGGCTCGTCCGATTCGCGGATGATGCGGATGACTTCGTCGATATTCAGGAAGACGATCATCCGGCCTTCGAGAATATGAATCCGGTCGTCGACCTTCGACAGACGATGCCGCGTGCGCCGCGTCACCGTCGCGAAACGGAACGCGATCCACTCGTGCAGGATTTCGCTCAAGCCCTTCTGACGCGGCCGGCCGTCGCCCCCGACCATCACCATGTTCAGCGGTGCGTTCGATTCGAGGCTCGTGTGCGCGAGCAGCGTGTTGACGAACTCGGTTTGGTCGATGCGGCTCGACTTCGGCTCGAACACGAGGCGTACCGGCGCATCCTTGCCCGATTCGTCGCGCACCGCGTCGACGAGCGCGAGCAGTGTCTGCTTCGTCTGCAACTGCTCGGGCGTCAGCGCCTTCTTGCCGAGCTTGATCTTCGGGTTGGTCTGTTCTTCGATTTCCTCGAGCACCTTCTGTGCGGCCGTGTTCGGCGGCAGTTCGGTGATCACGAGTTGCCACTGGCCGCGCGCGAGGTCTTCGATCTTCCAGCGCGCACGCACCTTCAGGCTGCCGCGGCCGGTCTCGTACGCGGCGGCGATCTCCGCCTCGCTCGAAATGATCTGGCCACCGCCCGGGAAGTCCGGCCCCGGCACAAGCTGCATCAGTTCCGCGTGCGAAAGCTTCGGATGGCGGATCAGCGCGACTGCCGCGCTCGCGACTTCGCGCAGGTTGTGCGACGGGATTTCCGTGGCGAGACCCACCGCGATGCCGGATGCGCCGTTCAACAGCACGAACGGCAGACGCGCCGGCAGCACCTTCGGCTCTTCGAACGAGCCGTCGTAGTTCGGCATGAAGTCGACCGTGCCCTGGTCGATTTCGCCGAGCAGCAGCTTCGCGATCGGCGTCAGACGCGCTTCGGTGTAACGCATCGCCGCCGCGCCATCGCCATCGCGCGAGCCGAAGTTGCCCTGGCCGTCGATCAGCGGATAGCGCATCGAGAAGTCCTGCGCGAGACGCACGAGCGCGTCGTACGCGGACTGGTCGCCGTGCGGGTGATACTTACCGAGCACGTCGCCGACCACGCGCGCCGACTTGACCGGCTTCGCGTTGTCGCCGAGGCCCATCTCGTTCATCGCGAACAGGATGCGGCGCTGCACCGGCTTCTGGCCGTCGCAAACGTCCGGCAGCGCGCGCCCCTTGACCACGCTGACCGCATACTCGAGGTACGCGCGCTCCGCGTAGTTGCCGAGCGTCAGCACGTCGCTATCCGACGGCGGTTCGTTGAAAAGGTCGAGAGTGTTATCGTCGTCCATCTAGATTCCGTGTCCGTGTTTGGCTTGAAGTGTCGTATGTCGCGTGAAGCTGAAACTGAAGCGCAACGCGCTCAGATGTCCGCTTCCACTTCGTTGCCCTTTTCTTCGAGCCAGCTGCGGCGCGACGCCGCTTCGCCCTTGCCCATCAGCATGGTCATGCGCGCGACGGTCGCGTCGTAGTCGAGTTCGCCGAGCGCGACCGGTTGCAGGCGGCGCGTGTCGGGGTTCATCGTGGTGTCCCACAGCTGCTCGGCGCTCATTTCGCCGAGGCCCTTGAAGCGGCTGATCGACCACTGGTTGTCGCGCACACCGTCCTTGCGCAGCTTGTCGAGAATCGCCTCGAGCTCGCCTTCGTCGAGCGCGTAGAGCTTCTGCGCGGGCTTCTTGCCGCGTGCGGGCGCATCGACGCGAAACAGCGGCGGACGCGCGACGCACACGTGGCCGCGCTCGATCAGCTGCGGGAAATGCTTGAAGAACAGCGTGAGCAGCAGCACCTGGATGTGCGAGCCGTCGACGTCCGCATCCGACAGAATGCAGATCTTGCCGTAGCGCAGATTCGACAGATCGACCTTGTCGTCGGGATTGTGCGGATCGACGCCGATCGCCACCGAAATGTCGTGCACCTCGTTGTTCGCGAACAGGCGATCGCGCTCGGTTTCCCACGTGTTCAGCACCTTGCCGCGCAGCGGCAGAATCGCCTGGTACTCCTTGTCACGACCCATCTTCGCGGAGCCGCCCGCCGAGTCGCCCTCGACGAGGAACAGCTCGTTGCGCCCGATTTCCGTCGATTCGCAATCGGTCAGCTTGCCGGGCAGCACCGCGACACCCGAGCTCTTGCGCTTCTCGACCTTCTGCCCGGCGCGCGTACGCGCCTGCGCCTGCTTGATCACGAGGTCCGCGAGTTTCTTGCCGTGCTCGACGTGCTGGTTCAACCACAATTCGAGCGCCGGCCGCGCGAATGACGACACGAGCTTGACCGCGTCGCGGCTATTCAGACGCTCCTTGATCTGCCCTTGAAACTGCGGGTCCAAGACCTTTGCCGACAGCACGAACGACACGCGCGCGAACACGTCTTCGGCGAGCAGCTTCACGCCCTTCGGCTGAAGGTTGTGCAACTCGACGAAGCTCTTGACCGCCTGGTAAAGACCGTCGCGCAAACCCGACTCATGCGTGCCGCCCGCAGGCGTCGGAATAAGGTTCACGTAGGACTCGCGCGTGAGCGGACCTTCCTCGCTCCACGCAACGACCCATGCCGCGCCCTCGCCCTCGGCGAACGTCTCTTCACTCGAACGCGAGCTTTCCGCGTAACGCTCGCCTTCGAACAGCGGGATCAGCAGATCGCTGCCGTTCATGCCTTCGAGCAGATAGCCGCGCAAGCCGTCTTCGTATTTCCAGCTTTGCTGCTCGCCGGTTTTTTCGTTGACGAGCGTGACTTCGACGCCCGGTAGCAGCACCGCTTTCGAGCGCAGCAGACGCTGCAGTTCGCCGAGCGGCAGGTTCGGCGAATCGAAGTACTTCGGATCGGCCCACGCGGTCACGCGCGTGCCGGATTTCTTCTCGCCCTTCGCGGCGGCGCGCACTTCGAGCGGCTTCGCGACGTTACCGTGCGCGAAGCTCAACTCAGCCACCTTGCCGTCGCGCCACACGGTGACGTCGAGTCGCGTGGACAGTGCGTTCGTCACCGAGACGCCGACACCGTGCAGGCCGCCGGAGAACGTATAGGCGCCGCCGGCGGCCTTGTCGAACTTGCCGCCCGCATGCAGGCGCGTGAAAACGATTTCGACGACCGGCACGCCCTCTTCTGGGTGCAGGCCGAACGGAATGCCGCGGCCGTCGTCGTCAACCGAGACCGAATGGTCGGCGTGCAGCGTGACCGTAATTTGCCGGCCGTAGCCACCGAGGGCTTCGTCCGACGCGTTGTCGATGACTTCCTGAATGATGTGCAGCGGATTCTCGGTGCGGGTGTACATGCCGGGTCGTTGCTTGACCGGCTCCAGACCCTTCAACACCTTGATCGACGCTTCGCTATACGCGGCGTTTGGCTTTTTCGTAGACATGATTGACTCGGTGCGTCGGTTCATCGTTGTCCACAGGTCCTGTGGACAGGGCCGTGGACAATGCGTTGAGTTTTCAAAAAAAGCGAAACGAAACAACAGGGTTAGGCGGGGTGCCCGCGATGCGGGCAAGCTGTTTTGTTGCGCGGCTTCCGCTGGCGCGCTGGAAAGCCGGACGTGGCCGTGGAGCCCGCCGGGGAAGCCTGTTCGCGGGGTATTGTACTGATTTCAATCACGACGGCAATTGACGTCGCGCTGAACTAGCCGACTGGATAAGGCGCGGCAGGCGCTGGGGGAC